>NZ_DDOK01000007.1:302714-452284 GCF_002341635.1 Methylophaga sp. UBA2496 | reverse complement strand
CCATGGTCAACGTGACCAATAGTGCCCACGTTTACGTGGGGTTTTGTACGTTCAAATTTTGCCTTAGACATGCCAGTCTCCCCGCCAAACTTTTTAATTGTTAAAATCAAAAACAGGCAAGGTACTCCCTGCCCAATCAAAATCAAAAATGGAGCCCGCAATCAGAATCGAACTGATGACCTCATCCTTACCATGGATGCGCTCTACCGACTGAGCTATGCGGGCCAATTCTTCCAAAACTAAAATGGAGCGGGTGATGGGAATCGAACCCACATAGTCAGCTTGGAAGGCTGGAGTTCTACCATTGAACTACACCCGCAAAATAGTAAACTCTTAATTAAATGGTGGAGGGGGGAGGATTCGAACCTCCGAAGGTAGAACCGTCAGATTTACAGTCTGATCCCTTTGGCCGCTCGGGAACCCCTCCACTAAAGAGGTCGCATTTTCCGGAAATCCCAGCTCGCTGTCAACCACTATCTCACTTTTACATGATAAAAGCCTGCCGGGGCTCAGTAAAACCGATTACGAACTGCATCAGAGCCAACGGCATAGTATACTGCACCGCTATTTTTTCTAAATTAATACTGGAGTTTTTTATGGAGCAATACCGTGGCACCACGATCCTCTCATATCGTCGTGACGGCCAGGTAGTGATTGGTGGTGATGGCCAGGTCAGTCTTGGCAATACCATCATGAAAGGCAACGCCCGCAAAGTCAGACGTCTTTATCATGATAAAGTTATCGCCGGGTTTGCTGGTGGAACTGCGGATGCGTTTACGTTATTTGAACGCTTCGAAGCCAAACTGGAAAAACACCAGGGCAACCTGACACGGAGTGCCCTTGAGCTGGCAAAAGATTGGCGTACTGACAGAATGATGCGCCGCCTTGAAGCCTTACTAGCGGTAGCGGATGCCGATGCTTCGTTGATTATCTCTGGTAATGGCGATGTTATCGAACCGGAAAACAGCTTGATCGCTATTGGCTCTGGTGGCCCATTCGCCCAGGCAGCTGCAACAGCCTTATTACAAAATACTGACTTATCGGCTCGTGAGATTGTTGAAAAAGGCCTGAATATCGCTGCTGATATCTGCATTTACACCAATCATAACCTCACCATTGAAACATTGGATTACAACGAATAATCATGAATCAATCACTTACCCCCAAACAAATCGTTCACGAACTAGACAAACACATTATCGGTCAGCATGAAGCGAAAAAAGCCGTTGCGATAGCATTACGTAATCGTTGGCGTCGTCAGCAACTTGATGTCACATTGCAACAGGAAGTAACCCCAAAGAACATCTTGATGATTGGCCCCACTGGTGTCGGTAAAACTGAAATTGCCAGACGTCTTGCTTCTTTGGTTAATGCTCCGTTTATCAAAGTCGAGGCCACTAAATTCACGGAAGTGGGTTATGTGGGACGCGACGTTGAATCAATTATTCGCGATCTGGCTGAAAGCGCAATGAAAATGCTGCGTGAAAATGCAATCAATGAGGCAAAACCCCGTGCCTTGGACGCGGCAGAAGAACGTATTCTGGATTCGTTACTTACACCAGCTCGTGGCACTTTAACCGAAGAAGAATCCAATACTCGTCAAAAATTTCGCAAAATGCTGCGAGAAGGTAAGCTGGATGAACGGGAAGTTGAGCTGGAGTTGGCACAGCATCAGATGGGGGTGGAGATTATGACACCACCTGGAATGGAAGAACTTACCAGTCAGTTACAGGATATGTTCCAGAATATGGGTAACCAGCGAAAAACCACCCGTAAACTGACGGTAGCAAAAGCCATGCGCTTACTAAGCGAGGAAGAAGCAGCCAAACTGATTAACGAGGAAGACTTAAAAGCAGAAGTCATCCAGCGGGTTGAACAAACCGGCATTGTATTTCTCGATGAAATAGACAAAATCACTCATCGCGGTGAAGGTGCAGGTAGTGGCGCTGACGTTTCCCGAGCCGGTGTGCAACGTGACTTATTGCCATTGGTTGAAGGCAGCACTGTTTCCACCAAATACGGCATGCTGAAAACCGACCATATTCTGTTTATTGCTTCCGGTGCATTTCATTTAAGTAAACCATCTGATCTTATCCCCGAACTTCAGGGTCGATTACCTATTCGTGTAGAACTTAATGCACTGACAACCGATGACTTTGTCAGAATTTTAACCGAACCGGATGCCTCTCTTACTGAACAGTATTCAGCGTTGTTAGGGACTGAGTCGGTCGATTTAAGCTTTACCGCCGATGGCATAAAACGACTTGCCGAGCTGGCCTGGCAAGTCAATGAAAAGACCGAAAACATTGGAGCACGTCGTTTACACACCTTACTCGAAAGACTGCTGGAAGATATTTCCTATGAAGCTGGTGAGGAAGCAGGACAAAAATTTGTTATTGATGAAAATTATGTCAGTCAGCAACTGTCAGAGCTGGTGCAGGATGAAGACCTGTCACGATATATTCTTTAAAGGACTTTTATGAGCCAGGCATCGTTACCAAGCGAAATTCAGTTGCACAAACAGTCCAGGAAACTTGAGCTGGTCTATGGCGATCAACACTATTTACTGTCTGCCGAGTTCCTGCGCGTACACTCTCCTTCCGCTGAGGTCCAGGGTCATGGTCCCGGACAGGAAGTATTACAGGTACAAAAAGAAAATGTTGGCATCAGTAATATTGAACCGGTAGGACATTATGCTATCAAAATCTATTTTGATGATGGCCATGACAGTGGATTGTTCAGCTGGGAGTATCTTTATGAACTTTCCATGCATCAGGATGAATACTGGCAGACCTATCTGGAAAAATTGATGGCTGAAGGCTACGAACGTCAGAGTGATGCCTGAGAGGATATATGGAAGACAATAACACCACGCACTTCGGCTTTAAACAGGTTCCTACCGAGGAAAAGGCCAGACATGTCGCCGAAGTCTTTCATTCTGTCGCTGGTCGCTATGACTTGATGAATGATTTGATGTCGATGGGAATCCATCGGATTTGGAAACGCTTTACCTTGCACAATAGCAATGTGCGACCTGGTGCTAATGTTTTGGATATCGCCGGTGGCACCGGTGATTTAACAGCTCGTTTTGCCGACATGGTGGGTCCAACCGGAAAGGTAGTACTGGCAGACATCAATGCTTCCATGCTGAACGTTGGCCGCGATCGACTTACTGATTTAGGTAAAGCCGGCAATATTGAGTACGTGCAGGCCAATGCTGAAGCTTTGCCATTTCCTGACAATACTTTTGATTGCATCACCATTGCTTTTGGTCTGCGGAATGTCACCGATAAAGACAAAGCTCTTCGCTCAATGCTACGAGTACTAAAACCCGGTGGCAAATTACTGGTATTGGAATTTTCCCAACCTGCCAGCTGGTTAACACCTATCTATGATGCCTATTCGTTCAAGGTATTACCCACATTGGGCAGGTTATTTACCAATGATGCAGAAAGTTACCGCTATCTGGCTGAATCGATTCGTATGCACCCGGATCAGCCCAGTTTGAAAAAAATGATGGAAGAAGCCGGATTTGAACGAGTCGATTTTTTTAATATGTCTTCCGGTATTGTCGCGTTACATAGCGGGTATAAATTCTAGCTCATGAGTCTGTTTTTAAAGCCAATTGAAATGGCATTGAATCATGCATTGCGCTTTGATATGGAAAGCCATCAACAGCTTCAGCGTTTTGCAAAGCGAAGTATCCGTATTGATATCAGCAATCTGAATCTGGCAGTGATGGCCAGATTTACCGAAGACAACATTGTTCTGGACTCAGCCGGAGATGATATCGCTGACTTGATGATCAAAGCGGATAGCTTTGCCTTGTTGAAGCTATTAAAACAGCCAGACAGCTTGTTTTCCAATCAGATACAGATCCTCGGTGATGTTCAATTCGCCAAACAATTACAGGACTGGCAGCAACAGTTTGATTTCGACTGGGAGCAACAGCTCGCCAATATAACCGGGGATGCTCTCGCCTATCCTCTTGCTCAGGGTTTACGTCGGGGGGGTGCCTGGTTGGATGATAATCGGTCTGAGTTAGAAACCAGTGTCGCCGAGTATCTGCGAGAAGAAAGTCACTTCCTGCCCGATAAATCACAAACAGATCGGTTTCTGCAACAGGTAGACATACTCCGTGCCGATACCGATCGGCTTGAAGCCCGAATAAAAAGACTGCAAAACACCATTGAGAGAAAATCATGAAACTCGGTCAGTTCGGACGCTTATTACAAATTAATCACGTGTTGGGCCGTCATCGCCTCGACGAACTGATTCTCGCCATACATTTTTTCCGTCCCTACCGTTTTCTCAGCTGGTTTTCTCCCTATCGATGGCGCCATAAAGCCGACTTGCCCAGAGGCGAACGAATTCGGCTGGCGTTACAGGATTTAGGGCCGATATTTGTCAAGTTTGGTCAGATTCTCTCGACCCGGCGTGATTTATTGCCTGAAGATATTGCTGACTCCCTGGCAAAACTGCAGGATCAAGTTGCGCCTTTTCCCAATGATGTTGCTCTAGCGCTAATCCATGCTGCCTATGAAGAAGGCGAACCGGAACGCATTTTCAGTCATATTGATACCGAACCATTGGCCTCGGCGTCAATTGCCCAGGTGCATGCCGCGACATTGACTGATGGCAAGCAGGTTATTCTTAAATTAGTCCGTCCGGGCATTGAGAAAGTCATCCGCCGCGATGTCGACTTGCTTTATACACTTGCCGGTTTAGCTGAAAAATACTGGTCTGAAGGCAAACGTCTGCGACCACGGGAGGTTGTTGCCGAACTTGAAAAAAATCTGTTTGATGAACTGGATATGTTGCGGGAAGCAGCATCCGCTTCACAGTTGAAACGCCATTTTGCTGATGAACGGTTATTGTATGTTCCCGAAGTCTACTGGTCATTAACCAAACCAAACCTGCTGGTGCAGGAACGGGTATTTGGTGCACCAATCAGCAATATCGCGCTACTGAAACAACATAATATCAATTTGGAATTGCTCGCCACTATTGGAGTGGAAATTTTCTTTACCCAGGTATTCAGACATAGTTTCTTTCATGCTGATATGCACCCGGGCAATATTCTGGTCGACGTCAATAATCCACAATTGCCGCGTTACATTGCCATTGATTTCGGCATTATGGGCACGCTGTCACCTGACGATCAGCGTTATCTGGCCGAAAATTTTCTCGCTTTTTTTAACCATGACTACCGTCGGGTTGCCGAGCTACATATTCAGTCAGGCTGGGTTCCTGCTGAAACGCGAATGGATGAGTTTGAATCAGCTATTCGCAGCGTCTGTGAACCCATATTTGCTCGTCCGCTAAAAGAGATTTCATTTGGGCAGCTGTTGTTGAGACTGTTTCAGACCGCCCGACGTTTTAATATGCAGATCCAGCCTCAATTGGTTTTACTGCAAAAAACGTTGCTGAATATTGAAGGGCTGGGACGGGACCTGTATCCCGATCTGGATTTATGGCAAACCGCCAAACCAATTCTTGAGCAATGGATGAAAGAAAAACTGGGTTGGCAGGCGGCGGTTAAATCGTTGCAGAAAGAAGCACCAACCTGGGCTGAAACATTACCAACCTTGCCACGCATGTTGCATGATTTGACGAAACAAGCCCAGGCGGGTCAGTTACATATGCAGTTGTCATCCAAGGATTTAGATAAAATTCGTCAGGAAGTTCGGCATTCCAGTTATCGAACTGCCGCCGCAGTCAGTGGTGCAGCCCTTATTGTGGGTGCAGCGATAATTAAAGGGCTGGATGGTTATTCATCGAACATGTTGGCCGGCATGCCGGTGCTCAGCTGGATTCTGGGACTTTGGGGTGGATTAATGCTTTATTTCAGCCTGCGGCGTTCTGATTAATCAGAACAAGCCGCTGATCACGCCATTATCATCAATATCAATTCGCTCGGCAGCAGGAATCTTTGGCAAACCAGGCATGGTCATCACATCGCCACACAAAACCACAATAAATCCTGCACCACGCGATAAACGAACATCACGTATGGTGATCACATGTTGCTCTGGCGCACCACGCAAAGTTGGGTCACTGCTGAATGAGTAGGGTGTTTTTGCCATACAAATCGGCAAATCACCATGCAGGGATTGAAACTCGCCCAATTTGTTCAGTACTTTTTTATCCGCGACGATTTCATTTGCTCCATACAATCTTGTCGCAACGGCACTGATTTTGTTCCACAACGTCTCATTATCGCTATACAGCAATTCACATTTACTCGATTGCTGTAGTTTTTCCACCACTGTCTGTGCCAGTAACTCTGCCCCTGCTCCACCTTGAGCCCAATGTCTGGCCAAAACAGCAGTTGCCCCCATGGTCTCCACAGCATCTTTAATCAACGCAATTTCCGCATCACTGTCCTGAATGAAATGATTGATTGCCACAACACATTCCAGGCCGAACTCGTTTTGTAAATTGTGTAAATGCTTACGGAGATTGGTTAGCCCCAGCTCAAGCGCAGATAGATTTTCAGCGGCCAGATCAGGAACATTAATGCCGCCATGATATTTCAAAGCTTTAACAGTCGCGACCACTACAGCCAAATCCGGACGAATACCGGCTTTACGGCACTTGATATTAATGAACTTTTCAGCGCCGAGATCGGCTCCAAAGCCGGCTTCAGTGACTACATAATCGCTCAGTTTTAACGCCATTTTAGTGGCGATAACCGAATTGCAGCCGTGTGCAATATTGGCGAAAGGTCCACCATGTACAAACGCCGGATTATTCTCAAGTGTCTGTACCAAATTCGGCTTAATGGCTTCTTTCAGCAATGCGGTCATGGCACCGTGAGCATTGAGCTCACTGGCATAGCGCGGCGTACCATCGGTTGAATAGCCAATTAGGATATTCCCCAGTCGTTGTTTCAATTCGCTTAATGATGCTGCCAGACAGAAGATTGCCATCACTTCCGAGGCAACCACAATATCAAAACGGTCTTCCCGGACGAAACCGTTCGCTGGCCCCCCCATTCCTATTGTGATTTGACGTAAGGCCCGGTCATTCATATCAACAACCCGTTGCCAGGTTATTTTACGGGTATCCAGCTGCAAGGCATTGCCATGATGAATATGGTTATCAATCATTGCTGCCAACAGATTATGTGCGGCAGCGATGGCATGAAAATCACCGGTAAAGTGCAGATTGATGTCTTCCATCGGAACCACCTGCGAATAGCCGCCTCCAGCCGCGCCACCTTTCAAACCAAAGCATGGGCCCATGGAAGGTTCACGAACACAAACCGTAGCTTGTTTGCCAATACGGTTTAATGCGTCGCTAAGTCCAATGGTAGTAGTGGTTTTGCCTTCGCCGGCCGGCGTTGGGCTGATGGCAGTAACCAGAATTAATTTGCCATCGGCTTTGTCTGCCAAATCGTCCATCACCTGCAGAGAGACTTTGGCTTTATAACGACCATAGTTGTCCAGATCATCCTCCTGCAAACCTAATTTTTGCGTGGCGATCTCGGTAATATTCTGCATTGTTGCTTGTTGGGCGATTTCAATATCTGACATGCTATTTTCCGAATTTTGACTCTGCGGGCATTATACGCGAGTTAATCTTTAGCCCTGTATCCGGGCCGATAATTATTCGCCCCAGCGAGGCATTAATTGGTGTTCGATACCGGCTTGATCAAGAATTCTGGCTACCACAAAATCAACAATATCTTCTAGCGTTTGCGGCCGGAAATAAAAGCCGGGATTAGGCGGCATGATGCATACCCCAAGCCGGGATAATTTCAGCATATTTTCCAAATGAATCGCTGAAAATGGCGCTTCCCTTGGAACCACGATCAATTTTCGCTGCTCTTTGATCATCACATCCGCAGCACGATTTATCAGGTTATCGCTGCCACCACAGGCAATAGCCGACAGTGTACCCATGGTGCATGGACAAACAATCATCGTCGGGACTGAATGAGAACCGCTGGCCAGTGGTGAAGACCATTGCTGCTCGCCATATAGTTTTATCTGATCCACTTGGCAATTAAACTGCTTCTCCAATACTTTAGTGGCATCTGCGGCGCGAGATGGTAATTTCCAATCCAGTTCATCTGCTAATACAATCCGGCCAGCAGCGGAAATCATCAGATGCACGGTTATTCCCTGCAGCAACAATTGCTCCAGTAAACGTTTGGCATACGGCGCACCCGATGCACCGGTAATGGCCAGTGCAATTTGTCGAGGATCAGTCATCGGCTAATGCATCCAGAATTTTTTGATGAATACCACCAAAGCCACCATTGCTCATCACCACAATATGATCACCTGGTTTGCTTTGCCTGACTAAGTGAGCGACGATATCATCAATACTTCGATGCAAGACTGAGGTATCACCCAGCTGCTGTTGAATGTTATCTAAAGACCAGGATAATTTGGGATCCTGATACAGGATAACTGCGTCTGCTGCTTGTAATGAGCTGGCTAAAGTCAGTTCATGAACGCCCATTTTCATAGTATTGGAACGCGGTTCTAATACGGCGATCAATCTTTGCTGACCAATATTTGCCCGCAAGCCTTGCAAGGTTGTGGCAATCGCTGTCGGGTGATGGGCAAAGTCATCATATACTTTTATGCCACGACATTCGCCCCGAAGTTCCAATCGGCGCTTCACACCTTTGAACTGGTTCAGGGCTTCACAGGCATGTTCTACGGTCACCCCAACATGATGTGCGGCAGCAATGGCCGCCACAGCATTATTCACATTATGCCTTCCCAGTAGAGACCAGTTCACTGTGCCGTTTTGTTGTTTTTGTTGTACAGTGAAATGATGCCCATCTTCTGCAATTTCATGTAATTGCCAGTCTGCCTGCTCCCCATCCATGGACTGTCTGGGTGTCCAGCAGCCACGATCAAGGGTCTGCTCTATTGCAGGAATAGCATATGGTGTAATCACCAAACCCTCTGATGGCACGGTACGTATCAGATGATGAAACTGTGTTTGTATGGCAGCCAGATCGGCAAAGATATCCGCATGATCAAATTCCAGGTTATTAATCACTAAAGTGCGCGGATGGTAATGGATAAATTTGCTGCGTTTATCAAAAAACGCTGTGTCGTATTCGTCGGCTTCAATAACAAAAAACGGTGTATTTCCTGTTGACGCCGATTGACCAAAATTACCCGGCACACCGCCGATCAAAAAGCCGGGTTGCATGCCGGCATATTGCAGAATCCAGGCCAGCATACTGCTGGTTGTGGTTTTACCGTGAGTTCCTGCGACGGCTAATACCCAACGATTAATAAGAATATTTTCCGCCAGCCATTGCGGCCCGGAAATATAAGGTAACCCCTGATTGAGCACATATTCTACAGCAGGATTTCCACGCGACATTGCATTGCCCATGACAACCATATCAGGCGCCGGTTGCAGATGTTCCGGTAAAAAGCCCTGCATAACCTCAATGCCGGCATCAGCTAACTGATCACTCATCGGGGGATAAACATTGGCATCCGAACCTGAAACCGTAAACCCACGTTCACGAGCTAATAAAGCAAGTCCACCCATAAACGTACCGCAGATACCTAAAATATGAATATGCACTCAGGCAACTCCAGACATAACGAGACCATTCAATATAATAGCCAGCACCACATATAAAATTGTCAAGGCAACTGCTTTTGGAGCAGATATTTCAAGTGCACGACGAATGATATGCGCTGTAACCATCAAGCTCCAGAACATCACCAGCATCAATGCAAATAAAATAAAGTTTGCAGTATCTGACTGTTCAGCATACTGACGAAATGCCCATAACAACGGCATTGCCAGCAACCCCAATATGCTGCCTGTGCCAGCCATTGCCATCAACGTCTGTTGATATCGCGGCATATAATGATTGAAGCGGAGCAGAAAATACAGGAATGTCATTAAGACAATCAGATCGGTTACCCCAACCCATAAGCTGATTCGCATGGACATATCAATCTGGTTCATTGATACGCTGACGATGAAATAGGCAAATAGAACCAATCGCAGTAATTGATTATTCGCTGGAAGACTATCTGGCCCTGAACGGAACAGGCAAATGTCAGTAAATCGCAGTATAAATTTCATGTGCGGCATCATAGCGCGTCAGCAATGGTTCACAAAATATTTCTTGTCTCTTTTATATTTTCAACCATAAAAAAACCCGGCGACGCCAAACGCTGCCGGGTTTAATTTTAGTTAACCTTTTACTCTCAGTCGTCCAGAGCAACGCCCCATGGGAAAGCGCCGACTTTAATCGTTTCAATGCGTTCCTGTTTAGCCGTATCAACAACTGATACTGTGCCATCAACACCATCAGCCGTATAAAGTCTGGAACCGTCTTTAGAAAGATCCAGTCCCCATACCCGTTTCCCAACTGGCACATTACCTTTTAATTCAAGTGTTTCTGCATCCAGGAAAGCCACTGAATTGCCGCGGCCGGTGGTGACATATAGCATTTTATCATCGGGGCTGACTTTGATATCCATTGGTTTGGAATTTTCAACATCAATAGCCGCTTTTTTGATAATTTTGTACGTTTCCATATCAATGATGGCAACTTCATTGCCAATTTCGCTGGTTGCGTACGCCAAACTACCATCGCTGTTGAATGCAAGGCCACGCGGGCGGGCTGCAACAACCAGATTTGCTACTAATTTATAGTTTGTGGTTTCAATGATATGCACCATATTACTGGACTCACTGGTGACTAATGCATATTTCCCAGTAGGCGAGACAGCAACACCTTCTGGCTCTATTCCGACTTTCACAACAGCCAGTTTTTCATTACTTTTCGGATCCAGGAACGTTGCTTCACCATCATCTTCGTTGGAAATAACAATATGACCCGTTACAGGATTCACGCCAAAGGTTTCAGGATCATCGCCCGAATCCAGTGTTTTAAGGACTTCCAGGGTATTTACATCAACAACAGCAATAGCATTATCATCACTGATAGCAACATAAAGAAATTTTTGATCCGGTGACAGACCGATACCACGTGGACGTTGGCCAACATCAATCGTGGCTTCAACTTTATTGGTGCGAGAGTCAATGACACTTACCGTATTATCTCTTTCATTCGTCGCGAACAAGCGATTTGTCGGTTCAGCTACGGCAGCAGTGCTCGCCACGATCATTGAACTCAGTAAAAGTGTTTTAAATTTCATTTATTGTTCTCCTGATTATTTCTCAACTTTATTTGCAGGTTACTTTGCCAAGACTGTCCAATCCGCCTTTAAAACCACGCAGCGGTGCTTCAGCAAGGATTTTATTATCATTATCAACGAGTAATAGAATCTGGCGTAACTGACCATTTTCTCGGAAGTTTGCGTTGTCACCTTTTTGGCCATCAAAAACCAGATCGGTTTTAAGGTGATTCAACATAAATGCCGCATCATACTGCATGGTTTGCACAACGGAATCAGCAATCATTTTAGTTCCGGCCCAGCCAGCCCAAGCATCATCAGACATTTCTTCACCTTGATTTTTCTCAAAACGGCTGTTCAGCTGTCTCGCTGCAAATTTTACAAAATCCTGGTGCCAGCTCTGTGCTTTAGCAGGTTTATCCGGATTTTTTTCCTGCCACTGTGCCAAAGCATCGGCACGCATCTGCTCGCTGGGAGTGACATGAAATAAATTGGGTAAACAAGCTTCCCGCAATTTATCAGAAGTCGAGTTAAGGTTAATTATCGGGACAGCAGCATACTTGTCTGTCTGAGCAACTTTCATGGTGAACTCATCATCAGTTGCCAATAACAATACCGTTTCTATATCAGTTGTCTCAAGCGCCTCTGGCTCGACAACTTCAAGTTGATATTTTTGTCCTAAAAATCCACCCTGCAGATTGGCCTCTTCAATTCCCTGCTGTACTCCGAGCCAAACCTGACCTTCTGTCGGGCCCACATAATGCATGGTGACATCGATTTCTTCTGCAAAGCCCAGTTGTGGCCAGACAAAAGCCAGGACTATGCCATACTTTTTTACGTGATTCATCCATCTCTCCTTCCACTACAAATCCATCTTTAAGATACTGACTTTGATTGATTAGATAATCAGAAAAATCCTTAACGATTAAGGAATTTATCCCACCACACCACATCGTTAAAATACATTTTACTTTTATAACAACAACTTAGAAACAATCCGCTGTGGTTAACAATTCATTTAATATAAATAATGGCTGATATGAACCACTTCCAGATATAAAAGCATTATTTTTCCTCAAGAATTACATCGCTGTGTCGTTAACAGTTTTACTAGACACAGAGTGAATCAAATGAAAAATAAATCACTGGAGCTGGATCTCAGGCAAATCATGCAAGGTTTGGAAGAGTTTGCCACGTTCATGAGTTACCAAAGTAACTATGAAGGTTTACGCATTCTAAAAGTGGAAACCCATCATGAAGACAAACAACATGATCCAATGAACATTATTCCGGATAATGTTGTATCCATGGAAAAAGCCCGAATTACCCGGACTGATTTCATTGAAGAGCTTCCTGTTAAAAGGTACCAATAAAAAAGGCCCGTATCACGGGCCTCATTTTACTAAACCTGGCTTCCATCAGGATTAATCTCGTTATCCTCATCTTTCTCCGGCGGCATCAAATCTGTTTTGGTGACACCCATCAATAACACGGCCGTACCCGCCACATAGATTGAAGAATAAGTACCCACCAAGATTCCAATCAATAAAGCGGTCGCAAAAGCATGAATTACTTCGCCACCAAAAATAAACAAAGCAAACACAACGAGTAAGGTCGTCATCGATGTCATGATTGTTCTGCCGAGTGTTGCATTTATCGAGGTATTAATCACTTCAAGCGGTTCCGCTTTACGCATTTTTAGAAAGCTTTCTCGAATCCGGTCAAATACAACGATAGTATCGTTCAGTGAATAACCAATAACAGCAAGTATAGCGGCCAGTACAGTGAGATCGAAATCCAGTCGGAATAACGAGAAGATACCGACAGTTATTATGACATCGTGAACCAGAGCAAGAACTGAAGCTATTGCAAAACGATATTCAAAACGCAGAGCCACATAGATCAGAATACCAATCAAGGCATAAACCATTGCCAGACCACCATCCTCAGTAAGCTCTTCACCCACTTGAGGGCCGACAAATTCTACCCTTCTTACTTCTAATGCATCAGTTTGCTCAGACTGTAATAGCGCAACAACTTTATTACTGAGTTCAGCCATATTTTCCGTCTCAATCACCGGAAGACGTATAAGTACTTCGGTTAATGAGCCAAAATTCTGCACCAAAGCGTCCTCAAAACCGCCCTGTTCCAATGTAGTACGAATCTCACCTAAATCGACAGGTTGTGGATAACCGACTTCAATCATGGTGCCGCCGGTAAAGTCGATACCGAAATTCAAGCTGTTAGTGACAATCGAATAAACTGAAATCAGTAACAGGATAGCCGAAAATGCTAAGGCAAACTTACGTATACCAACAAAATTAATGTTTGTTTCTTTGCTTAATAGATGCATGACACAAGCCTTAATTAAATAGACAGTTTTGGTCGTTGTTGACGACCATAGATAAGGTTAACGACCATGCGAGTACCAACAATTGCAGTAAACATCGATGTCAATATGCCCAGAGAGAGAGTAACGGCAAACCCTTTAATTGTCCCTGTTCCGAATCCAAACAACACAATTGCAGCGATCAATGTCGTAATATTCGCATCGGCAATCGTTGAGAACGCTTTTGAATACCCCGCATCAATACTGGCTCGCGGGCTGTTACCGGATCGTAATTCTTCACGGATACGCTCAAAAATAAGTACGTTGGCATCTACAGCCATACCCACCGTCAAAACGATCCCGGCAATACCAGGCATGGTAAGCGTTGCCTGTAACATGGATAACAAAGCCACAATTAACACCAGGTTGGCAGCCAAGGCCAGATTGGCCACAGCACCAAATACCCGATACCAGATAATCATGAATACAAGAACAAGCGCAAAACCAATCATCACAGAGGCAAAACCCTGATCAATATTTTCTTGCCCTAAACTAGGACCAACAGTTCGCTCTTCAACAATATCAATCGGCGCAGCCAAGGCACCTGCACGCAGTAATAAGGCAAGATCACGTGCTTCAGTGGTGCTATCCAAACCCGTAATCTGAAACTTTTTACCTAACTGGTCACGGATAGTGGCAACGCTGATAATCTCAGGAAGCTGACGCCTTACACTGACCTCTTCACCATCTATGATCTGGGTTTCAATTTTAGATTCAATAAAGACAACCGACATCGGATTGCCGATATTGTCACGGGTAATATTGCTGAAGATACGCGCACCTTGACCATCCAGTGTCACAGAAACGGCTGGCGATCCGGATTGACCATCTATCGTTGAAGCAGCATTGATGACATGTTCGCCAGTCAGCATTACCCGCTTGTTTAACAGATAAGGTCTGCCATCACGATGATAAAACAGTTCTGAGTTTGCGGGAACACGACCATTCAAAGCATCTTGAACATCATTTTCAAAATCCACTAAACGAAATTCCAGTGTTGCCGTAGCACCCAGGATCTTTTTCGCCTGAGCCGTATCCTGAACCCCTGGAAGCTGTACAACAATACGCTCTTGTCCTTGCTGTTGAACTGTCGGTTCAGCCACGCCCAGCTCGTTAATACGGTTGCGCAGAGTGGTAATATTCTGTTGTAAAGCCAATGTTTGCGTTTCACGCACTGTTGCTTCATTCAACTGAATGGCCACCGTTGGACGATCCGCATTTTCATCAATTACGGCAATAAGTTCATTGTGTTCGCGATTGATTTCACTGACAGCTGCATCACGATCAGCTTCCTGGCGGAACCCGAAGGTCAACACATCACCATTCACATTCACCTGCGTATAACGAATCGTCTTGTCACGAAGCAAAATACGAATATCGCTGGCGTAGCTTTCAAGTGTTTGCTTCAACACTGTGTCCATATCCACTTCCATCAGGAAATGCACACCACCACGTAAGTCAAGACCGAGATTCATGGGTTTCGCACCCATCGAGCGCAGAATTTGCGGTGTATTGGGCGCTAAATTCAACGCGACAATATAATCATCATCACTCAGGCTTTGTTGAATAAGCTCACGGGCCTTGAGCTGTTCATTCGCATCACTGAAACGAATTAATAAACGATTTTCTTCCAGCACAACGCCTTTATAGGGAATATCGGCTTGTTTCAGTGTGGATTCGATTTCATTGACTAATTGCAAATCAACACTGTTTAGTCTTCCAGCGGAAACCTGTACAGCAGGGTCATCACCAAAAAGATTTGGCATTGCGTAGATAATGGCCGTGACAATGACGACCACAACCAAGAGATTTTTCCAGAGGGGGTATCGGTTCATTTTAAGATCCAGATATCAAAAAGGCTGCTCTCCGGCAGCCTCTTCATATTTACAGTTTTTTCAATGTGCCTTTAGGAAGCACTGAATTGATTGATTCACGACGCACTTTAACCTCAACCGCCTCAGCAATTTGCAGGTTGATAGCATTGTCGTTAATTTCGTTAATTTTCCCCATCAAGCCACCATCTGTAACCACTTCATCGCCTTTAGCCAGCGCTTGTTGCATTGTGCGATGAGCTTTAGCTCGTTTTTGCTGGGGACGAATCAACATCACATAAAACAACACCAACAAGATGATCGGGAAAGCAAAGTCCAACAAACCTGGTGATCCAGATTGTGATGCCGCTTCAGCAAAAGCAGGTGAAATCAGAAAATCCATCGTATTTCCTCTAAACTGATAAATAAAAGACAGTGATTATGCCACAGCCAACTTCTGTCTGATAGCCAATTACTATCATTGGGGACGTTGTTGTCGCATTGCATAAAAAGACTCGCGGAACTGTTGCAAAGAGCCCGATTCAATCGCCCCCCTGAGTTGCTGCATCAAGCGTTGATAATAATGCAGGTTATGAATGGTATTCAGACGAGGCCCCAGCATTTCACCAGTACGATCTAAATGATGCAGATAGGCACGACTATAGTTCTTGCAGGTATAACAATCACAATATGGGTCCAATGGACCTGTGTCTGTTTTATGACGACTGTTACGGATCTTGATCACGCCCTCATGCACAAACAAATGCCCATTGCGGGCGTTACGGGTTGGCATCACACAATCAAACATATCCACACCCAGGCACACCGCCTCAACCAAATCTTCAGGTCTTCCGACCCCCATAAGATAACGGGGTTTATCAGCCGGCATTTTATCACTCAGATGCTCAAGAATTCTTAGCATATCTTCTTTTGGTTCGCCAACTGACAAACCGCCAATGGCATAACCATCGAAGCCTATTTCCGTCAGTCCTGCCAAGGATTCATCGCGTAAGGCTTCATGCATACCGCCCTGAACAATCCCGAATAATGCCGAAGGGTTATCCCCATGAGCAGCCTTGCTTCGTTCGGCCCATCGAAGCGATAACCGCATGGAACTGGCAGCCGTTTTTTCATCAGCTGGATAAGGTGTACATTCATCAAAAATCATTACAATGTCACTTCCCAGTGCCCGCTGCACTGCCATCGATTCTTCGGGTCCCATAAAGACTTTATCGCCACTGACCGGTGAACGAAAATGTACACCTTGCTCTGTGATTTTGCGCAAATCTCCAAGACTAAAAACCTGAAAGCCACCTGAATCGGTCAAGATGGGTTTATCCCAGCGCATAAAATCATGCAGATCACCATGCTGCTGAATAATATCCGTGCCGGGGCGCAACATCAGATGAAAGGTGTTACCCAGAATAATTTCAGCGCCTGTAGCTTTGACCTCTTCTGGCGTCATGGCTTTTACCGAACCATAGGTCCCGACGGGCATAAACGCCGGCGTTTGTATATTGCCTCTGGCAAAACTCAATTGTCCGCGCCTGGCCAGTCCGTCTTGTGCTGAGGTAACAAATTTCATTGAATCAACCCATCAAAAATTGGCGCACAGGATAGCATTATCATCAAGGTTGGAGTGAAATCAGACGCAAAAGACGGCCAGTTAAGGTAGGATCTGCATTGAAATTTTAGTGGAAATCAGCATGACTCAATCAAATATCATTGTCGCTTTGGATTACCCTGATGCAAATTCAGCACTTGCTATGGCTGAACAACTTGATCCAGCGCGGTGTAAGCTTAAAGTCGGCAAGGAATTGTTCACCCGAAGTGGCCCGGAAATTGTCAAAAATCTGCAGCAGGAAGGTTTCGATATATTTCTGGATTTGAAATATCACGACATTCCTAACACCGTTGGCAAAGCCTGCGCTGCTGCAGCCGATTTAGGTGTCTGGATGATGAATGTGCATACCCTGGGTGGACCGGCGATGATGTCTGCAGCCCGGGAAGCCATTGGCAGCCATCATGACGCTCCTTTATTAATAGGCGTTACATTGCTCACCAGTATGGATCAACAAACTTTCGAAGCAATTGGTTTACAGGGCACTATCCCAGAAACGGTATTACGTCTCGCCGTAATGGCTGCAGATAATGGATTGGATGGTGTTGTCTGCTCAGCACACGAAACAGCCATGTTAAAAGCTGAGCTGGGGAGCCAGTTTCAACTAGTGACGCCGGGGATTCGTCCGTCAGGAAGCACTAAAGGTGATCAACATCGTATCATGACACCCGCGCAAGCCATCAAGGCAGGCAGTCATTATCTTGTTATCGGTCGACCGATTACCAGTGCCGCTGACCCCATGCAAAAATTGACCGAGATAGAAAACGAATTGCGATGAGCTCTGGGGGCTTGCTGATCAAAAAACTGCTGTGATGGAAACCCGCATAAAAAAGCCCGCATTGTAAGCGGGCTTTTTTACGCCAATAGCCGGAGTTATAGAGACTAAACTTTAAATTTAGCGGAAGCATCCTGCAATTGAGAAGACAGACTGCTAAGCGTATCTACCGCTTCGGAAGTCGCTCTGGCACCATCTGCAGTGTGGTCAGCAATCTGACTGATATTCACAATACCACGATTGATATCTTCGGCTACTGAGCTCTGTTCATTTGCCGCATTGGAAATCTGTGTACTCATTTCATCCATGGTAGAAATCATCGCAGTAATCGTATCCAAAGCAGAACCGGCACTTGCCGCTTTTTCAACACTGGTCTTGGCACTTTCGCGACTTTCATTCATCACTTTTACCGCAGCGCGTGCTCCCTGCTGTAATCGTTCAACCATTTCTTCAATTTCATGTGTTGAAGATTGCGTTCTGGCAGCCAGAGTCCGAACTTCATCCGCTACAACAGCAAAACCACGGCCATGTTCACCCGCACGTGCAGCTTCAATCGCAGCATTCAGCGCTAAAAGATTGGTTTGCTCGGTAATGCCGCGAATCACATCAACAATGGCACCAATATTGCCGATATCCGCTTCCAGTTCGCTTAAGGTATCTGCCGCTTTTTCGACTTCACTGGCCAAGGTATCAATTGATTGCATCGTTTCCAGCACGACTTGCTTACCGGCCTTGGCTTCATTGTCAGCATTACGCGCCGCCTCGGCTGCATTGGTCGCCGTCCGTGCAACCTCCTGAACTGACGCGGTCATTTCATTCATTGCTGTTGCAACCTGGTCGGTTTCTTCCTGCTGTTTCAATACACCGGTCACCGTTTCTTTACTGATAACAGTCATGTTTTGTGTTGCTGTATTCAGCTGGCTGACACCGCCGGTCAGTGTGTGTACCAGATTAGCGACGTTTTTTCGGGCACTGTCTAATTCAAAAGCCATCCAGCTAAAATCACTTTTCCCAGATATAGCAATTTTTTGGGTGAGATCGCCTTTTTTAATGTTCTGAATGCCGTTAACCAGAGTTGTCGCTCGCTTATCTCCAAAACGCCCGATAACATGAGCAAGGAACATGATTAATACACTGCCAATAACCACAAATCCAGCAACCACTTTAAGCTGTTGCATTGAGGTAACAGCATTAAGCTCCATGTAGAACATCAAACTCGCCAACAGCACTAAACCGATAATGCCAAAACCAGCAACAATGTACATGCGTTTTCTAAGCGAATAATTCTCTAACTTAAACACGTCGGTCTCTCCAATCTAAGTCTATTATTATAATTATCAGGCAAACACACTGACACCAACACTATTATCTGTTGAATCAGCAGAAGTGAGCGCTGCCTCATCATCCATATCGTCCATTTCAATAATAACTTGAGCCGTATTATTACCATCTTGTAATTGCTCATCCTGCTCAGAACTTTGCGAGGACTGATCCTGATGACTGACTTCAGCATGATTAAGCGCCAATCCATTGTCACTGAAACTCTCGCGCAATCTTGGCAGTGCCTGCTCCAGGGCATCTCTGGCGGCGGCATTTGAGGCGACAAACGTAACACTTGTCTGTTCATTTTGCATGCTCAGTCTGACCTCTACTGGTCCCAGATGAGCCGGATTCAGCCTCAGTTCCGCTTGCTGCACACCTTCACGCGCCATCCACACCACTCGACTACTCATCACTCTGGCCCACGCCGCATTATTCAATTGTGGCTGAATATCCAATGATAAAGCCGGACTTCCTGCGCTGGCCACGCCTGCCACAGGTGTCGCTGTTCCCGTCGTTGCAGAGAACACTAAAGGATTACTCAAGGTGGAAGCAGGACCTTTCTCTGTTAATGGCTCTACCTGACGCATGGAGGCAATAGCTTCGGCACTCGCAGCATTCGTTTGCTGAGGCATTTTACTCGCGTTTTGCATCATCGATTTAAATTTTTCGGTAGCAACCGCTTCGCCTTCACCACCTTGTTTTTGTATGGCTTGCAGTATATCCGCACGGATTGTAGTAGCAGGACTATCCGCATTATTTGATTTGCCTGTCTGTACGCCAATGCTTTGGGCAGTCGGCTTTATTACCGACGCAACTAAATCAGAGGTTTTTTTATCAGCAGTTACATCCGTTATCTGAGGGAGATTTGTTTTATTGACCAGCCCCTGTTGAGCAGAGATTTTTTTGCCACCAGCTTCATCTGTAACTGGCGTGACCGACAATATAAGTGGATGTTTAGCTTCATCACTGGTTTCTGCAGCTTCTTCCGAAGCAATCTTATCTGTTTCTTTTTCTGTCTTTGCAGTGCTTTTGTCAGTTTTTTCCAGCGGCAACTTTTTGCCGTCTTTCGATTCGGACTTTTCCGCTTTATCGTTTTTTTCCGTTTGTTTTGAATCTATTTTGGAATCGGCTTTAGCTGTTTTATCCTTTGCAGATTGTTGGTGGTCATTCACCCTACGATCCAGTTCAGACGCAAAAGCATCATTATCCTTGTTGTTTACAGCTGATTTAACAGATTTATCCGCATTACTGTTGTTCACAACATTGAGGGAGGGAAGGGTCAGCTGTTGCATTATGTCGTTTCCTTAAACTCTGATTTACCAGCTCATACAGGCTGTTTAAGTAATGAAAAGCAATGGCTGTGCCAAACTTGCAGATTCATGGACCAGCCTTTGAGGAAATCGCATGGATAAGATGCGTTAAGGCTTGTGTCTGTTGAGATAATTGGTGACTGATTTGTTCAATTGAATGGCGATTCTGGCTCTCCTTAACCAGAAGGTTTTGAGTCAGCTCCATTTCCAGTTGCCGGGCAAGCTCAATACTTTTGGTTAACTGTTGCTGCTGTAGTCCGGATTGAACCTTTAATGGTTGCAGCAATTGACTCAACTGCTGATTCAGGACGCGGATCTCCATTGAAAAGTCGCGTAGTTGACGTGCTTCATCACCAAGTTTTGCCGCTTCCACTGTACAGTTTAAAGCCAGCAAACTGGTTTCAAATACAGCGTCATCTATTTCCTGCAACATCCCCGTCAAATGACCGTTTTGTGTTTGTACTTCATTAAGGACTTTTTCAAGTGACGTTAAAAGATTGCTGTGTATTGTTGAGACACCAGTGGTTGACGATGTTTTGGGGTCTTCCGGATGTTGACTTACTGCCGCAGTTTGCGGATAACACTCAAGCAAAAAACCTTCCGGTTCATCATTTTTATACAACACAGAAATTGTCACTCTCAAATCGAGATCCGCATAATGCAAATCAATGCTTCTCGGTAACTGCTCAAAGTTACTGAACCAGTCGATTGGAAAGGGTATTTTTTCGGCAAAATGTTGTAGAGAAGCCCCGGTAATACTGTCAAAACTGATATTAGGGAAAAAATGTTCAAGACTGGCTTGGTGTTTATTTAACAAACTTTCAGCGGCCGCATTGAGATAACGAACCACCAAATTCAAATCCATCATCACCATTGGAGTTGCAGTTTGAGCTACAGCTAGCGATGTAAGTGCACACTCCGCAGTGGAGTTTTGATTTGTCTGATTAACCGCTTCAGGGTCTGTAACCTGCGTGACGGGTGTTTGCATCAACTCGGCGACATACTCAAGAATGTTGCGCCAGGCTTGCTGTAACGGTTCATTCCATTCCTGCTCAGAAAACTCAGAAATCACCGATAACCAGTTTTCAATAAACATCTCGTAATGCGAAGCTTCGACACCATATTGTTGATGACGAACACCTAATCCCTGCAGGTAATCCTCAATTATTGCTGAGTCACGTAAATGCTTAATCAGCATAACCATGGAAGCCAGTAACTTTTTATGCTGTCCTTCAATTGTTACTGATTTGAATAAAGTCGTGGTCTCAGGGTATTCAGCAAATAAGCGCTGATAAAAGCGCTCAGCCAAAGCGTCGCTGAACCCCATCAGCGTAGCAAAATTATGTTCAACCAGCGTGATATCATGCTCAGCCAAATCAGCTGATTCACTGACCAGATTTTGTCGTAGCGCATTTTCAGCCATTAATCTGCTCTTCCCAACAGCAAATCGTTTGCCAGAGATTGATAATCTGCCCGATTGGCAGACTCGTTATCGTATATCACCGTTTTCAGCACTCGCTTCGGAAAATACTGCGTTAATAAATGACCAAACTGGTAAGCAAAATCACTGCCATCCGGTAATCTATTTAAACACAGCCATAATCTTAATGACTCTGCTCTCAACTTCGACACCCGTTGCAATACGGGTAACATTTTTATCATACCGCGTAGTGCTCCGTGTCCTGCAGAAACCGGAATTAACATATCTGTAGCCGCTAACACCGCATTGGTCCCTAACAACCCCGATAAGGCTGCACAGTCAATTAGAATAATATCTGCATCTGCCTGTATTGTCGAAGTAAGTAATTGCTTCAGTTGCATACCGAGTTTTGCCGAGGGTGTTTGTTGCTCGTACAAAAGCAGCTCCGGACCGGATGCAATAAGCGATAGATGCTCAGTTAAGGGCAGTAATAGCTCGCTTGCCAAAGCATTATCACTTAACAGGGCATCCATTCCTGGTTGCGTTTCAGGCACACCGAACTGTCGGCTTAAATCAGACTGGGGATCCAAATCCAGCATTAAAACCCGATAGCCCATTTCTGCCAGGATAACACCTAAATTTGCAGTGACCGTGGTCTTCCCAACATCATGCGTTTGGTTCATCACCGCAATGATGCGCTTGGCTCCTTGCTCAGACATCCCTTACGCTTGTTCCTTAATCAATTGCTCAAATAATTTACTGATATCAAGCCAATGGATTTTTTGTGAATGATTGTCCAACACAGCCTTCAAACAAGGATGAACCGCTGAGCTTGATGACATTTTATGCAGATCTTCCTTGAGCAAAACGCTACTGAGATCTGTTACACAAAGCGCCAACCAGCGCTGTGAGTCCCGAGGATGGCGCAATAACACAAGTAACGGATAAGCAGATTGAATCACTGGCTCAGCGGAACCTATTAGTTCATTCAGATTGACGACCGGTACAATTGCATTACGAATATGTGCCACGCCTGACAGCCAATCAGGTGTATGTGGCAATTGAAGTATATCCTCCAGTGCGAACACACTGACAATACTATGGACTGGCACCATGAACTTTTGGTGACTGATCACCATCAACTGGTAAATATCCTGATTTAAATGCACTTCGCTGGTCATTTCAGCTTTCACCAAGGTTTGAGAATGACATCAACAATCTGCCGGGCTCGAGCAATAAAGCCAAACTTCCCTCAGGCAATATGGCAACCCCTTTAACGCCACTCAGATGACGATAGTGTGGACGCAAGGATTTGATTAACAACTGCGCCTGTTCTGCCAGACGCTCCACTTGCACGGCAAAAAAATGGTTTTCCGCATTCAATACGATGATAAAGGTCGCCTCATCATCTTCAGGCTCAGGTGCCAATTGCAGAAACTTACCGAGATCGAACAAGGGAATTTGACGACTATCATCCGTAATAAACCACTGCTTGCCATGCTGCCAAATCACTCTGTTGCTATCAAAAGCATAACTATCGATTAAATTGATTAACGGCAATGCAACTGTCTGCCCGGAAACGCTGACCAGCTGAACATCAACCAGAGAACGCTGAACAGGAATATTCATCGTAAAGCAACAGCCTTTTCCCTGAGCAGAGACCAACTCAATACTGCCGCCCAAATCGGTAACGTGCTGCTTGACCACATCCAGCCCGATACCTCTCCCGGAAATAGCATCGGCCGATTTAGCCGTTGAAAAACCCGCACGAAAAATCCACTCGCTGAGTTGCTGACTGTTCTTTATTGAGTTCTGAATGTTAATGCCCATTTGCCTGGCTTTTGCCAGAATCTGTTGCTCGGACAGTCCCGCTCCATCATCACTGAAACGGATTAATAACTGCTCATCGATTTGCTCGGCGGATATATGAATCTGCCCATTAACGGGTTTGCCGGACTGTTGACGCTGTTCAGCGGATTCAATTCCATGCGCCAGCGCATTGCGTAACAGGTGCATCAAGGGATCCATCAATGAATTGATGATCAGACTATCCAGTTCAATGGCTGCAATATGCATATGCAGTTGTACGGGTTTATTGGTTTTTTGTCCCAGATCAAAAGCCATCCGAGGCAATCTGGCAAAAGCATCAGCCAAAGGGCGCATCGTAATCTGTAACAGCTGTTGCTGTAACAGTTGCTGCTGGCGCTTCATCGCATGATTACGACGCGACAAACGAACTTTATCCGTATGATTTAACTGGTCTGTCAACGCAATAGCTTTATATAACTGCGACTGCAGCGTTTGAGAAACAGTGAGTAATGAATCCAGATCCGCTTCATTCAGTTTGTAACGATTTGGCTCAATGAGCCGGTTGGTTTGGGGTAAAGCCAGTAAATCTATGGTTAAATCACACAGATGTTTTACCCATTCGAATTGAGTCGCCAGCTTTTTATAATCCAGTTCTGCTTTAAGGGTGATCTGCCAGCGCAGATAACATTGAAATGGATCAAAATCAGCAAAATCCGGCAATTTATCAGTGAATACCGAGACTTTAACAGGCCCCAAATTACGTAATGCCCTGATAATACGTAAAGGATCATGACCGTTTTCAAAAAACTGCCGGTGCGGTGCAAAATCAATTTGCCAAACTGAACCATTTATTTCCTGAGGGAGCCTGGCATTTGATGTTTCTTGAGTACGCTGCACCTGACTCTTCAGCATAGCGATACAATCTGCCAGATTTCCGTTCTGCAACTGCGGACTTAATTCAGGTTCATTTAAGCTTTGGCGGCAATAGTCAATTGCTGTTAACAACGTTTCACTATCCTGCACACTGAGTTGCTGTTTATCTTCCAAAAAACTCTCTATGGCATGGCAGACCTGCGCCATAACATCATGACCAAAACTGGCTGCCGTACCTTTCAAAGAGTGCAGTAATCTGCGCGTTTCTTGCGGCTCATTGTAGGCCGATACCTCCTGTAATGAGGATACTGTCCATTGTTCTATTTGCTGCAATGTCTCCAGCGCTTCTTCTTGAAAAGCGGCTGTTGCAGAAGATAATGAAGGTTTCATTGATATCAGATTTAATTCAACAGTGAATTAACCGTCAGGACCAACTGCTCAGGGTCAAACGGTTTTTTCAACCATCCGCTGGCCCCGGCGCTGCGTCCAATTTGTTTTTTATCTTCATCTGTTTCGGTCGTTAACAGCAGCACGGGAGTAAACCGGTATTGCGGTAGTTGGCGAAGCAGCACAATGAATTCCGGCCCACTTAGCTGTGGCATATTAAAGTCACTTAATATCAAATCGAACTGCACTTCAGACACCATTTCAAGCGCCTGTTTACCATCTTCTGCGCACAACACCTCATGATCGGAATTCTGCAAAATAATTTGCAGCATTTGTCTTAACGAAGGCGAATCATCCACTACTAATATGCTGGCCATCCTAGTTTTTCTCCATTGCCTGATTCGTCTGATGACTGCTGGTTTTCCATTGTAAACATTAATCCTGATAAGTTGACTGCATCCTGAAAGTTCTCACTCATATCTGACCAAACTACCTGAATACCGTAATGTTGTGCCTGTTGATAAAATTGATACAACAATTGCAGAGCTGCGGTGTCAATTTTTTGTAATCGACTGACATCGATATAGATGCTGTCTCCAGCAAGCAATAGTTTCAGACAATGCAAATACCAAAGCTCCAGTTGAGTAATGGTGAGCTGCACTCCGCAATCCAGCGTTGTTTTTGTATGCATCATAATTATGGCTTTTCAAATACTGTTTTTGACAAAAAAACTTGGAGGCAACACGTTATCCATTGGCAAACCTATCAAAATTCCAAGCTGCACGGAATTTTCCGCTTTTTAAAGGTTAATGCAGAGACTATGCCAGTGTTTATTTATGTCTGCGCGCCCAGAGCATAGCAGTATGTTCATCTGCCAACCGCTGTTCCAGTTTTTGCTGTCGTTGTTCGGCTTCGTTTTGGTAGCGATCTTTGAGGGATTCGATTGAACGTTGTTTATTTCTGGCTTCCAGCCATCGCTGTTGTTGTTTTTGTGTCTGAACAAAACAGCGTTCAACCTGACTCTGTTGTAAGCGTATAGCCTGATCTAACTGAGCCAGAAAATTTCGTAAATCAATGGCTTTGCGTGCGCTCATCTGTAGCGCATCGCCTTGTCGAAACTGTTGCAGATATTCTTCACGATATCGCAATAAGTCATTGAGCTGATGTCTTTCCTGATCTAATACGTTATTGGCCTGAACCAAGTCTTGCATGGCCTTATCCGTATCACGGCCAGCCATTTCAATCACTGGGTTTAGTTTAGTTGCCCGTGTCATGTGCTCATAAACCCCGTATAAGAAAAGTTAAAAGCAATTAGAAATTGCGTTGTTCCGCTTGCATCAGCTGTCCATTTAACTGTGGTTGATTACTCATTTGTCCAAAAGACAGTTTTTGTAATGCCTGAATGCTGTTATTCCAATCATGCGCCACATGCATATCCTGTTTCAACATTGCTGATAAAGCCGGATAACGATTAATTGCTTCATCAATATGTCGATCACTGCCAGCCTGATAGGCTCCAATAGTAATAAGATCCTGATTTTGTCGGTAAGTGGCATAAATCTGCTTGAATTGCTGCGCCAGCTGTAAATGTTTGGCATCCACCACCTGCGGCATGACCCGGCTGATCGATGCTTCAACATCAATAGCAGGATAATGACCGGCTTCAGCTAATTGTCTGGATAACACAATATGCCCATCCAGAATGGCACGGGCCGCATCAGCCACCGGATCCTGTTGATCATCACCTTCAGTCAGGACGGTGTATATCGCGGTAATTGCACCGCCACCTATTTCACCACTGCCGGCTCGCTCAACCAGTTGCGGCAATAATGAAAACACTGAAGGTGGGTAACCTTTAGTGGCTGGCGGTTCACCTACCGCAAGTGCAATTTCCCGCTGCGCCTGTGCAAAACGCGTCAGTGAATCCATCAGCAATAAAACCTGTTTGCCCTGATCCCGAAAATATTCCGCAATACTGGTAGCCAACATGGCACCATGCAAACGCATCAATGGTGAATGATCTGCCGGTGAAGCTACTACTACGGCACGTTTCAAACCTTCTTCACCAAGAATATCTTCTATAAATTCTTTTACTTCACGTCCCCGTTCGCCAATTAACCCCACGACGATCACATCGGCTTCGGTAAAACGGGTCATCATACCCAGCAATACACTTTTGCCCACACCACTGCCGGCAAACAGACCCATCCTTTGTCCACGGCCAACGGTCATTAACGCGTTGATTGCCCTGACACCGACATCCAGATGCTGTCTGACCGGGGCGCGTGATAACGGATTGACGATTTTTCCATGCAGGGGAGCTTTATCTTTTACATTCAATGGTCCGCGACCATCCAGTGGCTTTCCGGCACCATCAACGACCCGGCCCAATAAGGCTTCGCCTACCGGAACCTGGGAATCACTGCGAATCGGTCTGACACGAGCATTAGGTACCAGACCACGAATGTTGCCAGTCGGCATCAGATAAAGCGTTTCGTCATGAAAACCAACCACTTCCGCTTCAACCGGTTCACGTCCCGGGGCATAAATTTCACATCGGCTGCCAACGGATGCTTGAAATCCAACCGCTTCCAGGGTCAACCCCACCATACGGGTTAAACGTCCTTCAACTGTAATCGGAGTCTCTTGATCGGCTGCTAATCGCGCGTGATGTTGTTGCAACTGCTGTTGCAACGCTATAGCACGATTATTGGGTTCAGGAGGATTCATAGTGATTGTCTTGACTCAATAACCGTGAAATCAAATTGTTGAGTCGTGTTTCAACCGTGGCATCAATCGTGGTATCCGCAGTGACCAACCTTACTCCTCCGCGAGTCAACAGCGGATCTTCATACCACTGCCAGCCGGCATCCTCATCCAGTTTCAGGCCATTTTTGACCAGCTCCATATCTTCGGGATTCAGATAGACCTTAAGCTGGCGATCACTGACCGGTAATACAGCCAATGCCTCTCTGACAGCTGTGATGACAAGCTCCGGTTGCTGGCGGATCTCTTGATAAATGATTTGTCGGGTCAGCAGACTAAGCATGGCAAGCAAATCCTGCTCGACAAGGGCGTCAACAGCTTTAAGTGGTGCATGAAGACTGTCTATTAAGGTTTTCCAATGTTGTGATTGCTGCTGAATATCGGCTTCACCCGATTTGATACCAGCCTCATGGCCTTGCTGATAACCTTCATCATATCCCAGTTTAAAACCTTCTTCCTGGGCAGCCTGTTGAACGGCTTCTATAGCTTCAACCGTAAGCGGGCTTGCATTTTCAGCTTCTACATCAGAAACCGAGACAACGCGTGGAACCTCCCACCGCTCATACGCGTTGGCTAACTCTTCGGCAGATAAAACGTTGGCATGTTCGGTCGTATAAAGATCATCAGATGAAGTCATCACCACCACCGCCGCTACCTAATGCAATATCACCTTTATCGGACAGCATCCGCGCGGTAGCCAGAATGGATTTTTGTGCGGCCTCGACATCACTGACACGCACTGGTCCCATGGCTTCGAGATCATCACGTAGCATTTCCGCCGCACGCTGAGACATGTTTTTAAGAAACTTCTCTTTAAGATTTTCGTCAGCACCTTTAAGTGCCAACTGTAATTGATCGGTTTGAATTTCACGCATCAGCGTCTGCATACCGCGATCATCGACATCAATCAGATTATCAAAGACAAACATCAGATCTTCGATATTCTGGCCCAGATCCGGTTCTGCCTCTTTGATTTTTTCCATTATGGCCGCTTCACGACTACCCTCAACAAAGTTCAGAATATCCGCCGCCGTTTTCGGCCCCCCCACTGTGGCCGTTTGTCCACCAGCATTGCCACTGAATTGTTTTTCCAGGATCTCATTGAGTTCGTTCAGTGCTGCAGGTTGTACGCCATCCAGGGTTGCAACGCGAAGCAGAATGGCTGCCTGATCCCGTTCAGGAAACATTCCAAGAACCTGTGCTGCCTGATCTGAATCCAGGAAGGAACATACTATCGCCACTATTTGGGGATGCTCCAGACGGATGACTTCATAGATAGCGCGTGCATCCATCCATTTTAATTGTTCAAGACCGTTCGTGTTACCACCGGAAAGGATCCTGTCGAGCAAGCCACCAGCCCGTTCTTCACCCAACGCGCCGACCAGCATTTTCCGCACATAATCATGGGACCCAATGCCAAGGCCGGTCTCCTGCTCAACAGTAGTGACAAAACTGCCTAAAACAGTTTCAACTTCACCACGGGTCACATTGCTTAATGTCGCCATGGCCTGACCGATTTTCTGAACCTCTTTTGGTCCCATATGTTTTAGTACTTGAGCAGCATCTTCCTCACCTATCGAGCGAAGAAAAACAGCAGCTTTTTCAGTACCTGTTAATTTACGGGGTTGTTCGGCCATTATGCATCACTCGCTGCCCAGTTTTTTACCACTTGCGCTACCAGCGCAGGGTCCTGCTGTACTAAGCTACGAATATTAGTCAAATGCTGTTCAACGCGCTCAGAACCAGTCGTCAGTTTAGCAATATCCTCTCCATTTTTACTACTTGCTGCCAAAACCTGTTCTGCCGACATGCCTTCCGCGTTTTCACCGGTTTGATTGGCTAACTGTTTATCTGGGGATTTATTCAGATCCCTGAAGGCTGGCCGTATCAACCCAAAAATCAGGAATAATACAACCAAGGCTCCCAGTACTTGCTTACCAACCTCCCAAAACCATGGTTGTTCCCACAAAGGAATACTGGGCAAAGGTTCAGCTTCAACCGGTGTAACAAACGGAGCACTGACTACATTTAAACTATCACCACGTGCCATATTGAAACCGATAGCATCCATAACCAGGGTATTAATCCGCGCCATTTGAGCATCATTCAACGGCGTACTCACCATATTACCTTCAGCATCTGTGGTTGCGGGTTCATCAACCAGCACAGCAACACTCAACTTACGAATACTGCCAGGTGCCAGGCGGCTATGGCTGATCGTACGATCCAGTTCGAAGTTGCGGGTACTGCGTTTCGTGCTGGAGCCAGGTGTTACCGTGTTGGTGACCACTTCACCATCTTCCCCAACATTTTCCTGCACTGCCTGTTCCGGAGCGACTCCACCACCAGGAGGCTGGTTGGTTAGGGCTCCAGGTACCCCCATAGGCCCCAGTCCTCCAACACGTTCTTCTTCGGCAAGCTGTTCACTGCGTAATGCTGCCAAATCCGGGTTGTAACTCTCCTGAGTTTGTTCAGTCACGGTAAAGTCAACATCAGCAACGACCTGCGCACGGACACCATTCATCCCCACGATCGGGGTCAGGATATCTTCAATACGACTGATATATAACTGTTCAAGCTTTTGGGTGAACTCCAGCTGCGTATCACTCAATGCCATGCTGCTATTGCGTTCTGGCTGACTAAGCAAATTACCGCGCTGATCGACTACAGTAACATCCGAGCTTTTCATATTCGGAACGCTGGCAGCCACCATATGCGTAATAGCGGCAATATGACCTCGTTCCAAGGTTCTGCCAGCATACATATTCAGCACTACTGACGCGGTGGGCGGTTTACGTTCACGAACAAAGACAGATTGTTTTGGAATTGCCAGATGCACCCGGGCACTTCTGACATTCTGTAATTCAGCCACCGAACGGGCAAGCTCCTGCTCCATCGCGCGTTGATAGCGAGCCTGCTCAATAAACTGACTGGTGCCAAAACCCTGTTCCTGGCTCAGAATCTCCATGCCCTGTGCTGAGCTACGTGGCAAACCTTCCGCCGCCAGACGTAAACGCAAGCCCTGAACTTCTGACGCCGGAACCAGTAATGCGCCTGACGTTGGATCCAGCTTATAATCGATTTTCATCTGCTGCAGTACATTGGCAACTTCAGATGACTCCTGCGCCTCCATTCCTGAAAACAACACCTGATAGGAAGGTGTCTGCGACCACATAAATACGTAACCACCCACAGCAATACTCGCGGCAATGGCTAATAAAAACATGATTTGTTTGGTCACCGGCTGGCGGGAAATATTGTTTTGCATCACCGCCAGAGGAGAATTGGCAGCAAATGTATTCGTTTTTGTAGCAGGTACGTTTTCCATGTTTCAGCTCTTCAGTTTAACCAGCAACATTAAATCGACATTCTCATGACTTCCTGATAAGCCTCGATAAGCTTATTACGCACCTGGATAGTTGCATCGAAAGCCACACTGGATTTTTGTGAAGCAATCATAACGTCAGTTAAATTCACACTGGGATCACCCAACTCAAAAGCGGTTCTTAACTGACTCGCAGTTTGTTGTGTCTCATTCACCTTATCAACAGCATTTTTCATCAAATCGGCAAAATCAACTCGTCCGCTGGACAAATTTTGCTCTGCCGGCATGGGCATGGCTTGATTTGCCTGAGTTTGCATAGCCCGCATTTGTGTCAGCAGCTGGTTGGGATCAATCGCTTTTATCATAAGAATCTTCTCGCTTTGTGTGACTTGGTTGAGCTTGGTTTATTTATGCAGACTTCTTGCCAAATTTTCCGGGAATGGCAACGCCCTGTTCACGAAAACGAGAAATCTTGTAGCGTAACGTGCGTTCGCTGATACCCAGTTCTTTTGCAGTTTCACGTCTGCTGCCCCGATGTTTGGCCAGCATGTCGAGAATATGACGCTGTTCATGACTGCGTAAATCATCCGCATTAACCGTCAGTGCATCAGAATTATCGTCCACCATCACTGGTACAGGGTTTACTTCAGTATTGCTTTGCTGAGTTCCGGCCAGGGTTTCGTAGGCAAGGTCTTCGGCCTTGATTACTGCGCCTCGCTGTAAAATCAAAGCGCGCTGAATAACATTATCCAGTTCACGCACATTGCCTCGCCAGCTGTGCCGAGACAATTTGATTTGTGCTTCATTATCAAAATGGGGCGCCACCTTTCCACTGTGCTGACAATGACGCTCAAGTAACTGCTGAGCCAATGGCACAATATCTTCCGGTCGTTCGCGCAAAGGTAATAACTGCAAAGGAAAAACGTTTAATCGATAAAACAAGTCTTCGCGGAAACGACCGGCCTTTACTTCTTCACGAAGTGTGCGGTTAGTGGTTGCCAGTACACGTACATCCAGCGATAAGGTTTTTCTTCCTCCCAGGCGCTCTACTTCCCGCTCTTGCAACACCCGCAATAATTTAGCCTGTAATGAAATATCCATTTCGGTAATTTCATCCAATAAAATCGTGCCTTGATTTGCCTGTTCAAATTTACCGGCATACGCTTGAGCTGCGCCGGTAAATGCCCCTTTCTCATAGCCAAACAATGTTGCTTCGAGCATGGATTCAGGGATCGCAGCACAGTTAATCGCCACAAAGGGTCCGTCTTTACGAGGTGAGTGGCGATGGATAAAGCGTGCCAGAACTTCTTTACCGGTACCGCTCTCGCCATTGATTAACACCGTGGCATCGGTTTCAGCCACGCGTCTTGCCAACGATTGTAAATCCACAGAGGATTTAGCGGCAGCCACCATATCATCACTGGCTGGCAATGTGCGTACATAACGCTGTACGCGTTGCAGCAAATCATCGGCTTCAAATGGTTTCATCAGATAATCACAGGCACCTTCATGCATGGCTTCTACGGCACTTTGTACTGAACCATAAGCGGTCATCAGCACCACTGGCAGAGAAGGCAGCATGGCGCGGGCTTTTTTCAACAGGGTATGTCCATCCATTGGTTGCATCTGCAAATCACTGAGTAACAATCCTATGGGTTCATTTGCCAGCTTATCCAAAGCTTTCTGGCCGTGGTCAGTCGCCGTGACCTGATAGCCTGCAAGTTCCAGCGTATCGCATAAAGCAATACGTAAATTTGCATCATCTTCAACCACCATAATCATTGACTGCGTCATGATTTCACTCCTGTTTGCATTGTTTCCTGGGGGGTATTCATAGGACGGTAAACTGGCAGTCGAAGACAAAATGTACTGCCAACGCCTGGCTCACTATCCAGCCACAACATACCTTTATGTGCCCGGGCAACCGATTGCACAACTGCCAAGCCCAGACCGGTTCCTGCTGAACGCGTGGTATAAAAGGGTTGCAGAATCTTCTCATAATCAGCCTCTGCGATTCCGTCACCATTATCTTCAATACTGATTTCAATAAACTGCTGCTGATCTTCTTCAGCATACTCGGCGTGAATTGTAATTTTTCCTTCCTCACCACAGGCCTGACGTGCATTATTCAGTAAGTTGTTCAATGCACTGACCAATGCCGGCTGACTGCCATATACATAGCCATCGTTGACCAGATTACTCACCTGTACATTCAAGGATTCACTTTCGGGCTGCGCGATAAACTGCTGAACCAGTTCATCGACTAATTCACTCACACTGACCGGTGCCGTACTATTCATATCGCCACGCGAGAATGCCAGCATATTGCGAACCAGCTGTTCCATATGGCTCAAACTGTCATGTAAACGGCGGGCAAATTTCAGTTGCGTCGTTTTTTCAGTTTCGGGCTTGAGTAGCGGTGCAAGATACAATGTGGCGGAGGATAAAGGGGTGCGGATTTGATGGGCCAGGCGTGCTGCCATTTCACCCATTGCAGACAAACGCTGCAAATGTGCCACTTTACGCTGCAGTTGACGCGTTTCTGTGACCTCCTGAAGCAGGATAATTTGTCCCGGTTCTTTATCTAATGGACTGGTAGAAATATGCACCAGACGGCCATCAGCCAGCGAGACATCATGCCCATCATCCTCACGTGGTTTAAAAGCCCGTTTGATGACATCAATCCAACGTTGACCAGTTAATGGTTCGCCAAGCAGATTAATAGCCACCTGATTACAGTCCTGAACCAAACCCGTACCGTCAATCACCACTACACCACCGGGAATGACTGCTAACAAGCTACTGAGACGATCCGCAATACGGCTCTCTGAAGCTGATGTTTTTTTATGACTTACTGGTGGTGTCCAAACAGGATGATTTTCAGCGATAGCAGCCATGGGCCGTTTCGTTGAGTGTGTTGACTTGGTTGCAGGGCGTTCACTCTGGGAAGAGGATTCAGGCCATTTCAGGTTCATCTATTTTGCTCCACTAAAGGGTTTCCGATAGTGTTTCTGCAAAATACATGCCCTGTTTTTTAACTATTAAATATCAATGACTTATATTTAATTATTTTATTTCGGAGTCAAAATTCAGGCACCTATATCAGGTGATTTCAACATCACGTTGAATACCATATTTGCGCATCTTCTCCACTAATGTTGTTCGGCGCATTTTGAGCCTGCTGGCTGCATGGGCAACAACCCCGGCCGCTTCATCCAATGCTTGTTTGATAAGCAGATATTCCAAATTGGCCAGATGCTCCCTTAAATCCAATCCGTCTTCCGGAAGCACCTCCATTTTAATTGCCCCATTATCGGAATGACTTGCTCCATTTAATGGTGCAACAGAATCACTGGCTGCATTCTCTTTGACAACCACATTTAGTGCAGCTGATGTTTCAGGCCGAGCAGAAATAGCCGCGGTAACAACTTCCGTCAGAGGTTCGCCGTCAATTTGATATTTTTCTGGCAGATCATCAAAATCAACTGTGCCATAGGGATATAAAATCACCAGCCTTTCCACCACATTAGCAAGCTCTCGAACATTTCCGGGCCAGCTGTAACGACATAACGAAGCGATTGCCGCCGGGGTAAATCTCACAGCCCCACGGTTTTCATGTTCTATGCGCTGGGTCAGCTCATGAATCAGTAATGGGATATCTTCTGGTCGTTCACGTAACGCTGGCATATCAATCGGAAAGACGTTTAAACGATAAAACAAGTCCTCTCGGAAACGACCATCATCAATATGGGTTTCTAAATTCCGGTGAGTTGCCGCAATGACTCTGACATTGGCTTTTTGCGTTTTATTACTACCAACCCGTTCAAACGTTCTTTCCTGTAATACCCGCAACAGCTTGACCTGCATGGGTAATGGCATATCCCCAATTTCATCAAGAAACAGGGTGCCACCTTCGGCCATTTCAAAACGTCCTTTTCGGGCCGTTATCGCACCAGTAAAAGCGCCTTTTTCATGTCCGAACAGTTCACTTTCAAGAAGCTCACCGGGGATCGCGCCACAGTTTACTGGCACAAAAGGTTTTTCCCGACGGGAAGAAAAGTAATGTAAATTGCGGGCAACCACTTCCTTACCCGTCCCGGATTCCCCCAGAATCAATACATTTGCTTCAGAGTCTGACACCTGCTGAATCATTTTCTGAACCCGCTTCATTTTTACACTGTTTCCAACCAAGGAGCGAAACAATGGTTCGGTTTCAACTGTATTTTGAGCCTGATTTTTATAAACCGAAGCTTGCTGTAAGGCATTACTTAACTGAGGATACTTAACAGGATAATGCAATGCGCCGATGGTACCGGGGAATTCGCCAGTAACATTTTGAGGATAATCAAGCGTGAAAACCGGAACTCTTGCTTCATGATTGACCAGTTCACGAAGTAATTGTTTGGTCTGGCTGCCCCCTCCACAATCACCAACCAGCGCCAACGCAATATCATTTAAATCATCAATGCTATCAAACCAACTTTCCATGTCCTTCACCACCACTGCGTGGCAATTCAAAAACGCAATAAGCGTGGAAAGCGTTTCTCGGCGTTGGGGGTCAATATCTATCACCAAGATATTACACGCATTCATAACTGCTCCTGAAGACAAGCTCACTCCGTACCTGACGGTATCACTACAAGGATTTGTGAAATCAAGTTAAGCACTTTACGGTTAGTTGTCAAAAAAATGACACTAAATTTGGGAACTTTATCAGAATTAAGTACGCTAACTAATTGGATTGATAAGCAGTTACGGCTTTTTGGGTGAATTTTGCGTCACGCATTTGCAGCTGAAGAGACTGTTTCCCTTTTTGGCAATGCGCAATAAGCTCATTATTGGTGTCTATGAGCTTTTGTAAATCTGTTGCCACCTTTTTGATTTCAACAGAGCTATCGGCTAAGGGGAAGAGTGCATCTAGCAAAAGTTGTCTTTTTTTTTCGATAGGATCAAGTGCTTCCCAGTTTTTTTGTTTAGCCAGGTTCAGCATGTTCTGAGTGAGTTGCAAAGCCTGTTGCAACATTTCAATTTTATCGTCTGAATTTGACATAGCAGATTAATGAAACTCGGCGGGAATATTATCCCATCCTGCTTTGACTTCCATCAGCAAGCTACTGACTTCATCCAGAATGGCGACATCGTTGGTCACATTAGCTTCCAGCAAACGCCGTCCCATATATTCATAAAGTGAATCAAGGTTCGCCGCGACTTCACCACCTTTTTGCGCATCAAGGCTGGTTCGTAATCCCTGGATAATATTCATTCCCCAGGTAATCTGACGACTTTTCTCTGCAATATCGTTACGAGCAATGCAACCTTTGGCCGTGGCGATTTTTGATAATGCGCCTTCCATTAACATCTGAATAATACGATGCGGAGAAGCAAAGTTCACCTCTGACTCGACTGCGCCTCGACCATAACCATCCAGCGCTTTTTTATTGATCATGTTTTGCATCATCCCAAGTTCGCTCTGTGTTAATTATTACGATTATTCAATGACGCTAACTGTTGCGTCAAAAAGCTCGACGTATTATTTAAGCTGCTGACTAATGTATCCAATGCCGTAAATTGTGCTCTAATTCTTGCCTCAACGGAAATCATTCGATCTTCCATTCGCAAAATCTGCTCATCAATACTTTTAACTTGTGTATTCAAACCATCTTCACGGGAATCAATCAAGCCATCATTGGCTAACCAGCCATCGGCCAAATTCGACAGTTTTGCAGCAAAACCACCATTTTCTGAAGCAAATAAATTGCTAAACGATTCAAAATCGGTGTTCATGATTTCAGTGATACGATCCGAATCAACCTCCATCACACCTTGTTTATTAATAGATACACCTGCTTCAATCAAATAACTAAAGGATGATCCATCAATGGCGGTACCAGCATTTAATACATCAAATATTTGCCGTTCCAGGGACAACAACGTACTGTCTGCTTCCAGTTGACCATTGCGCTGTTTATTGATTTCTGAGCGTAACGCATTAAAAGCAGAAGCAAAGGCTTCAACAGATTCGAGAATTTGCTCGTCATCTCTTGTCACGCTTAAAGTCGAAGAGCCTACAGATGCGGCATTGATAGTGACACCATCAATAGCACCGGTAATCGTATTGGTATTACTGCTGACATCAAAGCCATCAATCCTGACCAGGGCATTTTGTGCTGACGAGATTGGCGCACGGAACTCTACGCCACCTTCCGGGTTATAGGCTAAAGCCGATAAACCCGTTTCATCGGTATTATTACCGTCACTATCTGTCACACTTATCCGTAACGCATTATCGAGTCCGGTTTCTTTTGAAGACAGAACTAAACGAGCACCTTCATCACCAGTCACAATAGTCGCCGAAACACCGGTGTTGTCGGTCGCGTTATTAATGGCATCCCGGATGCCGGCAAGCGTGTTATTGGTTCCATCAATAGTCAGTTCGAAACTATCCGCTCCGATACTGATATTCAGTGTGCCTTCTCCTACAACGGTGTTGGAATCGGTATAGGCTTTGGTGGCAATTTTGTCCCTTTCAGCCAGACTCACCACTTCAATATTGTAGTTTCCCGCAACAGCACCACTGGAAACCGAGCTGGTGAAAACAGATTCACTTCCACTTGTGGCCTGATAGACTTGAAATTTCTGTGGTGAATTAAGATTCGCCATTGCCGACTGAAAATCAGCAACTTTGCTTTTTAGCGAGCCATACGCACTTATCTGGGCATTAACCTGAGATTTTTTACTCGTTAAATTGGTGATTGGCTGGCGCTCAATCTCCATCAACTTAGTCACAATGTCGTTTACATCTAGGCCAGACCCTATGCCTGGTGCTTGTATTGTAGCCATGATAATGCTCCCGATTAGTGTGTAATTTTAAGCAAATTACACGCCAATCAAACTCTCATTTCCAATAGCATGCCGCGATACTCTTCCAGAGAGCTACGAACTACCAGTAATTCTTCAGCAGGAATCTGTCTGATAAGTTCATCTGTTTCTGAATCAATGACTCTGATAACAGTTTCACCACTTTGGTCATCTACTGAAAATTGTAAAGAACGATTCAGATTTTGCATGTAGCTATTCAGCTCAACAACGCGATCCTGAATCGCTGCTAATTGCTCATCAGTTGCTTCCAATTGCCTTGAAAGTGCATTTGGCTCTGCAACGACATTAACCCGTTGTATAGTTGCAACCCCTGAAACAACTTCAGCAGGAACATTACTGCCCTGCTGAATATTGCCAGAAATTGGTAATGACAACGAATCATTTTTAACTGTGAAATCGTTTGTAGTCATCCCTTCATCCTCCAAGAGTATCGGGTAAGCGTTTCCCGGCTATATTTGCCGGGAAAGCCCCCGGTAACTTATCCGAGCAATGAAAGTGCTGTCTGAGGCAGGGTGTTCGCCTGCGCCAGGATTGATACGCCCGCCTGCTGCAAGATCTGTGCACGAGTCAGATTCGCAGTTTCTGCAGCGAAGTCGGCATCTTGAATTCGGCTACGTGCAGCCGTCAAGTTTTCGGCATAGTTCTGCAGATTGGAAATAACCGCTTCAAAACGATTTTGCAGCGCACCATAAGTTGCACGTGACTGGTTAACGGTATCCAGTGCAGTACTCAGGTTGGCAAGTGCACCAGAAGCCGCACCTGCTGTGCTGACGTCAATGGTACCTGTTGCAGCCAAGTCTGCAGAGTAACCGGCAATACCTGTCATACTTACTGTTGAAATTGACAATTGGTTTGATGCCGCACCACTGGCACCAACTTGGAAAGTCAGTGAATTCACAGCACTCAACAAGCCATTACCAGCGAATTCAGTAGTCTGGATAATACGTGAGATTTCTTGGGTCAGCTGATCAACCTCAGCCTGGATACCAGTACGGTTTCCAGTCGTAGCGTTAGCAGATTGTACCGCCAGTTCACGGATACGTTGCAGGTTGTTACCGATTTCACCCAGTGCGCCCTCGGCAGTCTGACCAAGAGAGATACCGTCTGATGCATTACGAACGGCCTGGTTGGTACCACGGATATCACGAGTCAGCTGTTCAGCAATGAAGAGACCAGCCGCGTCATCTTTTGCGCTGTTAATACGCAGGCCAGATGATAAACGTTGCAGTGACTGATTCAGACTGCTTTGTGAAGATTCAAGATTACGCTGAGCATTTAAGGATGCCAGATTCGAGTTTACAATAACCGCCATGAGAATTCTCCTAGGCTTTAAAGGGCTTTTTGCCCCACTAAACATGGCGGACAGACTGTGGAAATCCCAGTATTTACCGCCTCCGAAATGTTTAGCGTCCTGCGGTTATTTTTCTTTAATCTTTTTTTCAAAAAAACCGGAAAGCGATAAAAGCCAGTCTTTCCGGTAACTTTGAAGACCTCATTTTTAACCCTGTAGTAAGGTGAGTGCACTCTGAGGCAGACTGTTAGCCTGAGCCAATATTGACGTGCCTGCCTGCTGCAGGATCTGCGCCCGGGTCAATCTTGCCGTTTCGGCGGCAAAATCTGCATCTTCGATCCGACTTCGTGCCGCTGTCAGATTCTCGGCATAATTCTGCAGATTGGAGATCACTGCCTCAAATCGATTTTGCAAAGCACCATAAGTTGCACGGGTTTGGTTGACCGCATCAATATCCAATGACAGACCAGAGAGTGCCGCAGAGGCGTTAGCTGCATTACTGACGTCGATTGTACCGGTTGCCGTTAAATCCAACGAGTATCCACCGATACCGGTAATATTAACGGTCTCCAATACAACCTGGTTATTTGTCGATCCACTGGCACCGACCTGAAAGACTAAGGATGTCGCACCGCTTAGTAATTTGGTTCCACTGAACTCGGTTGTTTGAACAATACGTGAGATTTCTTGAGTCAACTGGTCAACTTCTTTTTGCAAACCAGTTCTGTCGCCTACTGTTGCGTTTGATGCCTGGATGGCGATTTCACGAATACGTTGTAAATTGTTTGCGACTTGGCCTAAAGCACCTTCGGCCGTTTGTCCAAGCGATATCCCATCTGCCGCATTTCGAACAGCCTGATTGGTGCCCCGAATATCACGAGTAAGCTGTTGAGCCACAAACAGACCGGCAGCATCATCTTTGGCGCTATTGACACGCAAACCGGATGATAACCGTTGTAATGACGTATTCAGATCATTCTGTGAGTTACTCAGATTACGCTGAGCATTCAAAGATGCCAGATTACTATTGACGATTAGTGCCATAACACTCTCCCTAATTGAGCGATTCTATTCAGAACCTGCCGGCGCTCCGAACAGGTATAAAATCAACTAAGCAGGGTTCATGCCAATAATCTTTATTTTTTCAATGCAACACGGCAAAACCTAGAAAAATAAAGGGCCGAGGTCGGCCCAAAATCGTTATCTACTCTTTGTTAGGCCGCTAAGCCACTCATCAAGGTAATCTTCAAGCATGTAATGCTCAAGAACCCAAGTCTTTAATAACGATCCAGCATTAGCAAGTGCCGCTTTATCGGCCAATATTTGCCGGATTGCCGCAATCCATTCATCCACCTGATTTTGCACGTAAATGACAGGTGGATTGTTGGTTCGATATGGATAGATGTCAGTACAGATAACAGGCCAGCCCAATATGCCGTACTCTAATAATCTTAGATTACTTTTAGCTTCATTAAACGGATGGATTTCCAGAGGTGCGATAGCCAAATCTAAATTCAGACTGGCAAGTTTTGCCGGGTATTCGGCCATCGACACAAAATAATGAAATTCATGGACATACGGTTTAATATCTTCCGGGCACATCCCCATAAAAACCCAATCCACTTCATCTGCAGTCGCTTTAACGACCTCGGACATAATGGCGAGATCACCTTGATGCTGCTGAGCGCCCGCCCACCCTACACGTGGTTTGGGGCCTTGATTACGTAATGAAGTGACCGATAGCCATGGTTTTTTGGGTAGCCGATTAGGAATAACCCGAATATCGGCAACCATACCCTCACACAAATCGGCTAAAGGCTGTGTTGATACGATTAAGCGATCAGAAGATTGTAATGCACGGCGCATTCTCGATTTCGCGTCAGCAAAATGACGTTTTATTTCTTTATAAGCTGAACTTTGCTCGGGCACGTTAGTTAATAAGTCATCAATACTGTAAACTCGGAAAACATCGGGTAAAAATTCTTTGAGCTGCTCTAATTGCTGTAGTTGAATATCATTTAGCGCCGCATGAAACACCACAGTGTCTGGTGCAATTCGCGCATATTCTGAGATCATAATCGGTCGGGTAATATTATTGTTGAAACGATAATATTCACATTGTGCCAATGCCGCATGACTTAATGCAGAAAACGGCTGTATCACACGATAATCCCCGCTTCCCCCCTGTAAGGGCAAGCCAAGAATTTTCGAACGATCATGAAAGTATGTATCCCAATTGGTAGGCATGGCCGATTCAATCAGACAGTCGCGATAAACCAAACTTAAGTTTCGATTAAATGCCGGATCATTGGCAATAACCGGCAACCATTTTTTAAGCATATGCTTCCGCTCACTCTGGAAGCGCTCGGTCTTGAAAGTTTGATCAACGGGTCGAGAGAGTTCACTCTTTTGGGTCACACTACCATGATGGACTAATACTGAATAAGGTGTCCATGTCACCAAAAATCCGGATTGACGCACCTTCAAACATAAATCGACATCGTTGTAGGAAACAGCAAATTGCTGTTCGTCCATTCCGCCGACTTGCTGATAAATTGATTTTCTAATCAGCAAACAAGCAGCCGTCACCGCCGAAAAATTCTGGTCTACCTGCGCTCGGCCCATATAACCTGGCTCTTTAATATCCAGCGCCCCCAGATATATATGATCGGCTATGCTCTCCATACCAAGAATGACACCGGCATGCTGAATCAATCCGGTTTCCGGATAAACCAGTCGAGCACCGACAATACCAACTTCTGGACGTTGTCCATGGGCCACCATGCGTTCAAGCCACTCAGGGTGCAATGCTTCAGTATCATTATTCAGAAATAAGAGATACTCACCCCGCGCCTGTTCTGCAGCCAAATTGCTGATCGCTGCATAATTGAAAGTATGGGGATAATCAATGACTCGAAGCGTATCTTCCGGCAGCTCGGACAGTTGTCGAAAATACTCCAGTGTATCCAGTTCTTCGCTGAGATTATTTACAATAATAATTTCAAAATTCGGATAACTGTTTTTTAATAGTGCCGCCTCGACACTAGGTCGAAGGAACTCAAGCTTATCTTTGGTGGGAATGATAATGCTGACTTTTGGAGAAGTAGGCCATTGATAGACCACTCTGACCGTTTTATCCAATAAACCCGGCTCAGCAAAAGCATAAAGTTGCTGTCGAACCAGATGCTGCTGAACAGCCTGCTGGGTCATCTGCGTACTGTAAAGTGATAACACGCTTTCGGGTAAATGCATCAACACATCGGCAATATGGCCGACTCCATCCGCCCCAACACGTTCATAAATCTTAAAAGCCAAGCTCATATTTTCATGGCCTGGAACCTTATCAAAACCACCTAAAGCTTCAAACAGCGTTGTTTTACACAGGATAGGTCCAATGTAATCCTGCGAGCGTAACAGATCCAGATTAAAGTCAGGTTTGAATCGGGGCTGACTGCGCTCCCCTGCACTGCTGATTACATCATCATCGCAATAAAAGGCCGTTTGTTCCTTAAAAAGATTTATATAATCACCAAATTGCAACCATATTTGTGGCTCAAAACAGGTTCCTGCCGGAATGAAAGCGACCCATTCGGCAGATGAAGCTGCCATATTGGCATTGAGGTAATCATAGGGCTCTGTTTGATCTGGCAATGTAAGCCATTCCAATACATCCAACTCTTCAAACATGACATCAGGTGAAGCAGAGTCGGCAATCACCGTCAGCTTCCAATTTTGATAAAACTGCTGGCCTAATGATGCCAGTGTATCGGCTAATAAATTTTGTTCCTCTTTAAATACAAACATATACAAATGGAACGTTGGTTTGTGACGCCATTGCATCATCCTTTCGGCATGAATCTGGGCATCAATTTCCATCAAAGCATGGTTATGAATCCAGTATTGATAACGTTTCTGCTCCCACCATTGGCGCAATAACAATTTGAGCTGCAGGACAGAATCGGTCACATCATTCAACGAAGTGGAAGTTAATAATTGCAGACAGTCGCGGATGCTGGTTTCTTGGTGTTTACTTAGTAATAGATTTGAGGATGTATTACTTTCTAACTCATTAAGCACTAATTGAACGGCATTGAGCACAAAAACGTCTTTCAACTGATTGTGGGTTAGCCAGTTTATGTTTTTATTTACTATCGACTTCACGATATTTTGTACACTTAAGTCGGTTTGTTGCAGGTTAATTTGCAACAGATTCAACAAATTATCCAAAGAGACCTCTTTCGAGTTCTGCTGAGAGAGTTTTAGAAAATAAACAGGATCAATCGACACTAAATTGTTTAAAACAGTTTTTAGTTCATCTTCGCTTAGTGGATCAGTTGGGCTGGCTAACAGATTTGAACCAATATCAAATGCCTGCTGTTTTAATATATCTGCTACTTTTTTATCGCTAGAGAAGTAGACAACGAGCGGATTTAACACGTTTAACCATAATAACGACCGAGAGCGTTGTGATTTGGATGACCAATAACTATCGCCATGCACTCTATAAACAGCCATTGGCTCGGAAAAATATTTAATTTTTCCATGCTGTGCAAAGTATAGATGTAATAAATAATCTAAAACCGGAGTTGTATTAAAGAAAGCAGGAAACTCTTCTGGCAGGAGATTTCGGTAAACAACCGATGGTGTATGGATGAAATTCCCGCGCGCCAAATCATAGATAGAAAACTCGTCCGCTTTTCCTTTAGTCAGGTTATCTGCTTTTTTCTCACCGTCGATATCCACATCCACAGCATGAAAACTCATGGAAAACTCAGAATGCGATTGCAAAAACGAGACTTGTCGTTGAAGTTTGTTTTCATCACTCCAGTAGTCATCACCTTCACATAATGCGATATAGGCTGTCCGGGCTGCTTTTAATGTATGGATGGTGTTGTATCGACCCGGCCCTCCCGGAAAAGCAGAACGATCGATATTGCGATCCCAACAAAACAACCTAATGATTTCTGGATACTGTTCAGCATAAGCTTCACAGATTTCACGTGTCCCATCGACAGAACCATCTTCACCAATCAAAATTTCGAAGGAAAAATCAGTCTTTTGTGCCAGGATTCCATCAAGACATTGTTTTATATATTTTTTATGTTGATATGTGATCACACATACTGAGACCAGAGGCACTGCCATATTTCAACCTATATTGCTTCAAAAAGAAAAAAAGGCTCATCTTGATTGACACCATAAACCTCTGGAGCAATATCAGATAAAACTTGTTGGTGTGACACCACCAATGAATTAAAACCAGCACTTGAGAAACGATCAAAAATATCCCGCCCATATAGACGCACATGATCCTCCTGACCATAGACTTCACGGCAGAGATAATCACCTTTTATACCGTCATCCGCAAAAGTAGTGTGTAATTGATCACTATAAGGGGTTTGTAAAATCGCCAGCCCACCCTTTTTGAGCACCCGTCTAATTTCGCTCAACGCCAACAAATCATCGTTAACATGCTCAAGTACATGATTTGCGATAATTACCGAAAAAAACTCATCTGGATAAGGTATTGCCAGCATATCTATCTGCTGTACATCGTCCGTTTGGGGAAACAAATCCGCTTTAATATAAAGCTCTGGGGACTGCAGCTGAATCACATTTGAAACCCATTTTTCTGGTGCAAAATGCAACACCTTTGCTTGACTAAAGATGGAGAGTAAATTCAAGGAAGCGAGGTAAATCAACAAGTGTCTTTCACGATCGTGGCTACGGCAGGAAGGGCATAGAAAATGATCGGTATTACTGCCGACAACTTTGAATAAGCGCATCAGAAACGGTCGGTTAGCAGTTCCCCCTCGAAAGGGTTCAAATTTGACAACATTTTGTCCGCAGACAACACAGTATGATTGGGTTTGCTGCATTGATAATCCTTTAGCTGCCTTTTATGACAAATGGAAACTTACAAAAAGTTAAACAAGGATAATCCCTGAACTTTTACATAAACCTGTTGCGCAGCTTGTAGTCCAACTGATTGTTTATTCAACTCAGTGATGGCCTCAGCATAATCGAGATCTTCAATTTGAGAAAGTGTAGCGGTCATGCTGAACTGTGAACTCTCATTAATATCACGTTGCATTTCGATGGCATTTTGTCGAGTACCGATTCGGGTACGACCTTCCAGAGAAGCATCCATCGCATAATCCATATTCGCCAGAAAATCACCGTCGTTAGGCGCTGTTCCAACAGCTCCATTGTTAAGTGCAGTAGTAAAATCCTGGATTGTCTGAAAGATTGCCTGATTAGGCCCGGCAACTGTCTGAGTAACAAATAAGCCATCTCCCGGCTCGTTTATCGCCACCAGATAACCGTCACTGACTCGCAATTGCCGCTGTCCGCCATCCCCATTGTAGGCAAATGTTGCCGTATCAAAAGGCTGCACATCGGATTGATATCCGGAAAAAAGATATTCTCCATTCGCATCCGTCGTATTGGCTAACGCGACAAGTGACTCGTTTAACTGATTGATCTCTTCAGCAATCCCCTGGCGAGCGCTGTCACTGTTTGTATCATTCAACGCCTGTACAGCCAGTTCCCGAATCCGTTGCATAATATCACCCGCACTTTTGAGCGTTCCATCGGTTGTGCTCAGACGACTGTCAGCGACATCCGCATTATCCTGATATTGCTGGGACAACCCGATCTGTCTTTGCAAGTCCAGCATTTTGACAGCACCGATGGGATCGTCCGAGGGTGTTTGAATCCGTTTTCCCGATGAAACCTGTAACTGCGTTTTCGCCAATTCATTCTGCTGTCTCAGCATGGCTTCCAGGCCCTGCTGAACAATACTATTCGTCGAGATACGCATAAGTTAATCTCCTAAAATGCGTTAATTAACGAATTAAACACGGTATTCGATACCGTGATTATTTGTGAAGCCGCCTGATAAGCTTGCTGAAATTTGATCAGATTGGCCGCTTCTTCATCCAGATTCACCCCAGATACGCTTTCCGCCCGTTGACGAATCTGACTCACCAGTCCCGCCTGAGTTTGCTGGGTAACCGTTGCCTGATTCGTTCGTGTTGCAACTTGAGACACGATGGAGCCGTATTGATCGTTAAATGATCTCGAAACAACTGGAGGGCCGGGGTCAAGTACTACCGTTGTTTTATCGGTTTGCAAAGCCGCCATCGCCAGTGCATTTTCATTATTACCCACCCCGGGATCGGTGGTAGAAGAAGCGGCGATTAACCGCGTATCCGTAATATTCAAGCTTATCGTAGCGGCAGTCGTACCTGCGGCATCAAAGAAATCTGTTCCGGCATTACCGTTCAGATCGATACCGTTACCATGGGCAGCATTAAATGCGGTAACGATTGATTCGGCCAGAACATCCAGCTCAGCACGTGTACTATCCACTACATCACTGCGTGCCAGTATCGCGCCGCCAATTTCACCGCCACTAATCTGCTGGGTGATATTAATCTGTGAAGGGCCATAACCGATAGCGGTACGCGGGGGATTCGTGCTGTTATCCGCAATAGTTGAAAGTTCAACGCGACTATTGCCTACCACCAGTCCTTGTCCATTACCGATAAAGACATTGACTGATCCATTATTCTGCTCGACCACGTTAACTGAGACTAGCTCAGACAAATCGCTGATCAGTTTATCGCGTTTATCCAGCAAATCATTGGGGTTATAACCAGCAGCCAATGACTCAGAAATAGATTGATTTAAATCTACTATCCCCTGAGAAAGCACGTTGATGTCCTTAACTGACGCTGTGATAGTGTTATCAATCTGTCTGTCCAACTCTCCCAACTGGCTGTCCATAGTATTAAACCGGTTGGCCAACAAGTCACCCTGTGTGAGCATCACCTGTCTGGCGGCAATTGAAGTTGGATCATTAGCAACTTCCTGAACAGAATTGAAAAACGCTTCCAACCCACCACTGATACTCAGTGAGGAAGAACCCAGCAGATCATCAACCTGTTTGGAAAATGTCAAAAAACCGTCTTGCTGAGACTCAGCCGAAGTATAAGTACGCAGTTGATTGACTAAAAACTGATTGAAAATACGGTCGACACCAGTGATGCCAACACCATTTCCAATGTAATAACCACCTTCAAAATTGGCCGGCTGTGGGCCCTGATCGGTTCGCTGACGCGAATACCCCGGGGTATTTACATTACTGATGTTATGACTGGTGGTCGCCAGTGACGTTTGCGCGGCTAATAAAGCAGAACTACCAATATTCAGCATGCTCATTTAGATGATCCTCTGAGAGCTTTTACAGGGGGTTAGTACCCCATATTCTGAATATATTTATGCGAAATCTGTGCCAGCGTATCACCCTTCATGATGCGTTTTATTTTGTCAGCATATTGCGGATCGGTGGCATAGCCAGCTTCATGCAATTTCTCTACAAATCGTTCCGGTCGGCCGACATGTTTTAATGCTTCCTGATAACGCGGCTGTGACTGCAGGAAACTGACATAATCATCAAAGGATTGCTGATAATCTTCGTATGAACGGAAGCGGGACTGTTCTGTTATTGGCTTGCCATCACGATATTCCAGCGCGTTTTTCGCAACATACTCACCATCCCAGCGACTATCGGCTTTGATATTGAATAAATTAAAACTGGATTGGCCTTCACCATCTTTAAGCACATACCGACCCCAGCCGGTTTCCAATGCGGCCTGCGACAAAATAACATCGGCGGTGGTACCCAATTTATCTGCAGCTTTCTGGGCCAAAGGCCACAGTTGTTCTACAAAGTCTTCAGGCGATTTAAAACGCTGTGGCATGATTTTTAATTTACTGCTGTCAATGCTATTGATGCTTTCTTCAGAAGTTTTATCAGCGTTATCATGAATCTCTTTGACCATACGCCGTAAATCTTGCCGTACCGTCACGGTATCAAAACTAAACGTCCCGCCACCAATTGGGATATCGGATCGTACTTCGCCCCCCAGTTGGCGAATAATCACGTCCTGCAGGCCTAATCCGCCACGTTTGGATAAATCCATCGCCAGCTGCTGATCGGCCATATCACGATAGGTTTTGCTGTGATTGGAATCGAATATTCCCTCCGCCAGACTGGCCTGACGCATGCTTTTCAGCATCATTGTGGTAAACAAGGATTCAAATTGAGCGGCAACCTGACGTAATGTTGTTGCATCATTATCAGAACGTATTGCCGATTGACGCAGCTGATTTAAACCATGGAAATCCGTTGCGTTTTGCTGAATATCAGAAGGAATCGTCATGACTTAATCTATAAACTCAGATAATCACCAGCTCAGCGCGTAACGCACCCGCCTGTTTCAAGGCCTCTAAAATAGCCACTAAATCTCCCGGCGCTGCTCCCACCTGATTGACTGCACGCACAATTTCATCCAAAGAAACCCCCGGATTGAATACAAACATCCGGCTGTTTTCTTCCGATATTTCAATATCGTAATTCGGTGTGATAACCGTTTGTCCTGCTGAAAAGGCATTGGGTTGAGAAACCTCTGGATCTGCTGAAATGGTCACGGATAGACTGCCATGTGTAACCGCTGCTGGACTCACCCGGACATTCTGTCCGATCACGACAGTACCACTACGCGAATTGACCACCACACGGGCCGCCGCCTCGCCTGGGCTTAATTCCAGATTTTCAATCAATGATAAAAATGGAATACGTTGATTCGGATCTCTCGGCGCATTAACTCTAACTGATGCTGCATCCATAGAGCTCGCCGTCCCACGTCCCAACGTTTGATTAATGGCATCTGATAATCGACTGGCCGTAGTAAAGTCGGCCTGATGTAGATTCAGAATAATGTGATCGCCAACATTTAACGCGTTCTGTACCGTACGCTCAACGGTAGCACCATTGGGTATACGGCCCGCACTGGGAATATTCACCGTCACTCGGGATCCATCCCCTGCTTCAGCACCAAAACCACCTACCACCAGATTACCTTGTGCCATAGCGTATATTTCACCATCAGCACCTTTTAGCGGTGTCATGATTAAACTGCCGCCTCGCAGACTTTTTGAGTCACCCAATGATGAGACTGTAATATCAATCGTTTGACCGGGTTTGGCAAAAGGCGGCAAATCGGCATGGACAGAAACTGCCGCTATATTTTTGCTTTTGGGGTCCACACCTGCCGGTATGGTCACACCCATTTCTCGCAACATACTGCGTAAGGTCTGGCCGGTAAATGCGGTCTTATCTCCTGTGCCACTCAGCCCTACAACCAAACCATAACCAACTAACTGGTTATTACGAACGCCACCAATAGAGGCCAGATCTTTAATGCGTTCTGCCTGAGCGGCTGACATCATCACCATCAGCAAAGCGGCAAAAAAGGTATTTATCGACGTTTTCATTTTTATAACCTCTTAGAAAGGCATTAATGCGCTGATGAAGAAACGGCTCAGCCAGCCCATGGTGTTTGAGTCATTGGATGGACCATCACCGACATAGGTAATTTGGGCATCGGCAATCCGAATGGACGAAATGGTATTGGTGGAATCAATATCACGTGGGCTGACAATACCGGTTAAACGGACGTATTCATTACCCTGATTAATGGTGACCACCTTCTCGCCACGAACAATCATATTGCCGTTGGCTAACACCTCAACCACAGAAACACTGATATCACCGCTTAACCGGTTGTTCTGTTCACTTTCGCCTTCCCCTTCAAAACTACTGTTGGCACCGGTACTGAAGGCCAGATTATTATTATCTGTGTTCGCCAGTGGTAATCCACTGGGGAGGCTGAATTGGGGCGTAGTACCGAATAAAGTCGGATTGTTGATATTGTTGGTACTGCTTTTATCAATAGTTGTCGTTGCTTCTTTCTCGGCATCCGTCCGTTCCTGCAACCGCACTGTCAAAATATCGCCGACACGACGTGCTTTGTAATCTTCATACAATGCAATATTGCTGCGCGTGTCAAAGATTGCACCATCATTACGTTCCGCCGGAGCTGTAGCTACGGGACGAACAGCCGCGTAGGCCGGGTCACGTTTTACTTCATTACTGACACAGGCGGAAAGCAAAACGACGGATGTGATTCCCAATAGTCGGTAAATGAATTTCATACGAATCTCCAGGACAAGCTCATGTACAGAAATTAACTTGCAGAGTCCATGCCAAAATATTATTACATTGAGAAATCCAACACCTTATTCTCACACACAAAAAAGCCCCGACATACAAACACTGTAATACCGGGGCTCTCAGTATGGGTCTATAGATTCTGGCTAGCGTACTGCAACATTTGATCAGCTGTAGAGATGGCTTTTGAATTCATTTCATAAGCCCGTTGCGTTTCGATCATATTAATCAGCTCGGTCACAACGTTAACGTTGGAAGTCTCCAGTGCACCACCAATGACTCGCCCAAAACCATCCAGCGTCGGCGTACCGGCAATGGGTACGCCACTGGCACCGGTTTCTTTAAATAAATTCTCACCGACAGCCTGTAAGCCAGCAGGATTTACAAAATCGGCCAACTCTATTTCACCGATGACAGTGGGCTCATTATCACCAGGCTGAGTCACACTGACCGTTCCATCAACACCTACGGTGATACTCTGAACATCATCTGGAATATTGATACCCGGATCCAGCAGATATCCATTTGACATCACCACATCACCATCAGCATTAATTTGAAATGTGCCATCGCGGGTATAGGCAAGATCACCATCTGGCATCAGGATCTGGAAAAAACCACGGCCATCAATAGCCACATCCAACGCATTATCCGTTTGGATAATATTGCCTTGAGTATGCAGTTTTTCGGTGGCAACCGTTCTGACACCGGTACCAATCATCAATCCCGAAGGCAACTGATTATCAGTAGTGGTTTGTGCACCAGGTTGACGAATAGTCTGATACAACAAGTCTTCAAACACTGCCCTATCCTGCTTAAAGCCGGTGGTGTTAACGTTGGCCAGATTATTCGAAATGACCGACATTCTTGTCTGCTGAGCATCAAGCCCGGTTTTTGCAATCCATAATGCCTGATTCATAAGGTCTCTCCTAAAAGCATGCTTGCGATGTTACTAACCATTCAGTTGCAACATACGTGCCGAAGCGGCGCTATTTTCTTCTGCGGTGCTCATCATTTTGACTTGCATCTCATATTTGCGCTGTAACTCAATCATATTCACTAAGGCACCCACGGCATTAACATTGCTGCCTTCTATCGTGCCTGATGCAACTTTGACAGTTGCATCCAGGGGGGCTTCTGTACCATCTGCCATTCGCATTAAGCCATCCTGGTCTTTGAATACATTTTGCAGGTCAGGCTTGACCAGTTTAATCCGGTCAATCACGGCTAACTCATTTTCAGCCCCGCCAATCGGACGAACGGAAATGGTGCCATCCGCGCCGATATCAATTTTTTCAGCCGGCGGAATGGCGATTGGTCCGCCCTCTCCCATCACCGGCAAACCAGTGCCGGTCACTAATTGGCCAAGCTCTGTGACATGCATATCACCGGCACGGGTATAACCTTCACGACCGTCTTTGCCCATCACGGCAATAAAGCCTTCACCTTGAACCGAAATATCCAGTTCTCGACCGGTAGATTGCACACTGCCTTGTTGATAATCGGTGGCAGGCCGTTCCGTCATTGAATACACTCGTGTCGGCAAACCTTCACCAAATACCGGCATAGAACGGAACTGTTCCAAATCAGCTCGAAAACCAGTGGTGTTGACGTTCGCCAGATTATTGGCATTGGTGGCCTGCGCCAGCATGGTTTGCTGGGCTGCATTCATGGAAATAAACAGCATGCGATCCATAATTAGCCTCTTTTTTCTGTATTAAACATCATTCACTCTGGCGAAATTAACGCAGGTTGATAATGGTTTGGGTGATAGCATTATTGGTTTCTATCGCTTTTGAGTTCGCCTGGAAATTACGCTGAGCTGTAATTAAACCAACCAGTTCTTTAGTCAAATCCACATTGGATGTTTCCAAAGCACCCGACTGAATCAAACCAAAACTGCCGGTTCCCGCCTCACCGATACGCACATCACCGGAATCCAGTGTGGCTTCCCATGCCGTATTACCTATCTGTTTTAACCCTTGCGGATTAGGAAAGTCAGCCAACACAATCTTGGCAACATTGGTCGTTTGACCATTAGAGTATTGAGCCTGAACCAAGCCGCTATCATCAATATCCAGCCCAGTCAGCCGTCCAGTCGGAAAGCCATTCTGATCGGTATCCAAAACGGCAAAAGCTGCCGAGTTCTGAGTGGTGCCGGCAAAGTTAATATCAAAAGTCAAATCCACTGCACCACTGCTTAAACCGGTAAAAGTGTACGTTTCGGTTGGTGTGACACCCGCATCCAGAGCTCCGCCTAAAGCTGGATCAAAGGTTAGCGTTTTGGTAGTTTGTCCGCCCCCGAACTCCACAATCGTTTGACTGCCAGCTGGCTCATTGATGTAGACCTGAACATTCCATTCATTGGGAACATCCGTTTTTTGATAATAATAAGTCAACGTACTTTCATTACCCAGAGAATCAAAAATATTGCTGGATGTAGAATTGGTATAAGTCGTAGGGTCTGTCGGATCGATAGGTGTCGCCACGGGATCAATATCATCAGCTGTCGAGGGAAGATTTGCAGCTATATCAACTTCCGTGGTTGCCCGGGGCACACCTGCCGATACAGGCAAACGAATTGGATCTGTTCCGCCCAAAGCTGTAGATGAAACACTGCCATCAGCATTAACTGGGAACCCCAATAAAAACTGACCTGAACTGTTGGTCATATAGCCATCGCGGTTAATATTAAAAGCCCCTGCCCGGCTATAGAGAACCTGCTGGGTATCTAAAGCTGGTGCAAGTGCAAAAAAACCCTGCCCATTACCGCTTATCGCCAAATCCAGTGAATTATTGGTGACTTCCAGATTTCCCTGGTTGAATTGCTGAGCTACGTTATTCAGTACCACACCAGTACCGATAGCCGTATTACTGTTACCAAACGTTGACAGGGCGTAAACATCACCGAACTCTGCTCGTGAACCTTTGAAACCAATGGTATTGATGTTGGCAATATTGTTTGATTTCACATTCAAATCGGCAGTGGCGGCATTAAGGCCTGTTAGAGCTGTATTAAATGACATGATGCTTACCCCTTAAATAATTTCTTGAACTTCACTAAATGGCACCGAACCGATACCCGCCAGATTCATGGTCAGGCCTTGCCCGCCAGAGCCCACCAATACGCTATCTACTTTAGCCATCACAGCAGTAGCAAAGGCGGTGTTTTGTCCATCAACTGTGCCTGTTGCCATAAATTGATAAACACCTTCAGGCATGGCTTCACCATCATTATTCAAACCATCCCATTCAAAATTGGTGTAACCAGATGCCGCTCCCATCGGAATGGTTCTGACCAACTCACCCGTATCGCTATATATCTTCATTTCTAAATTAGATACGGGCTCAGCCACATTAATCTGTCCTCGCATTGGAGAGTCGGCTGTCATCACGCCAATTGAAGATGGAACCAACACTGAACGACCAACTAATGAAGAACCTTGTAAGGCCTGGTCAGATTGCATTGCCTTAGCAAAACTGGCAAATGAATCCTGTAAATCACTGATACCACTCACTGTGCTGAAAGAAGCGATTTGCCCGAGAAAATCACCACTCTCCATTGGTTTGAGTGGATCCTGATTCATCAGCTGCGTCGTCATCAAGGACATAAAATCCTCCATCTGCAACTTGCCGGGATCCTTTTCCTCTTCAGTTGAACTTGTCTTGTTTGTACTGTTGAGAAAAGCATAGGGATTTTCATTTACACCATTTATTGCCATTTCAATGACTCCCTGCGTTATTTGCCAAGCTGCAGAGTCTGCAGCAGCAATTGTTTGGAAGTGTTGGCAATCTCAACATTGTTCTGATACGAACGAGATGCCGACATCATATTTGCCATTTCTGCAATGGCATCCACATTAGAGTGATAAACGTAACCATTTTCATCAGCCAATGGGTGTGATGGATTGTATTCCTGACGCACCGGTGCCTGACTTTCCGTAACGCCAAGAACCTGAACAGAACCTGATTTATAACCTTGTTGAGCATCATCCAAGACCGTGGCAAAAACGGGTTGCCGGGTACGATACGTTTCATTCACGCTGCTGCTGACACTATCTGCATTAGCCAGATTACTGGCTGTGGTATTAAGCCGCAGTGACTGTGCACTCATGCCGCTACCTGCTATATCGAAAATATTAAATAATGACATGGCAGATTATTCTCCTTTGATCGCCTTGGTCAGCCCCTGAAAGCGCGAACCTAAAAATTCCAGGCTAGCCTGATATTGAACAGCGTTCTGCATAAACTGTGCCTGCTCTACCTGCTCATCGACCGTATTGCCATCTAATGAATCCTGAAGTGTTGTGCGGTATAACGTTGCCGCCTCAAATGGATTTTCACCGTTACCGGCAAGGTGTTTTTGATGGGTGGTGTTCAAAGCGGCAGATTTTTGCCCGGATGCCGCCATCTGCAATGCCGTTTGAAAATCCATATCCTTCGCTTTAAAGTTTGGCGTGTCCGCATTCACCAGATTGGTTGCCAGCATTTCTGCACGCTGGGTGCGAATTCGCAATGCATCGGCATGAATACCAAGGGCAGAATCAAAATTTATCGGCATGCTGTTTCTCCACAACAAACATTCACTTTCACTTGGATAAGCATCAAGCATGCCACAAATTATTTACATTACTTATCAACAACTTAACCATTCTGCGGCAAACTCAATAAACCAAAGCGGCAAGCTATTGCCACTCGGCATAATCAGTCAGATACAACTGATATAATTCCCTTTTTACTAATGTGTAGATTGAAGAAAACTTCGGCATGGACGATACATTTGCCAACTGGCTCACGTATTTAAAAAATAGATAGTGATGAACCAGCATAAGTGCTTGACCCACAATGCTTTTAGCGTTAAAACCGAATACCTACAAGGAGCGTCACCAAAGTGAAAAAGTTTGCGGCAAATAATGGTTTCACACTGATTGAATTAATGATCACACTGGTCGTGGTCATCATCTTGGTAGCAATTGCCGCCCCGAGTTTTACCTCCATGATTCGTGAAAACCGTGCCGCTACTCAGGCAAATAATCTCCTGTCTTCCCTACAAGTCGCTCGTTCTGAAGCCATTAATCGTGGTGTTCGGGTCAGTATGCGTCGTCTAAGTAACACAAATAGCGTTTGGGAGGATGGATGGCGTATTTTTACCGACTGGAATGGAGATCTACAAATTCCTAATGCAAACTTGAACATAAAGGATTGTAGTGTCGATGGTCAGGATTGCTTGTTAATGGAGCAACAAGCGTTAGGGAACAATATCACTATCAGGACAGGTGGAGCTTTTCTAGTCGGATTAACTTTTTTGCCGTCTGGAGAAATCATTTCTGCAGGGGGTGGGCTTGGAATAGGTACATTCAGTTTGTGTATTCCTGGAGCAGTTCAAAGGAACATCACTATCAGTCCGGGCGGCAGGGCTAGAATTGCTCAGGGGGGAGTATGTCCATGAAACAACAACGTGGTTTCACATTACTCGAAGTAATGATTGCCGTATTTGTTCTTGCTGTTGGATTACTTGGTATGGCCCATTTACAAATTACTTCTTTAAAACACAATCAAACTGCCGAGTTTCGTACACAGGCCGCGCTTTTGGCTGCAGATATGCTGGATATGATGCGCGCCAACCGTGATGCGGCCCAAAATGGAAACTATGCAATAGATATTGATGCTGAGCCACCCAGCAGTACCAGTGACATGGCGGATGCGGATATTGTGGAGTGGCGAAATAAACTTTCTCAATATTTACCCAATGGGACGGGACAAATAGCTTGTGGGGCATTTAATCCCAATAGCGAGTTTATTTGTGACATTACCATAGGTTGGACGGAAACTCAGATTGACACTGATTCGAGTTGTGAGTTAGGCAATAACACTTCTTGCTTTACGCTTAGTGGAGCTATTTGATGAGTCATCTAAAAAAACAACAAGGCTTATCATTAGTAGAATTGATGGTCGCTATTGTCCTAGGGTTGATTCTCGTTGCAGGTGTTATCGAATTATTTGTCAATAACCGGCAGGTTTATCGTGTTCAGGATGCTCAATCCCGACTGCAGGAAAATGGCCGCTACGCTATGAAAGTTCTTACGCAGTCTATAGAACGTGCAGGCTATCTTGGCTGTGCAACACGTTCCGCTCTCAATATTAATAATATGCTGAATACCCCTAATACTTATTTATGGGATATCACTACCCCCATTGAAGGGCAAGAAGCAACTGGAGCAAATTCATGGACTCCACCGCGTGATGCCAGTACCAATAGTTCTGTAAGTGGCTCAGATATTCTCACCATACGCACTATTGAGCCGCCTGAATTGCGAGTGGTCTCACATCCTACAACCGGCACACCGGGCAGTGCTGCCATCACAGTTAGCAACAATAATGGACTGGAAGCTGGAGATATCGTATTAGCTCATGACTGTGTTGCTGGGTCAATTTTTCAAATTACTTCTGATCCCACTGCCGGCACTATAGAGCATGCTACAGGGGCTGGTACGCCTGGAAATGCAACCGAAACATTAGGTTATAACTTTGGTTCAGGTTGGGTTAACAAAATTTCCACCAACAGCTTTTTTATCTCGAACAATCCTGACAATGTGCCCTCTCTCTATCGCAAAACTGGGAACGACAATGCTGTTGAATTAATTGAAGGCATTGATTCAATGCAAGTTCGTTATGGTGTAGATACTTCTGGTAATGGCTCTGCTGACGCATATCAAACAGCAAATCAAGTTGGCAACTGGAACAACGTTGTCAGTGTTCGTATCAGTTTAGTGATGGTCAGCGTGGAAAATAATCTTACGGTGGATGGCGCCCAATCTTATAACCTGGAAGGGGCTACCGTTACACCTGCTGATCGACGCCTAAGACGCGTATTTACCCGAACAGTCACCTTACGTAATCGTGTTTCATAGCAGGAACAGTAAATGAAAAATCAAACCGGGGCTGCCCTTATTGTAAGTTTAGTCATATTAGTCATCATGACGATGATTGGCCTTGCCGCGATGCGCACCAGTTCGATGGCCGAAAAAATGGCGGCTAATACCATGGACGTTGAAATTGCTTTTCAAGCAACAGAAATAGCATTACGTGGCGCAGAGGCATGGATTTCAGGTTTAACTGTTGAACCTGATCCAAACAACACCGGCTCCGGCAATATCTGGGTAGCTGACGTAATGGATCCTGATGATGGTAATGCTGAAAGCTGGTGGCATGAACGTGATGCAGCCTGGTGGGCAGCTAATGCAATTCCCTTTCCCACTGCGATTACATTTGAAACAAATTCCGGTACATCAACCATTACCACACCAAGATATATTATCGAATATCAACAATTTGTCACTGACGATCTGGTTGTCGGCACAGGGGGCGGGCCATCAACTGGCCGGGTATATTATCGAATAACCGCACGCGGTACTGGTGGTAGCAATCAATCCCGTGTATTGCTGCAAAGCACTATGGCTAAGAGGTTTTAATCATGAACAAGTCCCCTCATCAGTTATTACACTTCTTTTTTGTATTGCTGCTGGTACCAGTTATCTCAATCGCTGCCCCATTAAACTTAAGTAATGCACCTTTATATCTAGGTGGAAATGCCGATCCCAATATCATGTTCATATTGGATGACTCAGGCTCCATGCAATGGGAAGTGTTACCCGACGAAGAAATTTCACAAAGCATTTATCATATGTTTCCAACCAATCAATCAATGTATGGAAGTAGCTGGTACGATGTTTGGAGTAATAGTACTTATACCTCCAATCAAGGAGGGTTTGAAGATGATAATATCCACAACTATCGCAGACGTTCCAGCCATAACAATAAAAACTACTATGATCCAACCAGACGATATCGGCCTTGGGTAACTTCTGAAAATGAAACTTGGCCTGATGCCATTACCAGTTGTGCATATCATAATCCTGCTGATACCTCATTAGGTTGCAGAGACCTTACCGTGCAGAATGCCGGTAATGCTAATACAAGTACGGATAGTTACGGTCGCTGGCGTCGTCGTGCTTCCGGTGGTGGCTATAGCTGGTCCACGGGTAACTATGTTGATGCACAAACAGGTGAAGCAGGATTTTGGCCTGCCACCTATTTTGTCTGGTCACCGGGAAATGTAGGTTGTAATAACAATGCAGATACTCGAGCTTGTTATACCAAAGTTGAAATCCGAACAGGAAACACATACCAAGGCAGTGATGCACGAAGTGATTGTGCCAGTAAACCAAGCTGCACTTATTTGGAAGAAATACAAAACTTTGCAAATTGGTATACCTATCATCGCTCCAGAGTGCTAACTTCCCGAGCAGGTATAGGCCGCGCTTTCGCTCAACAGGCTGAAAATATGAGGGTTGGGTTTGGAGCAATAAATAAAGGCGCTTCTGACATTGATGGGCTTAATACTAGTGCAATTATTTCCGGTGTTCGCCGCTTTACCAGTTCAGATCGAGACAACTTTTTCCAAAATTTATATGAACACCCCATGCCTGCATCCAATACCCCTTTGAGGTGGGCGCTAGATCGAGCGGGAAGATACTACTCATATGATGACAATAGTGGACCATGGGGACAAACACCCGGCAGTAATAATTCAGCTGAACATTTACAATGCCGAGCGAGCTACACCATTTTAATGACCGATGGTTATTGGAACAGCTCAACAGCGGGAGTTGCAGCGGCTAGAGCCAATAATGATGGAACTGACGGGCCGACAATTACCGGACCTGGAACAACTTCATTTACCTTTGAAGCTGAATCACCTTTTAGTGATGAGCATGATGATACCTTGGCAGATGTTGCCATGTATTATTGGAAAAATGATCTTCGAACCGATTTAGGTAACAAAGTACCAACTTCTTCTATCAATCCAGCATTTTGGCAACATATGGTCACGTTTGGAGTTGGATTGGGAGTATCAGGATCAATCGATCCAGATACTGCTTTTGCGGCCATTGATAATGACACTATTATTAACTGGCCTGACCCTACTTCTAGTAATGCAGCGAAACTTGATGATGTGCTACATGCGGGAGTTAACAGTCGTGGTGGCTTTTTTAGTGCCAGTGACCCTGATAGTTTCGCCGAACAATTGAGCGGTGTATTGAGTAACATCGTTGACAGGACATCTTCAGCTTCTTCTGTCGCTTTAAACTCCGGTTCAATATCCAGTGATAGCAGAGTGTATCAGGCACGTTTTAATAGTGAAGGTTGGACAGGTCAGTTATTAGCTTTACCGATTACAGGAGAAGGGACTTTAGGTTCGCCAATTTGGGATGCGAGAGATCTGATCCCTGCTGCAAATGACAGGATAATCATTACCTTTGATGGTTCCGATGGTAAGCCTTTCATTTTTGACAATCTTAATGATGAACAGAAAAGTTTGCTTAATAATGATGAGGATCTTCTTAAATATCTGAGAGGAGATCAAACACAAGAAATAAGTAATGAAGGAACTCTGAGAAATCGTAATAGTATATTAGGGGACATCATTAATTCGGCTCCAGCTTTTGTTGGTGCGCCAATACAACGCTACCCAGACAACTGGGGTGAACCTAACGAAGATGATCTCAAACTTGAAAATTCAGCACCCTATTCAACCTTTAAAACAGGCATCAAAAATCGCCAGGCTATCATCTATGTAGGAGCTAATGACGGTATGTTGCATGCATTTGATGCAGTTACCGGTGCGGAGGTATTTGCCTATGTACCTCAAAGTATTTACGACAAGTTAGCAAGCTTAACTGATCCGAATTACACGCATAAATACTTTGTCGATGGCAGCCCCACAATAGTCGATGCATTTATCAATAATCAATGGCGAACAGTTTTAGTTTCTGGTTTAGGTGGCGGTGGCCAGGGTGTATTTGCTTTGGATGTAACAAATCCTGGTGATTTTTCAAATGAAGCTACCGCTGCCAATCGAGTTTTATGGGAATTTACCGATGAGTATGTGAATGGTTCTAAAAATGGAAAAGATTTAGGCTTTACTTATGGGCAACCTAGTATTGTCAGACTTCAAACCGGTGATTGGGCGGCAGTATTTAGTGGTGGTTATAACAATACCGTTGATAACAATGGGGATGGTAATGACAGTACTGACAGTTCTTCTGGCAATGCAGTCTTGTTTATTGTTCGTCTTGCAGACGGAGAAATAATTGAAGTCCTTGATACAGGTGTTGGATCAGAAGATACTCCAAATGGCCTGGCATCTCCTGCGGCAGTGGATGTTGATGGGGATTTTATTGTCGACTATATCTATGCTGGTGACTTGCTGGGTAATATGTGGAAATTTGATTTAACTTCTAGTAAATCGGAAGAATGGGGAGTTGCCTATGAAACGGGTGGGAATCCACAACCGCTATTTAGAGCCTGTTTTGACAACAACTGTATTCCAGAAAATATCCAACCAATAACCACTCGACCACAAGTTGTTAGACATCCGACCTCAAATGGTTTCCTTATTTTATTTGGTACGGGTAAATATCTTGAGGTAGATGACAATAATATTGATAATCAGACTACACAAACATTCTATGCCATTTGGGATAAGCGTGAGGAAGATTTAACAGCATTTGACCGCTTAGATTTAGTACAACAAGAAATAATCAATCAAGGAACCGTGACCTGTACTGATGAGGATGGCTGTATTTTGACTCCAGATCTTACCGGTGGAACAACCCGGATTACTTCAGACACCCCGATTACATCAACTGACTGGGCAACTAAGCTTGGCTGGTACATTGATCTGATTGGTCCAAGTACCGCAAATAACTTTGGTGAGCGTCAAGTCAGTAACTCAATTATCCGTAACGGCAAGGTTATCTTTACCACCCTGTTACCATCTGATGATCCTTGTGATTTTGGTGGCTCTGGCTGGTTGATGGAGTTAGATTTAGCTTCTGGCGCGAGACTACAATATTCTCCCTTTGATACGAATGATGATGGTAATTTTGATAGGGCTGACTATATTTGTATCGCGAATTGCGACCTGGATGCGGATGGCAACCCTGATCCAGACAGAGTCGACGTACCTGCCAGCGGTAAAAAATCTGAGGTAGGTATTATTCCTACGCCAAGCATAGCTTCTGAAGCGGGAGGACAAAAAGAGTACAAATATACCAGTGGCTCTTCAGGTCAAATTGAAGTAACCGTTGAAAATCCTGGTCCAGGTTTCGAAGGCAGACAATCATGGCGTCAACTTGATTTTCAATTCAGGTAGGAGCAGCAAGCCAAATGAAGTTACTATTTAGTACATTCGTTTTATTAATGAGTGCTGTTGTATATGCAATGGCCCCTTTTCAACAAACAGGTTCAGTAACAGACCATTTCAATGACTCATCTACTATAGAGATAAACGGGCAGACTTTTTTAGTGAATAATGAGACCACGATTCATCATTATGAAAATGGTATTTTAACTGAAAAAGTTATTCCAGAAGGTACATCTATCGGATATGAGATCAATACAGATGCGGATGGTATTTTAAAAACAATATCGACTATATGGCTTATCAGAAATGATGAGTAAATCATTTAGGAATACCAATGAAAAATAAGTTTGTCGGTGGATTTACCCTGGTTGAATTAATGATTACTGTTGCAATCATTGCTATCATCGCTGCAATTGCTTATCCATCCTATCAGGAGCAAGTTAGAGAAACTCGAAGATCGAATGCTCAAGCTGATTTACTAGAGCTATCCAGTTATATGGAACGGTTGTACACACAAAACTTTTCATATGCTGCCGCAGCTCTACCGTTTGATGAGTCTCCCAAACAAGGTAATCCCAAATTCTATGACCTTGATCTGCAAAATGTAGGTGCAAATGCATACACATTAAGAGCCATCCCAAAAGGTGGTCAGGCAGGTGACCGTTGTGGCACCATGACACTCAATGAAGTTGGTCAAAGAACCCCTGCAAATGATTGTTGGTAAAAACCTTAAACCCATAAAAAACCCGCTTAACGCGGGTTTTTTTATTGTTTAAAACCGCTGCTGGTTAAGGTTAGCTATCTACATTCACATGGCCATCCTGCACCAGTTTATTGATAATTTCAGCCTGTTGCGTTGAGGCATCAAAGCCACCGACGCCTAAATCAGCGAGTGATTTACCCTCAAGCGTGATCGTCTGTGTTACATCACTCGCGTCAGGTTTGAGTTCAATCACAATATCCGAACCATCTTCAGTAATCGAAATATAATCCGTTAGATTACCCGACTCTTCGCCAACAAGGATGTCTGAAAAATCCAGAACATCACCTTCTGCAATATTAAAATCCGTAACCGTATCATTCGCAGGGGCTCCAGCGACACCGTCGTCCCCGGCATTCCAGACAAAAATATCTTTACCCTCACCACCGGTTAAAATATCATCACCTGCTCCCCCGATAATTAATTCATCTGCATCCGTTCCGAGTAATTCATCATTGGCATCGCTTCCTGCCAACTCAGCGTAGGCAGTAGATGAAATATCCACAACTGTACCGTCATCCGACACAAAGGTTAAAGAACCCTCAATAGAATTGATTATCTCAGGGGTTAAAGGGTTATCAGAAACCAACGTTAATGTCAGTGGTTGATCATTTTCAACTTCGATTTCAAATGTTCTGTTTGGAAAACTGATCACCGGATCGTAACCCAGAATGTCGACACCCAGAGCAAACAATTTAGTTGCATCAATTTTGACAACACCAGCATTACCATCCGTATCAAAAGCAGCTGATGCCAAAATACTTAAATCATACTGATAGTAAGCATTTTCGATATTTGGTGTTAACGCGACATTATCAATGGCTATACCATGGTTATCAATTGAACCAATCTCATTGAAAACTAAAGTGTTACTGCCATCAAAGCTTCCGCCAATAACGGTAAAGTTAACCGATTGCCATGTAAGATTATCGCCATCAATCGTTGCAATCACTTCGCCATTCCAAATGACTTGCATAGCGCCCGAGTCGGCGTTATTGGCCATTTTTAATGCTTTATCAAGATAATCGAAGCTTAACGTATACTCCAAACCGTCCACTAAACCGGATATTTGTTGATATATTGCACTGTTGCCGGGTGTGGCCCCCAAGTCCATATAGTGGCTGCCATCGGTTGTACCTAACTTACCATGTCCACCGGAATGCGGCTCCATCGGAGGCATTGAATCATCGACGAGTTGCCAGCCGGTAATCGATTGCATTGACACCAGTTGACCACTGCCCGCCAGGCTTCCTTCAGCGACGCCTGAAACGATATTTCCATTGGCATCAATGCCATTTATATCCTCAAAGCTGCCATTGACAATAAAGTTAGTTGAGCTTTCAATTAATGTTTCACTACCAATGCTCATTTGTAATGAGATTGGTGTTTCAGCAATTGCCGGCAGAATCGAATATTCAGCTGCAAAAGTTGTTGTGTCACCATCCCCATCTGTCACGGTTAGTTGAATGGTTTCAATGGCAGGTTGCTCGGCGCCTGACGTCGATTGATATTGGTAGTCGCCTTGTTCGGTTACGCGAATAAAGCCAAATTCTGTGTCGACTGATTGAGACCAGCCATCATTACCAAAGATAAGAACCGTGCCATTGATAGCACTTAATCCACCGCCATCAGCCCCAACATTAAAGCTGAATTGTCCTGAAGTTGATTCTCCAGAGGCAGTCTCCTGTCCAACATAATCTGTAGCAGAAGGGCCATCGTCATTAAAGGCAATGATAACGCCAAGATCAATACTGGCATCTGCCGTATCACCATCGCTATCAGTGACGGTCAGTACCGCATCAATGGCTCCCGGATTAATGGTTGCCGGTGTGAGTAACTGCAATGAGTCGGTAGGATCGTCATGAAACACGGCCCTTAACTGCTCAAGCGTTACCAGGCCAGTCTGATCAATGGATAATGTAAAGACGACCAACGTATCAGAGCCATCGTTAATAAATCCTTCAACCACACCGGATTGGGGATCATCATTTTGATAGCGTAAAGACACCATTTCTCCGGTTTCGGTATCATTTAAACCGGTGGCTACACTGGTATCGATATTTAAAGAATATTCAGAACTCCCTGCCCCATCGGCCCCATACTGTGTCGAAAAGTAATTACTTATATCAAGGGTGGCAATGGCTGCAGTTGCATCATCACCATCAGCCAGTAAATTTTCGTTTACTGTTAAGCCTTTGGATTTTATAAACTCTACGTTAATGTTGACGTCATTATTATCTTGATCACCACCACCAATAACATCCTCCCAGTTCTGATTTCCAGGATTTTCATTACTGTTTAAGTATTGATAGTTATTCAGGTTTAATTCCGAGTTATCAAATAATGCAGGTGCTTTGTCGAAATTACTTATTAATGCGACACCATCACTTGTCACTGCTTGCCAGCTCCCATTCGGTAGCTGTTCAAAGGTGACTTCTGCTCCATTTTCCAACTCTGAGTTCAACCGGCCACCGTTGGAAATAATAAAAAATCCAATATCTTCCGGGTTAACACCCTCAACCTGAACAGTGGAGGAAATATTCTGTTTCACATTAGCAAACAGCACGACACCGGTGGTAGGCTGACCGTTTTCCCCTTTAACATAATAACCATAGCTGTTGTCGTAACCAGCAGATATGGAACCCAAATTAGTGATCTGCATCTCAAAGCCCATTTCAGGCTGTGTAGCAGAAACTAATGGGGCGTCATCCGTAATGGATACGTCGACATTAGCAGAGTCACTTAAACCATTAGCATCGGTTACAACAATTTCAAAACTGTTGCTTAATTCATTGTCATTGTCTGGTTGAGCATGACCGACTGCGTTATTCAGTGTATAACTATAATTAACTGTATAAGTGCCATTCGGATTAAGCGTAATATCCGTGATACTCAGTGTATTACCAGCTCCGCTTGTGAGCGTTGGAAGGTTGTTTACGATATTGCCATCCTGAATAATGGGTTCTCCCCCAATGCTCAGGGACTCCACACCTGAAGATGCGCTCACCGTAAACATTCCTGTTTTTGTCAATAAACTGCCATCAGGATCGGTACCGGAACTTAAGTTTTTCTCAGCAAAATTGAGTTGATCCGGAGAAAGGATTGAGATTGAGGATTCAGGTGGTGGCGGCGGATTTGGTGAGTCCGTACCATCACCAGAGTCCGTTCCAACCAGATTAAGTAGCTGCTCTTCTTCCGGGGTTGTAAAAATAATGCTGGGGCCAATCGTTTCAAATCCCGCTTGCGGGGTAACTCGTGGAGCAAGATAGTCCACTTGAACCGCATCGCTTCCACCTTCACTAGCAGGTTGTGCACCAGGACCAGCAGCCGTCGGGTCAGCAATCTGTGTTGGATCCTCGCCAGCTAATAACGCTTGTTGAATAGCTTCGATATCATCCAGGTCATCTGCTAAAGGTGCTGGGCTCTCTGATTCTGCAATATCAAGTTCAAATGTTTCGGTGTCAAGAACAGCTTGAGAGTTACGCCCCAAGTCCATCACGCTACCATCAGGAAATTCTATTTCAATAGCGCCAGCCAGACCGGTTGTAATAATCTCGTTGGGGTAAACCTTGTCACCAACCTGTAAATTTCTAACTGTCCCATCGACTGCTGTAGCAGTTGCAGTACCAATTAAGGCTGAAATAATACCGGCTTCTGTAGCCATAATGCTTCTCCGATGAAATGCTGCTTCCTAGGCCACCAAGAAATACGCTGACCAACTTTGCAGATAGTCTCCCACGACAATGACCAGCGATCTACTGTACGTTGGTACTAAATATTGAATAATTTTGAAAAAAATTTTTCATTTATTTATGCAAAATTTCAGCCAGATAAGATTTTTTAATTGATTAGTGGTTATTATTATCCTAAATCCCCAGCAGCAAAATGGTTAAGCATATCGGCAACTAAACGTCTTGGTAGCCAAGCCTCGCCATCATGTACAGCACGAATGGCTTTAACTAACTTGTCATGTTGTGAAGGTGTTATGTAGCCCCTCGCTCTGAACCCTGTTGCTTTGAGCTGTTCAAAATCCGGCGTTTGATCTGAAAGAATAATGGTCTGATTTTGCGGAAGATTCGTTGCCAGAATCAGACATAAAATATCTGTATTTATTCGATCATGGTGTTGTTCCAACACGGTAATGTCAGTGTTAGCCGCTTTTATTTCCAAAACAGCTGAATCAATTGTGTCGGGATCAATCACAGTAATATTCAGATCTTCATTGCCAGCCACATTAATCAGACTGGGTATTGAAAGACCTAACACCACCACATTGATCATGCGTATGTCCTGAGTATCGGGTTGATGAGTTGCCATTGTTGCTCCCACCCCTGAAGTGGTGACTGACGGAATCCACTACGAACAAACTGCTGAAGACGCCCCTCAACAATACTGAGTAATAGATTAGCCGTCTCATTAACGGGTCGTCCGCCAGCCTGAGTCAACGTTAGTTCCCTTTCACGCAGAATTTGCCGGAACTGTGTTTCCAGCCGGTCAAAAAATTGACTGACTCGTTGGCGGAGCCGCTCCGTTTCGCCGGTTAATGCAGTTCCAACGAGTACACTACTGATACCCGGGTTTTTTGCGCTGAACCCCAGTATCAGCGCCATAATTTTTTCACATCGGGAAACTGCATTATCATCTTCATCAAGGATTCTGCGGATAAGGCCAAAGACCGTATCTTCTGAAAACTCGATAAGCCCTTCAAACATTCTTGCTTTACTGGGGAAATGGCGGTAGAGCGCCGCTTCAGAAACCTCTAAACTTTCAGCTAGCTGTGCTGTGGTAATGCGTTGACCGGGATGGAGTTCCAGTTGCGTTGCCAATGCTTCCAGTATGGCTTGATGACGCGACTGTTTATTCAGGGCGCGTGTAGATTTTTTTTCTGTCATCGACCGCCTCCACGAATCAGCGTACCAACACCCTCATCCGTAAACATTTCCAACAAGACAGCATGCTGTACACGACCATCGATGATGTGTGAACTGGTCACCCCTGCTTGAACTGCATCTAATGCACAACCGATTTTAGGCAACATTCCACCGTAAATGACACCTTCCGCAATTAAATCATTGACTTGTTTTGCATTCAAGCCCGTGAGCAAATTTCCGTCAGCATCCAGTAGCCCGGGCGTGTTTGTCAATAGGATCAACTTTTCAGCCTGCAAAACCTCAGCAATCTTGCCGGCAACCAGATCGGCATTGATATTATAGGATTGTCCATCCTTGCCCACACCAATTGGGGCAATGACCGGAATGAAATCACTATGAATCAACATATCAATGACACTGGTATCAATACTGGTCACACGTCCGACAAAGCCCAGATCAATAATTTCTGGCGCATCAATGGTGATGTCCTCTGGTGAAGCAAATTTCATTTTTTCGGCAAATATCAAACTGCCGTCTTTGCCTGTGAGGCCAACAGCGCGTCCACCATGATTATTGATCAGGTTAACAATGCTTTTGTTCACCTGACCGCCAAGCACCATTTCCACAATATCCATGGTCTCGGTATCAGTCACCCGCATGCCGTTGATAAATTCAGATTCTTTGCCGATTTTTGCCAATAGTTGGCCGATTTGTGGGCCACCGCCATGCACAATGACCGGATTAATACCAACGGCTTTCAGTAACACCACATCGCGTGCAAAACTATTTTTCAATGTTTCATCAATCATGGCATTACCACCATATTTGATGACCAGTGTTTTACCGGAAAAACGTTGGATATAGGGCAACGCCTCAGTGAGAACCTGAGCAATATGTGACGCTTTTTGTGTATTCAAACTCATTAAAAATTTCTTCCTTGTCCCGCGCGTTATAACCCGGGAATTTTTTATTATTGTTACTTATGCAAAATAACGACCAACTTGAATTAATTTATGCCGTAAATACCATAAGTTTAAAAATTCAGACTTAGATTAGGTTTCACCTGCAACATCTGCTGAATGAATTGCTGCTTTATCTGTTCCAAATCTTCTTCTGTTTCTGCCTCAAATCGCAATGTTAAACCCGGCACCGTATTCGAGGCTCTCACAAGGCCCCAGCCTTTGCCAAAATTAACGCGTACACCATCAATTGTAATAACGTCAGCATCATCAAACTGCGCATTCTTGATAAATTGTGTCATAAACCGACGGCATTCTGCCGTATCTAAATCAATTAAAATTTCTGGAGTGTTGAAACTCTGCGGTTGCGCAGCAAAAATTTCGGTTGCTCCACGACGTTGAGGGTCATCGGCAATCAGTGCCAGTAAACGGCCAGCGGCAAATAAGGCATCATCAAAACCATACCAGTTATCGGCAAAAAAGATATGCCCGCTCAACTCTCCAGCCAATTTGGCTTCATGCTTTAACATTTCGGCACGAATTAACGAGTGCCCGGATGGGCACATCATGGCTTTACCACCCGCTTTAGTAATAACCTGCTCCAATAATCCGCTGCTTTTAACGTCGTAAATAATAGTTGAACCTTTATGACGTTTAAGGATATCGCTGGCAAATAACATCAAAAGCCGATCCGGCCAGATAATTTCACCTTCGCCGTTGACCACACCCAGCCGATCACCATCCCCATCAAATGCCAGACCAATGTCAAGATGTTTATCACGGACCAGTTTGGAAATATCCTGCATATTCTGCGGGTTAGCCGGATTAGGATGGTGATTAGGGAAATGGCCGTCAACATTGCAATACAGTTCATGAACATCGCAGCCTAGCGCTGTTAACAATTTCGGAACAACACGTCCGGCAATACCGTTACCACAATCCACCCCCACCTTCAGTGGACGGGATAAAGTGATCACCTGTTTCACTTTTTCAATATAACTGTCAATGATATCGGCCTGACGCAGCTGTCCTTCTCCATCATACAAACGAGAGTTCTGTATTCGGTGATAAATCCCTTGAATCGCATCGCCTGACAGGGTCTTATCATTTATGACAATTTTCAGACCGTTGTAGCCTTGTGGATTATGGCTGCCGGTAACGACTACGCCGCAATGTGTTTGCATATGCTGAGAAGCAAAGTAAACCAATGGCGTTGGTACAGCACCTATATCAGTAACATCACAGCCACTGGCCAGAATGCCTTCAATTAATGCATCGCTAAAACTTTCACTGGAAAGCCGTCCGTCACGCCCTACGATAATTCTTGTCTGCTCCTGGTGTTGCGCCTCGGTGCCTATCGCCAGTCCCAATACCCGCATGATAGGTTCACTGAGCTGGGTACCCACAATACCGCGAATATCATAGGCTTTAAAAATAACGGGTTTGATGTCAACGGGTCTGACTCTGTCAACGGCTTCTGTTTTACTGATTTTAGGTGCCGCGACCCGGATCACTGCAGGTGTTGGTGTGTTATCAATATTGACCTCATTTTCCACATATTCAACAGGCCTGGGCCGAGCTCCGATCTGTGCGTGTTTTTTAGGTCTTAACGTACTGAATCTGTTTATAACCAGCCAGCTTAAGACAAAGATAATAATGCTTAACATGGCTAATGCAGGCCAGGCAGCTGATTTAGGCACTCGATCAGCCGGCCAGAAAGCTAATCGCCAATAGGCACCCGGCAGAGCCTGTGTATAAATACGACTGGATTGCTGAAATTTACTTTCGCCCTGCTCCAGCAGTGTTAACCAGTTTTGAGCGCCCTGCTGTAAAGCCAGATTTCCTGAACCAATTGTTAAATAGCGTTCTCTGAGTTTATTCTCCAGTTCTGTTGTCTGCAGTGTTACCACCAGATATCCAGCATTATCATCCAGCTTTTTAGCCAGCAAAATATGCGCCTGGGGTGTGTTTGGCTGCATAACCGCTATATCAGCTATACCCTGTTTTTCTGCCTGACGAAGACTGTTAATCGTACCAAAACTGACGGGAATACAGGCTTCGGATGTCGGAGCAGAAGGTATGGTGGAAAATACACACGCGTTCGATGCATCAGTCCAACCATAGGCAACCGGATCTTCTGCATCTGCTGCGGACATCCCAACAAAACGCTGCTGCCAGACTTGCAACAGATCGGTAAGCCCGGATGCAGCCAGCGCCAATTTTTCAGTTTGTTTTTGATTAAATGCTGTTAAAGCAGTTTGTTTTTGATAATCATTGATCCAGATTGCTACCGCCAATCCTGAAACCAAAATCAAAATTATCAGCAAAATGGCCAGAGAGCTTAGCCTTCTGCGAAAGATTTTCAGATTTTGCAAGGTTAACAGCACCGTTGTGCTCAGTTTCTGCCAGTATGACCAAAACCACCACTGCCGCGCTCGCTGGCAGTGAATTCGGTAACCTGTTCAAAACCAACCTGAATGATTGGAACAAACAGCATCTGTGCGATACGTTCACCCACAACTATTTCAAATGGGGTATCACCGCGATTCCAACAGGAAACAAAAATCTGCCCCTGATAATCACTATCAATCAGGCCCACCAGATTACCCAGCACGATGCCATGTTTATGACCCAAACCTGAACGCGGTAAAATCATCGCAGCTAAAGCAGGATCATCAATATGAATGGCAATCCCTGTAGGGATCAGGATAGTTTCACCAGGATGTAACGTCAGGTTTTCGTCGAGGCAGGCCCGCAAGTCCATGCCTGCCGATCCCTCTGTCGCATAATCAGGAAGCTCGATCGACTTGCCCAATCTCGGGTCAAGTATTTTAAATTGAATTTTTTGCATGGTAGCGCTCTGTTATTACTTTTATAAGTTCGCGTGCAATTTCAAGTTTCGGAGCTTCGGTCAAAGACTTATGGCCACCCTCCCAGAAAATTTCCAGCGCATTATTCTCCTGACCAAAAGCCAGTCTATCGCCCACTCGATTCGCTGCAATTAAATCCAGACGTTTTTGCTGTAATTTCTGCTGTGCATATTGTTGCAAATCGTCTGTTTCTGCAGCAAAACCGACGACCAGTTCAGGTCGGTTATCACTGTTAGCAACCGTATTAATAATATCGGGATTCAATTGAAGTTGCAGTGTTAAATCATTATTAGTCGATTTTTTTAATTTTGCCTGTGCCTGATGTGCGGGGCGATAATCAGCCACTGCGGCACAACCGATAAAAATTATCGTTTGGGTTAGATACTGCATAACGGCGTCATACATCTGCTGAGCTGTTTCCACATCCACACGATTCACCCCATCCGGCGTCCCCAGAGCCACTGGCCCGGAAATCAGCGTAACATTTGCCCCGGCTTCCACTGCCGCTTGCGCCAATGCATACCCCATTTTTCCTGAACTACGGTTGGCAATGAAGCGCACAGGATCAATAGGTTCATAAGTAGGACCTGCCGTAATTAATAACTGTGTTCCACTGAGCGGGCCAGGTTGAAGTTTTGTCAGCAGCAGAGACACAATTGCATCAACCGCCATCAACCGGCCTTCGCCCTGTTCACCACAGGCCTGATCACCGCTTTCCGGGCCAAAAAACTCAACGCCGCGTTGTTTTAACAGCTGATAATTCTGCTGCGTAGCAGGGTGTGACCACATCTTATTATTCATGGCTGGCGCCAGTATCAGCGGCGCTTCAGAGGCAAGACAGACCGTTGAGATCAAATCATCAGCATGGCCATGCGTCAGTTTTGCCAGACAATCTGCGGTCGCGGGAGCAATCACTATCCAGTCTGCCCAGCGCGCCAGTTTAATATGCCCCATTGCCGCTTCTTCATCAGCATCAAAGAAATTCAACGACACCGGATGACCACTGACAGTCTGCATGGTGAGCGGTGTGATGAATTGCGTCGCCCCATGACTCATCATCACCCTGACCTCAGCCCCGTGTTCTTTTAATCTACGCACCAGATCTGCCGCTTTATAAGCGGCGATACTGCCAGTAATACCCAGCAGAATATGCTTGCCCCGAAAAGCATTGCTCCCAATCATGCTTTATTTTTACCTGTGGCTAAATCACGCAAACTCAAATCATCCAAAACGTTTTCCTGTGCCTCACTTATTTCGGTAAAGAATGCTTCGATACCCGGCTCAGTATGTTGTTGTAATTTTGAAATACCGACTTCTTCAGCACTCCGTAAACTGGCCAATATGTCACTGACACGGATTTTGCTGACATCGCCAGCCAATGTATAGGAAATTTTATCGCCAGCCACTTCCACCAGAAAACCACCTTTCTCTAACATACTGAGTAAATCCATCAGGTTTTCACTGCTTAATGCTGTCAGCTGCTCCAGCTCAGTGACGGTATATGCTGGCTGTTGCTCACAAAACCGACGAGCCATAATTGTCATTAACCACAAACCTTTTTTCTCGCGTAAACGCGGGCTCAAAACCAGTGTTTTTCCACCCATCAAGACAAATTTAGGATGCTGCAGATAAAAGGCGACCTGCGATCCAGTCAGTAGAATATACCAGCCGAGATAAAGCCAGATCATAAAGAAAAACAGAATCGCAAAACTGGAATAAATTGCCGTGTAATTTGATGATGAAGCAACAAAGGTGGCAAACAAGGTTCCCAGACCAATCCATAATGCACCGGCTACCATTGCACCACCAAGTGCAGGCCCAAGTTTCACCTTGGTATTAGGAATAAAAGTGTAGAGAAAGGTAAAGGCAAGCACAATCATGAAATAGGGTAATAACTTGCTCATTATCAGTAACAACGTACCGAATGGTTCTATCGATTGTAATGTCTGAACCACATCATGATTCATTACGGTCGCAGCAAGGCCTAAAGCCGAAAATACCAGCACGGGTCCAATCATGACGACACTTAAATAATCGGTAAAACGCCTTGCCAGGGTCCTCGGCCGTTTCACTCGCCAGACATAATTAAATGCACTTTCAACTTTCTGCACTAATGCAATAATCGTGTAAAACAACATACCCAGACCAATTGATCCGAGTACACCGACTTTGACATTTTCCACGAAACCAATAATGTTGGAGGTCATTTCTGCACCACGTTCACCAAGTGGCGCCATGAAATTCAACAAGACGGGTTCTATCTGATTATGCACTCCAAATGCTTTAAGCACTGAGAAGGCCACAGCAATTAACGGGACCAAAGACAGTAAAGTGGTAAACACCAGACTCATTGCCCGTAAATTTAATTCGCCGGTCGATAATTGCCTGACCATCACGTATGCCACTCGTACAAAGTGGCGAAACACACGTTTCATTTTACTGGCACTTTCGGCAGTTTCCTGCCAGAGCTGAACCTGGAAGAAATGCTTAAGCCTGTCTATATAGTCATTCATATTGGTTACCATCCTGATGGCAGTTCGTTTATCCATTAAACCGGATTATCAATATCGATAAAATGATGTTGCAAATCAAAGTGCTCCGCAAGATGCTCACCTAAGGCCTTGGCGCCATATCGTTCAGTGGCATGATGCCCCGCGGCAATGTAATGAATTCCAAGCTCCCGGGCTAGATGCGTGGTTTGTTCTGAGGCTTCCCCGCTGATAAAGGCATCCAGACCTAACTCTGCCGCCTGCTGAATATAACCTTGTGCGGCTCCTGTACACCAACCAAGGGTATTGATATCGCGATTATGGCCGGCAATCGTTGTGGGCTCACGTCCAAGCCGGTTGGCAATAAACGATGAAAATTCACTTAACGATTGCGCCACTTTTAAACAACCGCACAACCCAATAGCGGGTTCTCCGGTTCCTGAAATACGACCATCAACTTCAAGATCCAGTATTTTGGCTAACTGCGCGTTGTTACCAAGCTCTGCATGCGCATCTAAAGGTAGATGGTAGGCAAACAGATTAATATCCCGGGTTAACAAGGTTTTTAAGCGCTGGTATTTGAGCCCGGTAACCGCTGGCGCTTCACCACGCCAGAAATAGCCATGATGTACCAGTATTGCATCAGCATTATTGGCTACTGCTGCATCCAATAAAGCCTGACTTGCCGTGACACCGGTCACCAGGATGTTAATCTGCTGTTTACCTTCGACCTGTAATCCGTTTGGACAATAGTCCTGAAATCTTGATGGTTCCAGTAACTCATCAAGATAGGCGAGCAGCTCTGTTCGGGTTATCATCCAAATTACTCCACATAAACTCCAAGGTCTGATTATCCAGACCCTCGCCACTATAACAAACAGGAGTCTTAAATGGATGCTGTGAGTATTATTGCACTGAGTATGGGGGCCGCCTGGGCCAGTGGCATCAACCTGTATGCTGCCGTTTTTATGCTCGGTTATATGGGATCAACAGGTCATATTGTCTTACCGGATGAGTTACAGGTACTCAGCGATCCATTAGTGATGACCGCCGCCGCTGTCATGTATTGCGTAGAGTTTTTTGCTGATAAAGTTCCGGGGGTCGATACCGGCTGGGATACCCTGCATACCTTTATCCGTATTCCGGCAGGAGCCATGTTGGCGGCCAGTGCTGTAGGAGATGTCAGCCCCGCAATCGAACTTACAGCGGGTCTGCTGGGAGGCAGTCTGGCTGCAGCCACACATGCCACTAAAGCGGGTAGTCGATTACTGATCAACACCTCACCAGAGCCATTCAGTAACTGGGGGGCCTCCGTAACGGAAGACTTGCTGGTGATTGCCGGCCTGTGGACAGCGCTTACTTATCCAATCTGGTTCCTGGCCGCGCTTGTTATTTTTATCGTGTTAATGATATGGCTACTGCCGCGTTTATGGCGGTTAATCAGAACAGTATTGCAATATATCGGAAGTTGGTTGGGGTGGTGCGAAAAACCGGAAACATCCTCTACAGCGAAAACGGCCGAACCGACAATGGTGAAGTCTGTAACAGATAAAACGGAAAGTTAACGGCGACGATATACCACACCATGCGGCGTGCGTTGCAGGTCAAATGCTTCGGTATAGCCGCTAATAGTCTCAGATGCCCCTAAAAACAGGTATCCGCCCGGATTCATTGCCTGGGCCAGTCGGGTCAGGATGTCCGTCTTGCGTTGCATTGAGAAGTAAATCAACACATTACGACAGAAGATCACATCAAAGCGGCCGAGACCAGTGTAGTTCTGTAACAGGTTCTGTTCTCTGAATTGCACCCGCTGTTTTATTTCATCAGTAATTTGCCAGCGTCCTTCGAGCTGTTTGAAAAACTGTTGGCGTCTTGCCGCAGAAAGTCCCCTGACCAACGCATGTTCCTCATAAACACCTCGCCGGGCCAAAGCAAGCATACTGTTAGAAATATCGGTCGCAATGATCTGCGTACTTTTCAGGCGACTGTCTGGTTTCTTGCGTGTGTATTCACTCAAAATCATGCTGATGGTGTAGGGTTCCTGGCCTGAAGAGCAGGCCGCCGACCAGATTTTACAGGGTGAAGTAATCCGGGTTTCCAGGTCAGCCAGAGTCATCTTTTCAAAGACTTCAAATGGTCCACCATCTCTGAACCATGAGGTTTCATTGGTCGTCATCGCGTCGATGACCGAATCACGTAAATGACGTGGATGACCACGTTGAATGGCGTTTAGCAGATCGGCTACCGACGGAATGTTCTCATCGCGTAATAGTTTAGTGAGGCGGCTGACAATTAAATATTGCTTACCATCACCTAAAACAATGCCGCAGGCTTGTTCCAAAAAAAGTCTAAACCGTTCGTAATCGGCCTGACCAATGTCGTTTCCTTGTAACATACCTGCGTTTTGCCCACCTTAATGATTCGGTCTATAGCATTTAGCGGTCAATGTGCTTAAATGTTTAGCCGTTATAATTTAACCATACTCTGATTGCTTATATGTCAAAAAACAAGCCAAATATGACACGTCGTAATATTTTGATCACCGGATGTTCAAGTGGCATTGGTTTGGCAGCCGCTCAAATATTACACCGCCGTGGCTACCATGTGATCGCTACTGTAAGGAAACCTGCAGATCAATCCATGCTCTGTGAAGCCGGCATCAGTAGTTTGTTATGCGATTTGAATAACAGCGCAGCTATCCGGCAGATGGTTGAATCGGCGTTAAAAGCCTTCGATGGGCGAATCGATGTGTTATTCAACAATGCCGCCTATGGCCAACCCGGCGCAGTGGAAGATCTATCACGTGAAGCAATGCGAGATCAATTTGAAACCAATGTGTTTGGTACGCAGGAGCTGACCAACCTTGTTATCAGACAAATGCGACAGCAGGGATTTGGCAGAATTATCTATAACAGCTCGGTATTAGGTTTAATCGCGCTACCTTATCGTGGTGCATACAATGCCAGTAAATTTGCCATAGAAGGCCTGGCTGACACGCTAAGATTAGAGTTGAAAGGCACGGGGATAGATATTTCTCTCATTGAGCCCGGACCGATAACCAGTCACTTCCGGCAAAATGCCTTTGTAAAATTTCAACAGCATATTGATAAAAATAACAGTGCTCATCTGAGCAACTATAACGCGATGGAAAGGCGTCTGTTAACGCCTGGGCCAACAGCACCTTTCACCCTTCCAGCAAAAGCTGTTGTTGATAAATTAGTACATGCAATTGAATCAAACCGACCTAAAATACGTTACTACGTTACCTTTCCGACCTACTTATTTGCCTATCTCAAACGCGTATTGCCGGCCAGTGGTTTAGATTGGGTATTGAATCGGGTTTCTCGTGGTGAACAACGTTAAGTAGTCTATATTTTTTCAGCTAATTGATATGCCATAATCGTCTGCATAATACTTCCCATGGACGTGATTAAAATGGCCAGGATGTCAAAACGCCAACTTCAGTGGAAAACCGCTCTGAGTATTTTTTTAGGCAGCTGTTTGACCGGGCTTATTATTCTGATACTGATTGGCTATTTACACTTTCAGCATGGTCATTTTGAAGCGTCACAGATCACCCGCATTTATCTACTGCCATTTTTGCTTATTACAGGCTTTTCAATGGCATTAACGTGGTGGGTATTACACCGACTCTCCCAACCTTTAACACAGATTGAACAGATATCGCTGGCATTACCATTACTGTCAGCAAAAAAATATCAGCAAGCCCGCCAGTTATTATCAGAAAACATCAGCAGCAGCCTCGATCAGGAAGTCGTTGACCTGTCTCATCTTACACACCAGCTGATAAATGTGCTGGATCATCTTGATCAGCACAGGCGGCTACGTAACCAACAGGTACAGATTAAAAATCGTGAGCTGCGCAAAGATCGTGACTTCATTAAAAGCCTGCTCGATACCGCCCAGTTAATCGTTATAACCATCAACAAACAGTTTGAAATTTCGCTGTTTAATGACTATGGCGAAAAAATAACGGGATATAGCAAAACTGAAGTTCTCAATTCCAATGTCGCCAGAATGTTTCCTGCCAGTCACTGGACTGAGGCCAATATCCATTTTAATGAATTACTGGCGGGCCATCAGCGTATTGCACAACAGGATGCCGAACTCATTGATAAAAGCGGGCTTATCCGCCAGATTTCCTGGTTGCATTCACGATTGGAGCACGACAATCAACAAGCCGTAATTTTATCGGTTGGCCTGGATATGACTGATAAAAAAGAGGCTGAAAAACGTATCGTCTGGATGGCCGAACATGATCCGCTGACCGACTTATGCAATCGCAGAAAATTTATTGAGGAGTTTGAAAAATCCTTGCGGATGGCGATTCGTTATCAGCATCGCAATACTTTGCTGTATCTCGATTTGGATCAATTCAAAGATATTAACGATACCAGTGGTCACCGCGCAGGGGATGAACTGCTGATTCTGGTGGCCCGGGCGCTCAAACGGGTCACTCGTTTTACCGATCTCGTTGCCCGGTTGGGTGGAGATGAGTTCGCAATATTAATGCCGGAAAGTGATGCTGAGGGTGCTATTACTCTGGCAAAGAAGATAATCAATGAACTAAGCACCATTCAGCTTGAATACGGTACGGTTCATCATAAAGTCTCAACCAGTATCGGCATTGTGCATTTTCCATTGCAGGACGCCAGTATCCATGAGTTGATGGGGTTTGCGGATTTGGCAATGTATCAGGCTAAAGCGATTGGCAAAGGCAGTTTCCATACATTCTCGGTTGACGATCGCACGCGTGAGCAACTCCAGGCTCGAGTTTTATGGAAACATCGGATTGAACAGGCGCTTGAACAGAATCTGTTTGTGTTGTTTTATCAGCCCATTCTCGAATTGCAATCCGACAAAATAGAACATTACGAAGTATTGATCCGTATGCGGGATCCGCAGACGGGTGAGATGCGACTACCCGGTAAATTTATTCAGATTGCCGAGCAAGTCGGTTTGATTCAGCAAATCGATCATTACGTTATCAGGCATGCGCTAAAACAATTAGGCGCATTACAAAAACTCGGACGAAAAGTCACCTTTGCAATCAATTTATCAGGGCTGGTGATTGATACCTCGATATTATTGCCGCTTCTGGAAGATGCCATCACTGACTATGCTGTGGATCCCAAAGGCATCATTTTCGAAATCACCGAAACCGTTGCCGTCTCCAACCTGCAACAGGCCAAAGCGATGATGCACGCCATTAAAGCATTGGGATGTCAATTTTCACTGGATGATTTCGGAGTTGGATTTTCGTCATTTAACTACATGCGTGAACTGCCTGTCGATATCATCAAAATTGATGGCATATTCATTAAAAATCTCGATAAAAATGCCGATGATCAGCTTTTTGTCAAAGCCTTGGTAGATGTCGCCAAAGGACTGAACCGGAAAACCACTGCAGAATTTGTTGAAAACACAGACATACTGGCGCTGCTCAGAGGTTATGAGGTTGATTTTGCACAGGGATATTATATCGGTCGGCCACAGCCCGATTTGCTTGATACCGTTGTCTGGACTAATTCTTCATTAAACCAATAGTATTCCTGATACTGCGCTTCATGCTTGTGCATGCATTTCGTTCATCCGATACAAATTGGTGCAAACACCCTCTCTTCAGTAGCACATAAAAACAATAAGTAATTGATATTGTTAAACAAATAAAGTTAGGCATAAAACATGCAAACTGCTTACCTGTTTACATCAATTCTATCTGGAGTTTTTATGTCTTATCTCATACCAAGTGAATTCACCAAAAAAATGGTCGATGCCGGTGAAGCCAAGCTCAAAATGGCTACCCGGGACGTACTGATACGATCCTATATGGCAGGAGCTATTTTAACTCTGGCCGTCGCATTTGCTGTCACCACTGCCGTTCAGACGGGTTTGCCGATTGTTGGTGCTCTAGTTTTCCCTGTTGGCTTTGTCTTATTGAATTTACTCGGTTTTGACTTGTTGACCGGTGTATTTGCCCTCGTTCCATTAGCGTTATTGGATAAAAGACGCGGCTGTACATTCAAAGGGATGATGAAAAACTGGCTGCTGGTCGGTTTGGGTAATCTCTTAGGTGCATTAACCACCGCTTTATTAGTAGGCATCGCCTGGACATTTGCATTCACCACTGAACCGGGCGCCGCAGGTCAGGCGATTGCCAAGGCAGCCGAAGCACGAACCTTAGGATTTGCAGCACATGGTGGCGCGGGTTGGTTAACCGTCTTTGTCGCCGGCATTCTATGTAACTGGATGGTTTCAACGGGTGTGGTTGGCGCCATGTTATCCAATTCAGTTGCCGGCAAAGTCGTGGCCATGTGGCTACCGATTGCAGTGTTTTTTGGATTGGTGTTCGAACATGCCGTAGTCAATATGTTCCTGTTCCCTATGGGAATGCTGATGGGTGCGGATATCACTATCGCTGACTGGTTATTGTGGAACGAAATCCCGGTTATCTTCGGTAATCTGGTGGGCGGTCTGGTACTGACTGGTGGGATGTTGTACGCGACGCATTACAAAACCGGTGCACCTACTGCCGAATTTTCAGAAAAAATGAATTAATTTCCTCGTTGGCCTGGCATCTGTTATGGGTGTCAGGTTTTTTATCCAAATACAAACAGACATCCTGGAGTAACAATGAATAAACTTGCTATGACGCAAGCCATCATGGTGGCAAAAGAGACTAAAGAAATGACTTGGGAAAAAATCGGTGAAGCCATTGGCATGTCACCGGAATGGACGGCATCCGCCTGTCTCGGCATGAACAGTATGCCAGTCGAAACAGCCAAAAAACTATGTCAGGTAATGGACCTGGGTACTGAAGTCGAGCTGGCTTTGCAAAAGTATCCTAACAAACAATGGGAGCAAACCGTGCCCACCGATCCATTGCTTTATCGTCTTTATGAAATGATGTCGGTTTATGGGCCGACCATTAAAGAAATTGTCCATGAAAAATGCGGTGACGGCATTGTCAGCGCGATTGACTTTGCGATGAATATCGAGAAAAAACCCGATCCCAAAGGGGATCGGATTGTGATTACACTGGACGGTAAATTTTTACCTTATAAGTCCTGGTAATCATGCTGAAAGGTGCACTGTATAAACAGTGCACCTGATTTCTAGCGATTTGGCCGTGCGTAAACATAAACAAGATAATAGGCCATCGCCACAAAGCCTGCTCCCCCGACAATATTGCCCAGGGTGACCGGGATAAGATTACCCATCAAACCCGCAAAATCCAATGTGGCCAGCTGTGCCGCATCAAAATGTCCTGCCGCCACAATGGCTTGATCAGTTGCCGCAATCATCGCAATTGGAATCATGTACATATTGGCGACGCAGTGTTCAAACCCCATAGCCACGAAGCCTGAAATAGGGAATAACACGGCCATCACCTTATCCGTCACACTGCGAGAGGCATAAACCATCCAGCTGCCTAAACAGACCAGTACATTGCAGAATAACCCCCGGACAAAGGCTTCGGTGACAGAATGATCGACTTTAACTAAACCGGATTTTATCGCTGTGACCCCCACTCCATAATCACCATCGGTCAAATACCCCGATAAATACACCAGATAAACTGTCACCAGCGCCCCGATCAGGTTACCGACATACACAATGCCCCAGTTCCGCATGAGGGATTTGAAACTCACCTGTCCCTTGGCGTAAGCCATCACCACCAGCGTATTACCGGTAAATAATTCAGCCCCGGCAATGACCACCAGAATAAAGCCCAACGCAAAAACCAGCCCACCGACTAACCTGGCCAAACCATAGGCATCACCGGCATCGGTCATCACTACCGTGTAATACATCGCAGCAAACGAGATAAACGCACCCGCCATCAGCGACAGAATGACCAATGGAATGAGTGACATATTGGCCTTGTCAACACCGACGGTTTTAACTTTTTCCGCGACTTCCGCTGGCGTGAAGGCATCGACAAACTTGCCGAAATCAGACATGAGTTGGGGCCCTATGAGAATTGGGAGAAAAGTTTGGCATTATATCAGTGACTTGTAATGCTTTACAGGAATTACCTTCCCGGAATAAGTGATGATTATTAAGGTTTACTGCCTGAACAATCCGGGCTTTTTAATTTTTCCAACAGAAAACTGAACGTTGAATAAAAAAATACCGGGCTGTGAAATGTTTCGCCAACCCGGTATTCGCCAGGTTTCACTTAGTGTCTCAACTCACTGGTAAAAACCAGCTCCTCATCCTGGACATCCACTTTGATCACTTGCCCTGCCACGAAACGACCTGATAATAAAGCCTGAGCCAGCGGGTTCTCCAGTTCATGCTGAATCACCCGTTTCAATGGGCGCGCACCGTAAACCGGATCAAACCCGGCTTCGGAGAGCATATCCAACGCCGCATCAGATAGTTCCAGTCCCATCTCTTTTTCTGCCAGACGTGCACGCAAATGTTCCAGTTGAATATCGGCAATGGCACGAATTTGCGATTTTTGCAGCGGATGAAATACCACAACATCATCCACACGGTTAATAAATTCCGGACGGAAATGTTGTCCGACAATTTCCATGACGGCATTTTTCATTGTCTCGTAATTATCTTCACCGGCCATTTCCTGAATCACATTGGATCCGAGATTGGATGTCATGACAATCACCGTATTTCTGAAATCCACGGTGCGCCCCTGACCATCAGTCAAACGACCATCATCCAGTACCTGCAGCAGGATATTAAATACATCCGGATGGGCTTTTTCGACCTCATCCAGCAGAATGACTGAATAGGGTTTACGTCGCACGGCTTCAGTCAGATAACCGCCTTCTTCATACCCCACATAACCGGGAGGTGCGCCCACCAGACGCGCCACCGAATGTTTTTCCATAAACTCGGACATATCTATGCGCACCATGGCTTCTTCGGTATCAAACAGGAAGGTTGCCAAAGATTTACATAGTTCGGTTTTACCGACACCCGTAGGCCCCAAAAACAGGAAAGAACCATTCGGACGATTCGGATCTGATAAACCGGCACGGCTGCGGCGGATAGCATTCGCAACCGAATTCACCGCTTCGTCCTGACCAATTACCCGCTCGTGCAACGCTTCATCCATTTTCAGTAATTTATCGCGCTCACCTTCCAGCATTTTGGAAACCGGAATACCGGTCCATTTGGAAACCACTTCGGCGATTTCTTCTTCACCAACCTTGTTTCTCAGCAGCGTGAATTCCTGCATTTCCGCCTGAGTGGCAATATCCAGCTGCTTTTCCAATGCCGGAATACGGCCGTATTGCAGCTCGGACATTTTTTCCAGATTACCGCTTCGGTTGGCCGATTCCAGCTCCAGACGTGCCTTTTCCAGCTCTTCCTTGATGTGCTGACTGCCATGTAAAGCCGCTTTTTCCGACTTCCAGACTTCTTCCAGATCGGTATATTCGCGCGCCAGCTTTTTCATCTCGGTTTCCAGCGTATCCAAGCGTTTTTTGGAGGCTTCATCCGACTCTTTCTGCAAGGCAACACGTTCAATTTTTAATTGGATTAAACGTCTTTCCAACCGATCCAAAACCTCCGGTTTGGAATCAATCTCCATACGAATCCGACTGGCCGCTTCATCAATCAGATCAATGGCTTTATCCGGCAAATTCCGGTCGGTGATATAACGATGCGATAAGGTGGCTGCAGCAACAATAGCCGGATCAGTAATATCTACGCCATGATGCACTTCATAGCGTTCACTCAGGCCACGTAAAATAGCAATGGTTGATTCAACACTGGGCTCTCCCACCAGCACTTTCTGAAACCGGCGTTCAAGGGCGGCATCTTTCTCAACATATTGACGATATTCATCCAGCGTGGTGGCACCGATACAATGTAATTCGCCCCGCGCTAAAGCTGGTTTCAGCATATTGCCTGCATCCATTGAACCTTCGGCTTTACCGGCACCGACCATGGTATGAATTTCATCAATAAACAAAATGATCTGTCCTTCCTGTTTAGATAGATCACTCAACACTGCCTTTAGGCGTTCTTCGAATTCTCCACGGAATTTGGCACCCGCGATCAGGGACCCCATATCCAGTGACAAAACGCGTTTGTGTTTCATGCCTTCCGGCACTTCGCCATTGACGATACGCTGAGCCAGACCTTCAACAATCGCGGTTTTTCCGACACCCGGCTCACCGATTAACACCGGATTATTTTTGGTGCGGCGTTGCAAAACCTGAATAGTGCGACGTATCTCATCATCCCGACCAATGACCGGGTCCAGTTTGCCGCTTTCGGCACGGGCCGTCAGATCGATAGTGTATTTTTCCAACGCCTGCCGTTGTTCTTCAGCATTTTGATCAGTCACGCGTTCGCCCCCACGAATTTTATCAATCACGTTATTAATATTGGTTTTGTTAGCACCATGTTTACGGAGCAACTCACCGGTCTGATTTTTTTCTTCAACTGCAGCCAAAATCAGCAGTTCACTGGAAATAAATTGATCCTGACGTTGCTGCGCCAGCTTATCGGTTTGATTTAACAAGCGGTTCAAATCAGATGAAATACGAATATCACCATTGCCGCCCTCAACCTGAGGGAAACGCTTTAACTGGGCTTCAAGATCCGCCTGATAGGCTGGCACATTGACACCACTTTGCGCCAATAATGGTTTTACCGTTCCCCCCTGCTGGTTCAATAATGCCAACAATAAATGAGCAGGCTCTATTACCTGGTGATCACGGCCAACGGCCAGACTTTGTGCCGCCCCCAGTGCTTCCTGAAATTTGCTGGTGAGTTTATCGATTTGCATCGTCGTAATATCCCTGTAAAAAATAAGTTAATTACAAAATGGGGGGTATCGAATCAGAAATCAAGTGAACGTCATCAGAAAAAGATGACCATATTGAAAAACAACTAAGCTGTTGAATTAATTTTGATTATAGTCAGTTAACCAAACATCTCGCTATGGATGTTTACTATTAACAGGCGTCTCAATCGCCACACTAATATCCTGCAGGCATTGCAGCATAGATTCAGGTGAGCAGATTAATGCTGGTGTCATTGTCAGCTGTACCCGACTCGGAACAAAAGGCGCGGTAAACACTTTACCTTCAGCAGTCACCCCATCAATACGAACCGGAAACACCGGCGCAGCTGACCAGCTCGCCAGACGGCCTACACCGCCTTTGATTTTTCTGGGAGGATCACTATCCAGATGTATTTTTCCGTGGGGAAACAATGCGATCACTTCGCCTTTCTGTAAGGCCCTTAATGCCTGCCTTAAAGCCTGTTCCGGACGACCATTGCGATCAACAGGAATACAACCCGCTTTTTTAAACACCCAGCTAACCAAAGGTCGTTCATATTCTTCACGCGCAATCAAAAAGCGTAATGGTCTTTTGCTGGCGGAGATTAACAACAATGGATCGGCACCTGACACATGATTGGCCACCACTATCGCCGGCCCCGTTTCTGGTAAATTAATTTTTTGTTCTGGCAAACGCTGAATATATCGACAGATAAGACGCGTCCAGCCATCTAACCAGTTAACAGAAGGCCCGCCCCAATCAGCTTCGGCATTTTGCAGCCCGATAATCCAGATAGCGACTGCAATAATAATAATGACCAGCAGATAAACGATCATTCCACCTCAAACGGTGCTGGATCGCCCATACCGACACGAACCACTTCTGGCAAATCATTGATAAACTCGATAACCGTGGTTGGCTCATGGCCACAGGCACCGCCATCAATAATTAAATCGACGTGTTTACTCAACTGATCCGCGATCTCATCTGCCTCTGTCATCGGCATGGTGTCACCCGGAAGAATAAGCGTTGAACTCATTAAAGGTTCATTGAGCTCTTCCAATAAAGCGAGGGCAATATTGTTTACGGGTATCCGCAAACCAATGGTTTTGCGTTTCGGATGTTGCAATCTTCGAGGCACTTCCTTGGTGGCCGGCAATACAAAGGTATAAGGGCCAGGGGTATGTGCCTTAATCAAACGAAATACCGCATTATTAAATTTGGCATAGACCGACAGTTCGGATAAATCTCTGCAGACCAGCGTGAAATTATGATCATCATCCAATTGACGCAATCGACGGATACGATCCATCGCCGCTTTATCGCCCAAGTAACATCCCAGTGCATAGCCCGAATCAGTCGGATAGACCACCAGGCCGCCACTCATAATGATCTGACAGGCTTGTTTTATTAAACGAGGTTGCGGATTATCCGGATGAATTTGAAAATACTGACTCATGTGAAATCGTTGAAACCTTCTTAGTTAATTTAAGGACAGATATACCATAATCCATGTGCTGTGCCTGTTTTACTGCCACAACGTCCATACCGGTTTGCATGAAGCAGGCAGTGGAAGAAAACGTCCGAGTTCGCTCCAGCTTTGATCCGGACTATGAAAGTCAGAACCGCAGGAAGCGAGCAAATCATATTGTTTGGCGAGCGCCGCAACATTTCTTAATTGATCGGGATGTTGATGTCCGGAGCTGACTTCTATCGCCTGACCGCCCGCGGTTTTAAAATTATCAATCAATCGACGCAGCTTGCTGGCCGTCATTTTATAACGCAACGGATGGGCAATAGCCGCCTGGCCACCCGCACCGGTTATCCACTCAACGGCGGATTCCAGATCTGTCCACTGACCCGGAACGTATCCGGGCTTGCCTCTAACCAGAAAGCGTTTGAACACGTCTTTTGTATCAGACGCATGACCTTGTTCGACCAGAAACTGCGCAAAATGCATGCGTCCCAGCATGGTCTTTGAAGCATATTGAGCGGCGCCCTCCAAAGCACCTGAAATGCCGGATTTTTCCAATCGGTGCGCAATTTCTTCAGCTCGTTGCTGGCGATAATCGCGGATTTTGGCTAAACCGGTTTGCAATTTTGCGTTATCAATATCAATGTTAAGCCCGATAATATGGATAGTACTGCTATACCAGCTGACCGAAATCTCCACCCCGGGGATCAGCGTTAATGGTTGCTCTTCAGCCGCCCGAAGCGCTGCTACAATGCCTTCTGTCCCATCATGATCAGTAAGCGCCAGCACATCCACACCTTGCTGAATGGCTCGTTCAACAAGTGCTTGAGGTGAAAGTGCGCCATCAGAGGCGGTGGAATGGCAATGCAGGTCATAGTGCGTCATGGTATTGATTTTACGTTAGAATGTGCCATCACTGTAATAACTGAAAAAAAAGATGAAACTATTTACTGATTTTCTGCCCATTATTCTGTTTTTCATTGCCTATAAATTCGGTGGCGGCGTCTACCATTGGAATGGTCAGGAGTATGAGGTTGCCGGTATCTATGCTGCAACAGCAGTTATGATGGTAGCCACCCTGATACAGGTGCTATGGGGCCAGTTACGCCATGGCAAAGTCGAAAGACAGCACATGATCACGCTTATTCTGGTCATGGTGCTGGGTGGGGCAACCATCTGGTTACAAAATCCGGAATTTGTGATGTGGAAACCGACCGCGGTGAACTGGTTGTTTGCTTTAGCCTTTCTTGGCGCCCGTATATTTACTGATAAAACATTACTCGAACGTCTGATGGCCGCGCACTTGCAGTTGCCAACGGTGGTCTGGTCACGATTAAATACTGCCTGGATCCTGTTTTTTGTGTTTTCCGGCTTTCTTAATATCTATATTGCCTATAACTACTCAGAAGAAACCTGGGTGAACTTCAAACTATTCGGATCATTAATCATTACGGTAGTGTTTATTGCCGGGCAGGCCATCTATCTGTCTCGCCATATTAATGACAATACCAATTCGAAGGATGCATCCTGATGTTATATGCCATCATCAGCGAAGATAAACCCGATAGCTTGCAGCGACGCCTGGCTGCACGACCTGCTCATGTTGCCCGTCTACAGGAATTACAAAACGAAGGCCGTTTAGTGCTGGCGGGTCCACATCCCGTTATTGATAGCGAAGATCCCGGTGAAGCCGGATTCAGTGGTAGTCTTGTGGTCGCAGAGTTTGACGACTTGCGCAGTGCCCAAATCTGGGCTGGAGCAGATCCTTATGTCGAAGCCGATGTGTACAGCAAAGTCACCGTCAAACCGTTTCGTAAGGTTTTTCCATGAGCGCCACTACCCAACAAAAGCTGGAACAGGCTTTACTGAAGCTGCAACCCACACAGTTACAAATTACCGATGACAGTCATCTGCATGCTGGTCATGCCGGCAATACTGGCGGTGGTCATTTCACGGTTTTTATTGTCAGTGAAGCTTTTGCCGGGCTCTCACTAATCAAACGGCATCGGCTTGTTTATGACGCTGCAGCTGAACTATTACCTTCAGCCATTCATGCGCTAAGCATTAAAGCCAAAACGCCCAGTGAATTAAATTAACCAGCCCAATGGCGACGGAAAGCAGCAAATCTCAAAACCAAACCTTTCTGGCACAACTGGAACGTCAACGTTTACAAAAAACCTGTCAACGCATTATTGATTTACGCGGCAAGGTGACTGGAGAATGCCAGCCTTATGAATTCGGTGGTGTCACCCATTATCTGGATGACCGCAGCTATCTTATCCTGAAACAGTTAATTGACCGGATGGAGGGGCATTATACTGTTGGGGTTTATGAAGCATTGATACAAGCTGTTCGTCAGTTCCAGCAACAAACACCACCAGCTTTCGAAGTTGAAGATAATGGCGTTTTACTTATCCGTCTTGATCAGTCGTTAAGGCGGCTGGCACAGCGGGTGTTACTGACGTTGCCCGTCACGATCCGCAATGCTGAGCTGAGTTATCATGCGATGACACTGGATGTCAGTACTGATGCTATACGCGTCAGTATGAAACGGGTAGCCACACTGGAAAAAAACGATACGGTCGAGGTGGGGTTCGAACACTTTCCTGATGCGAAAAGCCCTGAATCCACGCTGATTGCATTCGATATTATCCGTCTGGAGCAGGATGAACAGCGTACATTTGCTGTATTACGATTCAATGATTCTGTTGGTAATGATGTCAGACAAGCCTGGCAAAACTGGCTCAGCAATAAGCAAAAACACAGTTCCACCGATCTGACTAATGAAATTCTCAACCTGACCCAGAATTCACTATTACGTTTATACAGCCGACAGATACCCAGCCTGCTTTGCTGGATAGGTGAACAAAATAATAAACCCGTTGTTACTGCACTTCACAGCAGTACCCTTTGTGACCAGATTTTTATCCATACACCCAACTTACTCAAGCAAATAAAAATACTGCTCTCGCAGATTGAACAAAATCAATTTACCAGTGGCATTTTTGCATTGACTGCAGACCGCATGAGCATTATCGGTCTTAATGAACTGCAACGCCTAAAACAATGCTGGCCATGGTCAGCTGACACGCAGTTATTACATTTCAGCATGATCCCGCTGAAAATCAATGAAGCAGATTACCATCCGAATTTCGACATGATTGCTCAGGTCGATCCGCGTATGGCGGTCGATTTTTCCGGAAAGGTATCCAGTTTAAAACGTCTGCTGCATATAACCGATATTACAGCCTGTCTGGATCAGTTACACCATGACGATACATCACTTGCTGCCGACAGTATTGATATCGACCAGTCAGGTCAGACGAGTATGCTACCTCCGGTCAGCAATCTGAAGCCCTATATTCAACGACAACAGAGCCGCTATACGGTGCTCACACCGGTTAACCTGTTTTTAAACAGCCAGGAGATTGTTTCACAAACCAACGAAGTTTCTATCAACGGTTTGTCTTTATCGGTTGATGCTGATTTGCCGGTGACCATTGGCAGTCGTGTGACATTGCATTTCACTCGTTGGCAGGCACAGCGACCACAGTTAAATTTACGCAGCGTTCCCTATGAAGTGAAACGCGTACAAAAATTTGCCGGACAGACCGAGCTGGGATTGCAGCGACTGGTGACACAATGCCCATGGGCCGTGAATCAGTTTTTTGAAAAAGCGATCAACGATAACCAACATTCATTAGCGCGTCGGGAAGATGATCTAATTCAAATGCAGCATAGCCGCGTGTATCTGGATATGCTGAGCCATACCCCGCTTGATACAGCGCTGTTTTTTGGGTTGGATATTCAGCAAAAACGCGTTTTGCAAGCCGTTGCAGGGTACTCCGAGGTAATAGATGAAACTGACAAAAAACTATGGCAGGTCATCTCCAATGCGATTCCACGGATTACCCTGCAGCTGAAAACCGTCAACACTGAAAACATGGTGACCCAGGCCATGGGATTGTATTGTTACCGCTCCGGGCAGCAGCCATGGCAGATAATCTGTGAGCATGAGCTGCAATCGACAGAGGCCAAAAACCTGCTACTGCACCGACTGTTCAGCTCTCAACATCATTACGTCTTTCATTGTCAGCTGGTCAATAATAAAACCGACTGGCTCCATGATGAACTGGATTTAATCCGCCAGATCAATGCACTACGCAGTCATAGCGCGCATCGCATCAAAAATCTGCGACAGATGTTGGGTTCAATATTTGCCGTCGCCTATCTGACAGATATCACGCAGTTTGTCCGGGATAGCATGCAGAGCTAGGAACTTGTTAATCTCTCATTTACCGCATCTGTTGTGACTGGTTTTACGCGGCCACCATCATTTTATCGATCCAGACCGAGCCGCTACGGATATTACTGCGTAAATCCACATCATTCGCCACGGCCTGAATGCCTTTAAACATATCCTGCAACTGACCGGCGATAGTAAATTCGTCAATAGCGTACTGAATTTCACCATTTTCCACCCAGAAACCCGCCGCACCCTGCGAATAATCTCCGTTAACAATATTGACACCCATGCCCATGGTTTCAGTGACAATCACGCCCTTATCCATCGCTTTCAGCATGTCTTTAAATGACAAATCGTTACTATCCACTGTCAGGTTATGCACACCCCCAGCATTGGCGGTGGTCGTCATGTTCAGACGTCGGGCTGAGTAACTATCCAGAACATAGCCTTGTAAAATACCATCGCGGATAATGTCACGATTCTGCGTTGCGACACCTTCGGCGTCAAAAGCTGAACTGCCTAAGGCTTTAAATAAATGCGGCTGTTCGTGAATATGGATAAACGATGGAAAAATTTGCTCGCCCAGTTTATCCAGCAGAAAACTGGATTTACGGTATAAAGCACTTCCACGAATACCGCCAACCAGCTGACCAAACAAAGAGGAGGCAATTTCACTGGCAAAAATCACGGGATAATGCCCAGTTTCGATTTCACGGGCATTCAGACGCTTCAATGTCTGCTCGGCGGCTTTTTGACCAACAGAAATGGCCGAAGCCAAATCCTGACTGTCACGCGCTACATCGTACCAATAGTCGCGCTGCATTCCCTCCGCATCACGAGCAATTAATGTGCACGACAAACTATGACGGGTAGATTGCGTCTGACCGATAAAACCGTGACTGTTGGCATAAATTCGCTGACCTTCGTGCGATGACACACTGGCGCCTTCTGAATTGCTTATCAGTGGATCAAAATCACGTCCCGCCTGCTCACATTCCATTGCCAATGCAATGGCTTGTTCCGGAGATAACGCCCAGGGATAGTACAAGTGCAGGTCCGGAAATGCGGTGGCCATTAATTCTGCGTCGGCTAAACCGGCAAATTTGTCTTCCTGAGTATGTTTGGCAATACTGCAGGCCATCGCTACCGTTTCATGGATGGCTTCCGGCCGCAAATCAGATGTACTGGCAGATGCTTTACTTTGCCCCAGATACACCGTCACACCCAATCCGGTATCTTTATTGTGTTCCAGGGTTTCAATTTCAGCCTGACGTACATTGACTGATAAGCCCAGGCTTTGGCTGATGCCAACTTCAGCGGCTGTAGCGCCCAGCTTTTTAGCCACATCCAGCGCCTGTTGCGCTGCCGTTTGTAATGTTGATGCGTCCAGTTTACTCATATAATCAAATTTACCTCTTCGATGTTCTGTCCCTGCTTTTGAAAGCCCCGCATTTCCAGAACACCACGTGTATTCAATGAAATTATCAGATACAAAGCCTGTGGATAATCGGCCACATCATCATCGATGACCGACGGTAAGGCAGGCGCATCAGGATGGGAGTGATAAATAGCAAACAGCTCCTGATTGCGTTCTTTCATTTCTTTCAGTGCGGCCAGCTGTTCACTGGCACTCAAGGCAAATAAAACGCTGGCATCCGTTTTGACGCTGTCTATCGGGTAACACATACAGCGTTGCCCATGACAGCCAATTAAGCCGGAGATTTCCTGGCTGGGTGAAAGTTGCGCCTGATGTAATAGCTCATTCACCAATGTGCGAGGTAAACGTATGGTCGTTTTAACTGTCATTTAGCTATTCTCATTATCGTGACATACCGGGCAGGCCGGATCCTGTTTCAAATTTATTTCCCGTATCTGCATGGCCAGGGCATCTACCATGATCAAACGACCACTGAGCGAACAGCCGGTATTGGCGAGCAATTTGAGCGTTTCAATCGCTTGAATCGATCCCATCATTCCCAGCAATGGAGAGAGCACCCCGCTCTCTGCACAGCTTTGTTGAATATCACCACCATTATCGTCGTACAAGCAACGATAACACGGTGCGTCAGCTTGTCGAGCATCATATACCGAAATTTGCCCTTCCCAACGGATGGCCGCCGCTGAAACCATCGGCGTTCTGGTTTTTTTACTGGCCTGATTCAGTAAAAAACGACTACTGAAATTATCGGTACAATCCACGATCACATCAGCCAGATCAGCTTGCTCGATGAGCTCGGACTCACTCAAACGGTGATCGATGGTCTCAACCTTAATCGTGTCATTCAAATTTTGCAAAGTGGCCGCGGCAGAGCTGGTTTTACTCTTACCCACTGTTGACTGACGATGCACGATCTGCCGCTGCAGATTGGTCAGCTCAACCTTATCATCATCCACCAGCACCAGATGCCCGACTCCGGCAGCGGCCAGATATAAAGCGACGGGTGATCCCAGCCCCCCCAAACCGATTACCAGCACCCGGCTATCCAAAACACGTTGTTGACCGGTGATATCAAAATCAGGCAATAAAATATGGCGGCTGTAACGCAGTAATTGTTCGTCATTCATCTGCAGTATGTTACCTCAATTCAAGGCTTGCCGAGCGTTAGCCACGTTTGCCAATCACTACCCGATCCTGCTGCCCATAATCCTGAAACGCTTGTATCTCATTAAACCCGTATTGCTGAAACATACCTTGTACAGCAGAAGACTGATCATAACCATGTTCAATCATTAACCAACCCTCGGGCTTTAACACTCTGGCGGCCTGTTGAACCAGTTGCCGGATATCCTGCAAACCATCCTCGCCGGAAGCCAATGCCGTCAGTGGTTCAAACCGCAAATCTCCAAGGGTTAAATGCGGGTCATCTGAACGGATATAGGGGGGATTGGATACGATGATATCCAGACTTGAGGAGTGCATTGACTCCAGCCACTGCCCGCAAACAAACTGCACGGCAAGCTGATTTTTTTCAGCATTATATTTAGCCATAGTTAACGCCTGCAGCGAATAATCGCTTGCCAGCATCCAGATATCATCACGTTCGGCTTTAATGGCCAAGGCAATAGCGCCACTGCCGGTTCCAAGATCCGCCACCCGCATCCCCGGCTGGATTTTTTCCAATGCCAAAGACACCAGCAGCTCGGTATCAGGGCGCGGGATCAAAGTGTGTTGATTAACGGCAACCTCCAATGACCAAAATCCACGAACACCGGTTAAATGCGCAACCGGTACACCTTGCCGGCGCTGTTCAATCAGTGAAACAAATTGCTGCTGCTCTTCAGCCGTAAGCGTTTGTTCGGGATAGCTGATTAAACGTAACGGCTGACAGCTCAGCACATGACATAACAGGCTTTCGATATCCTTACGCAGGGTTGGACTGATATCCAGCTGAACTCTGGCCCATTGCAGAGCCTCCTGAATGGTCATACTTTTTTAAACCGTTTTTGGCGGCACCACATCAAAACAAATTGATTTGCAGCAGCGCCAATACACCGGCAGCCAGTGCCACCATCAGTAATGCATTGGTCATACGCTGCCGTTTAACCATTTGATCCTGCACGAGCTGCAGTTGCGCCAATGCTTGCTGAAGTGTTTCCAGCGCTGGCGCGGTTGAGTCCGGAACAGCTGCCAGCTGTTCGGCAATCACCTTTTCAATTTCCGGTTGCAATGCGGTCATCAATTGTTGCTGAAGATCCTGCTGCTGACGGGTCAGCCAATGCTCTGTCTGAGAAGCCACCTGTTGTTGCCAATGATTGGACTGATTCAGGTTTTGCATGGCTGTTTCGGCAGCATCGGCGGCTTTTTCGGACAGTACGGTCTGCATTTGCATGGCCTGGGTGGCCAATTGTTGGTCTACCTTGTCTTGCACACCCACACTTATCTGCTCTGTTATTTCTGCTGAAAGCCTTTCGGATAATCCGTTAAGTCTTTCATCGATGAGTTGTCTGACGATATTTTCGGCGATTTGCTGACTGATCTGCTCCGCTGAATCTTGTGACTGCTGCAGCCAGGAAGGTAATACCTGTTGCTCAAGCTGAGCCATCACCTCATCCATTGTTAAAGCTGCTGAAATGTCAGCAGCAGGCTCAGGTACCACTGATTGTTCCGCTTCACCCGTTATTGCTGGAGTACGCAAATCATTAAGTATCATTTGCAGCTGCCGGGCTTCGGGTGGTTTCGATAATAAAGCCAGCACACCACTGTCATGGGCTGATAATTTATCGGCTTCACTGTCATTGCTGGTGCAAAGTACCACCGGAATTGCTTGCCAGCGTAAATCGTTTTTGATCTGGCGGGTAGCAGTGAGGCCATCCATTCCCGGCATCATCAAATCCATAAAGATAATTAACGGTGACTGCTGCGTGGTTTGCAGCCAGGCCAAAGCATCGTCGGCACTGCCCTGTTCGACGACTTCAAATCCAGAGGATTGCAAAAGTTTGCATAACATCATGCGGGCCACACGTGAATCATCAACGACCAATGCAAGCTTGTTTGTCATACCCTCTTCCTCTGATGACTTAACTGAAACGGTGTGGATCCAGCTGGATCGACTTCACGCGTTTTCCCAACATAACGACTTCACCACGATAACGCTGTTGCATATCGCTGGCAAACTCAAAAAAATAGGTTCGTTCAAATTGCATTCTGCCGTTCGAACCACGCCTGAGACGGATTTTTTTCCAGGCCACCGTATCATTGAGAAAACTGACCCCCATCGACTGACAGTATTGACTGGCAACACGACTGGCATGTTCCGCAACCCCACGGCTATCCCACCATAACCAGCCAATCACGGCCAGAATCAGCAATACGATAGTACCGTCATTCATCCTATGTCTCCCCAGCCAGCCTGTACCATGGCCAATGCGGCTGCAGAGGCGGTTTCGGTTCTTAATATTCTTGGACCAAGACAAATACCGGTAAACCCGGCATCATTCGCCCGCGCAATTTCGTCATCACTTAAACCGCCTTCTGGTCCAATCAGTAATGCAATGCGGCTGGCTTTAGTCATACTGGAAAACCCCTGTTTGGCCTCCGGTGCCAAAACCAGTTTGCATTTATCATCGGTATTTTCCAGAGCATCATTAAATGCAGTAATTGGCAATAATTCCGGCAAATAACTCCGACCACTTTGCTCACAGGCACTGATCATCACACCTTGCCAGTGATTCAATCTTTTCTTGGCGCGATCGCCCGAAAGTTGTACATTACAACGCTCCGTCACCACAGGCATAATACGTTTTACACCCAGTTCGACGGCTTTTTGTATGGCATAATCCATCCGTTCTCCGCGTGAAATGCCTTGCATCAACAGAATATCCAGGGGAGATTCGTTATCGGTTGTTATTGGCTGCTGAAGAATGACAGTGGCCTGGCGTTTGTCCACCTGCTCCAGTTGCGCCTGATACTCAAGCCCCTGTCCATCAAACAAGTTCAATAATGCGCCGGGTTTCATCCGCAATACTTGTACGGCATGGCGAAACACTTCATCCGGTAAAAGCATTGGTGATGTCGCAGGCACCAGACAGGCGCAATAAAATCGTGGAACACGCATAAAAAAGCTTCAACTGACAAAATGAATCAGCAGTTTACAGACTGCATCGCAGAGTTTGAATAATTATCCTTACATCGCTGATATACTTTTTATCCATGGATACCGACCTCGCCCAACTGCAGCAATGTCTGACTGAGACCGTTCAGCAACATTTGATGCCTTTATTTACGACTGTCAGTCGTCAATATAAGCACGATGGCAGTGTGGTCACCGTCGCTGACAAATTGATGCAGCAGAAAATGACCGAGGTTTTACAGCGGGATTTTCCCGAGATTAAATTACTCGGCGAAGAAATGACCGTAAACGAGCAGGCTGAACTGTTGAACAGCGGAGAAGCCTTATGGTGTCTGGATCCCATTGATGGCACCAGTAACTTTGCCTCCGGCATGCCTTTCTTTTCCATTTCTCTGGCATTAATTGAAAAAGGTGAGGTCACGCTCGGGGTGGTTTATGACCCGGTGATGAATGAATGTTTTTCGGCTAAAAAAGGGGCTGGTGCATGGTTGAATGGTCAGCGACTTAATGCTGAGATCTCAGGCCTTGCACTGAATCAGACCCTGGCTATCATTGATTTTAAGCGTTTACCCAAATCGCTTTGCCAAAGGCTGGTTGATGAAAAACCTTATGGTTCGCAACGCAGCCTGGGGTCTATTGCTCTGGAATTGTGCTGGCTGGCGGCGGGCCGAGCTCAACTGTATCTGCATGGTCGCCAGCAGATTTGGGATTATGCGGCGGCCCAGCTGATTATTAAAGAAGCAGGTGCCTTTGCCTGTACTCTGGATAACGAGGCCGTTTTCAGTCGAAGTTTAACGCCACGTTCTACCTGTGCAGCCAGTGACGAAAATTTGTTTTCCGCCTGGCGTGATTATCTGCACGTGCCGCGCTGTGATGGCTGATTCTGTTCTAACGGTAAACTGGCCGGCTCCAAAGCATATTAAAGCAATAACCACTACCCGAAACGGTGGGCAGAGCAGAGCTCCCTTTGATTCGCTCAATTTAGGCGATCATGTCGGTGATGAGCCCGCTTTAGTGATTGCTAATCGACAGCGCTTAATTCAGTCCGCATCACTGCCTGCTACACCGTTATGGCTGAAACAGACTCATAGCAGCAATGTTATTGAGGCAAATCAATGGCAAGTCAATGTTGAAGCCGATGCGATTTTCTGTGATTCGGCAAATACCGTCTGTGCCATCATGACGGCAGATTGTCTACCGGTTTTAATGACTGATAAATCGGGTTCGCAGGTGGCTGCGATTCATGCAGGTTGGCGTGGCTTGCAAGCCGGAATCATTGAAAATACGCTGGCTCAATTCAATATGCCATTATCAGAAATTATTGTCTGGCTAGGGCCAGCGATTGGTCCGCAGGCTTTTGAAGTTGGACCGGAAGTAAAATCGGCTTTTATGGCCAGTGATGGCAATGCAGAATCCGCTTTTACTGCAACACATTCAGATCGTTTTTTGGCCGATATTTATCTGCTTGCCAGACAACGCCTATCTGCGCAGGGTGTTACCGCAATCTATGGTGGGGATTATTGTACCTATAGCGAAAAAGACCGTTTTTTCTCCTTTAGACGCGATGGCGTCACCGGGCGAATGGCGTCGCTTATATGGATAGCGGCTGAATAAGGTATGATTTGCGCATTCATTTTCTGTTTCAGGTGCATATGGACTTATTACTCTGGATAATCATCTTCAGTATTCTCGGCGGCTTACTAAGTGTCATAATTGCTTCAAGCTTTCTGCTATTACCGACTCAAACCCGTCATTATGCTGTGCCCCATCTGGTTAGCTTTGCAATTGGAGCATTGCTTGGTGCATCGTTTTTAGGGCTACTTCCCCATGCGATTGAGCATGAATATTTTGTCGATCCCCATCATCTTGGACTGACATTACTCATTGGTTTGTTAAGCTTTTTTTTGCTGGAAAAAATGGTGTTATGGCGACATTGCCATAGCCATCATGGCCATGAGAACATTCCAGAACTTGGTGAAGATCATCATAACCACCAACATGAAGAACCTAAGAAAGCCGCAGGAGCGTTAATTCTTATCGGCGATGGCATTCATAATTTTGTCGATGGTGTATTGATTGCTGCAGCTTTTTTAACGGATGTGCATCTGGGCATTGTTACCGCGCTGGCAATCGCAGCACATGAAATCCCTCAGGAACTGGGCGATTTTGTGATCCTGTTGCACAGTGGCTATACGCGCCGCAAAGCACTTTATTTCAATATGCTTTCCAGTCTGGGAACCGTGGTGGGTGCCGTTCTGGCCTACTTCCTGCTGGCCGATATGCAGCATCTTTTGCCCTACATTCTGGTGGTGGCAGCCTCCAGCTTTGTTTATATCGCGGTGGCTGATTTGATTCCTGGCTTGCACAGCAAAGTGAAACCTTCAGAGACACTACAGCAGATCTCATTAATTGCGGCTGGCGTGATATTTATTTATCTGGCGCACAGCACGCTGCATTAATCATTTATGTCCGTTAAACACGTCATCCTGATCATTGGCCCTTCATGGGTCGGTGACATGGTAATGGCACAGTCGTTATTTGCTGCACTTAAACAGCAACATCCGCAATCTCATATTGATGTGCTGGCACCTGAATGGACTCGTCCATTACTGGCCCGTATGCCCGAAATCCGTGAAGCGATAAGCATGCCGGTAACGCATGGTGTGTTCGGCTGGAAACAGCGGCGCCAGATTGGTCTCGGTCTGCGTCACAGGAACTATGATCAATCCATTGTGTTGCCTAATTCCTGGAAATCAGCGCTAATCCCCTGGTTTGCCAATATTCCACAACGCACAGGCTGGTTAGGCGAGATGCGCTATGGCCTACTTAATGATCCCCGCAAACTGAATAAACAAAGATTACCACTTATGGTGCAACGCTTTGTTGCGTTGGCTCATCCTGCTTCCCAAGCACATATAGCACCCGACTTTCTGCCACCTAAAATGATTGCAGAAGCCGTTTCCAGTGAGTTAAATCCAGCTAAATTGGCTGAGCAAAAACGCTTGGTTTTATGTCCTGGCGCAGAGTTTGGTCCGGCCAAACAATGGCCGACATCGCATTACGCTGCTTTAGGGGAGCTGCTTACTCAGCAAGGCTGGCAAGTATTGATTATGGGCTCCAAAGCCGATGCGGTGACAGGTGAACAAATTGTCGCAGGCATTACCGATAAACAGAATGTCATTAATTTGTGCGGCAAAACCCAGTTGGGTGAAGCCATTGATTTGATTGCCACAGCCGACCAGGTGGTCAGTAATGATTCCGGATTAATGCATATCGCTGCTGCATTGCAAAAACCGCTTATTGCTATTTATGGACCAACGTCACCGGCATTTACGCCCCCCTTATCGGATAATGCCACGATTCTGCAAATTCCCGTGGACTGTGGTCCGTGTTTTCAACGCACCTGCCCCGAAGGGCATCATAAATGTATGCAAGATATCCAGCCTGAACAGGTTTTACGACAACTGCAGTCATCAACGAGTTGAAAGATGGCTATTTTCAATAAAAAAACCAGCGCTTTTATCAATCGTGTTTATTGGTCGAGTCGCAGAGCTTTATCTTTTGAACGCGTTTGGTCTTTACCCAAAAACTGGTTTGATGCACCTAATGAAGCACGCGGTGGCTGGAGTGGCGTGACACGTACGGAGTTTGATACCCGTAAAGGCATAACCAAGGTTTTTGTGAAACGCCAGCAAAATTACTACAGCCGGACCTGGCGGCATCCGTTCAAAGGAATCCCCACGTTTCAAAAAGAGCTGGAAAATATTCAGCAACTGAAAAAACTGAAAATCCCCACGTTAAACCCATTGTATTTTGGCAAACAAGATGACCGTGCCGTTTTAATCACCAAAGCGCTGGATAACTACACCTCTCTGGATAACCTTGACCCGACACAGCTGACCAAGGAAAAACGCTATCAACTTATTCGCAAGCTTGCCAAACTGACACGTAAGCTGCACCGCTCACATTACGTGCATAATTGTTTTTACTCCAAGCACGTGTTTGTTAAGTTAAACAAAAAAGGCAAATGGAAGATTCGTCTGATTGATCTGGAAAAACTGCGCTGGCGTTTCAGTTCAAAACTGGCGATGAAACGGGATTTATCCAGTTTTAATCGTCATGCAGATCACCGCTGGACTTTAAAGGATCGTTTGTATTTTTTTAAAGCCTATCTGCAAGTCGAGAAGCTTCGTGCCAAAGATAAAAAACTCTGGCGTAAACTGACGCCTCGCAAGCAACGCACGCATTAGCGGAAACGTAGACTATGACCAGCATCGAAAACACTAAGCAAACCCCGTACATTCTGCATATCTGTCACAGTTACTACGACCCCTTTCTGGATTGCGCGCGCCAATATGCCGTGCTTTTTAAAGACACACCTTATAAAGTGATTACCGTATTTTTATCAGGTGAACCCGATCCGCTCGTGGCAGAAAAAGCCTGTTCTGATGAAGTGATATTCCTTAATTACAAAAGCAAACAATTAAGTGGGCTCAAGCTTGGCATCATCAGAAAAATCCATCAGCTTGCCAAGCAATACAACTTTGTTGCCTGCATCGCACACCGAGCGAAACCAACTTACATCGCAGCTCTGGCGACTCATTTGCCCATCTTGAGTATCCGACATTCTTTTGGTGACTTTGATCGTCCCGGACGTCGTTTTTTAGTCAACTTTTTTAAATCACGTTTAACATTATTAGCAGTTTCCAATGCAGTGCGAGATGAAATCCGAGGTCATTTGCCGGATTGGCCGGAAGAAAAGATCCAAACGCTCTACAATCGTATTGATGTTGAGTTAGTACAAAGTGAGCTTTTGCCAAAACCTGAGGCCAGAGCAAAACTCAATCTTTGTATGGATGATTGGATAGTGGGAAGTGTCGGTCGCATTCACCCTGACAAGGATCCACAAACCCTAATCCGTGGATTTGCAAAAGCCTTACCCTCTCTTCCAGAGAATGCAAAGCTTTGTTTAATTGGTAAAGGAAAACTGGAAGCAGAACTTAAAACACTAGTGCTAGCACTCGATATTGATAACCATGTTTTGTTTCTTGGTTCGGTTGCTGAAGCCAGACGCTACTTTAAGGCATTCGATGTATTTGCTTTGAGTTCAGACCGCGAGCCTTTCGGAATGGTGCTTCTTGAAGCCATGGCAGCAGACTTGCCCATAATTTGCACCGATTGTGGCGGTGGCGCTGAAATCATTGATGGAATTGGTCAGTTATTTAAATTCAGAGACATTGATGCACTGAGCGATGCTTTAATCAAAACAGCTAACGTCGAAACCTCAATAGCCAACAAACAAGCCATTAATAGCAGACTGGAAACCTTATTCTCCGACTCGGCTGTTAAACAGGCATTTTGGTCTAATTCCCGGATTTCACGCCTGTTAAACGCTTAAGACAAATCAGCTGCTACGTTCTTATTGGACATCCGGAGAGTCATTCCGAACTGACATTTTATTGCTGCTGATTTCATAGATAGCAATAACCAGTAACGGCATCCAGAAAATCAGCCATTGTGAATTCATCCGCGTCAATATGCCATGACCAAATGTGATACCTAAAATACAGGTATAGATAAAGACTATCGCGGCAACTTTAACAATAAAAATATTCCGCATTTTCCATGCAGCAGACAAGGTGGTGACGATGAGGAGCAGATGCAAAAAAAGTCCCGCCAGCCCCATTTCAACTAAAGAAGCAACATAGGTACTATGATAGTGATACCAGCCATCAACATAATCGACGGGTGAAGAAATGGGTACGTTCGACCCACCACCATGACCGAGAAAAAGGTGTTCTTTCGCCCGTTCTATAAAACCAAACCAAAGATCTAACCGGTAACTCTGGCCTCTCCCCATCTGTTCCTGAATAAAGGGGAGCGAATATAACAGTGTTATTACACCAATAATTCCACTTGTTAAGATAACACTTATTTTTATTTTTAATGATTGTTGCGACACCATCACAATAAACAAAGAGAGCATTATCGTTGCTGCAATAGGTGTTCTGGATTGGGTAAGAACAACCGCACCCAACATCAATACATATGCGAGTAAAAACATACCTCTGAATACTGGCTTGAACTGATTAAACTTATCCAACAAAATGGCCAGTATGGTTAATGCTGTTGCCCCATACATTGCTGCGGCCCAAAGTGGATTCCACAATCTGCCCATTCCAAAAAATCTGGCAGACATGTCTTCTCCATTGATTGCATAGAAAACAAACAAATTGATTAATAAACTGATAACAGCAGCAACAATTAAAATGTTGACTACAGTAATCATCCTTTTTGACTGGCCGTTGATCACGTACAAAAAGACCAATGCAAAAAAAATCAAATACAAAAAAGTTTTGATGTCTTTGAATTTAGCAGAAAAACCGAGATCATTAGACCAGGCGATACTAATCAGGAAGAGCAAGGCATAAAATGAGGCTGACATTAATACTTTGGAGTTTAACAGGCTTCTGTAGTTAATTTTCTGAGCAAAAATCAGCCAGAAAGCACTTAATACGATTGATAGAATAAAGAATTGATAGTGTTGCTTGCCGGTGGGAGAAAGAAAAAAACCCGCTAGCCATATATTCATTAAAACGAAAATAGTTTTTTCAGCAGCAGGAAAACTTTTTAAGCGATTCAGCATTTTATTAACATCATATTATTTCGAGGTTCTACACACTGTTTAAATGAAAGTTAGGCTTATCATCTGGGCGCTAACGGTTCCTAATTCAAATTGACGTTTTAAACGAATGCCAGCAAATTAGTTTAAAACGAAAACACTTCATTTAAAGAGGTTATTATCTCATATTATTTATACTGGTAGCTTGGCAAAATAAGCTGGCAGAACTCATAGCTGTTCATCCAGAGCATACAAATTAAACTGTTTTTGAAGTCGATTTAATCATCAGCATTTTTATAGGTAACTTTTTTTGAAACAACCGACAATTGTGATTGTTATCCCCTATTTTGGTCAATGGCCGGAATGGTTCGAGTTATACCTCGAAAGCTGCAGTCGTAATCCGGGCATCCACTGGCTTTTTTACACCGACTGTGGTGAGCCGATAAATCAGTGCTCAAATGTCAGCTATGTGCCTATGACTTTTGAAGAATATAAACGCTTGGTAAGTGATCGTTTAGCCATCCATTTTAATCCTACAAGCCCTTATAAATTATGTGATTTGAAGCCTGCCTTAGGGTTTATTCATGAATCAGATATTAAGGATTATGATTTTTTTGCTATTGGGGATATTGATATTATCTATGGTCAGATAAGAAGCTTTATTACTGACGATTTACTGCAAAAATACGATGTTATCGGCACACATAACCGCCGTCTTTCAGGGCATTTCGCTATTTTCCGCAATACGGATAAATATCGACAGGCGTTTCGAAAAATCCCAGATTGGCAGAAATTAATGGAAATGGACAAACATCTCGGCCTGGATGAATCAAAATTTTCCAAGTTGTTTGTTCGCCATAAAAATCACCCATTGTGGTTACGCAAGTTGTGGTCTTTCAGCTCGCCTTATCAAAGACGGGTTTTATATAAGGAACAGTTTAGTACGGTTCTCTCACCAATTAAGTGGCTTGATGGAAGTTCAGATCATCCTCAACAATGGTTTTGGAAAGATGGTCACCTGACCAATGACAGAGATAACAGGGAATTTATGTATCTCCATTTCATGAACTGGAAATCGAATCGCTGGTTACCTAAAAATCTACGTGATGCGCCAGCGGCATGGTCTTCACTGGATAAGCTGGTGCAAATTGATATCAATCAGGCCCGTCAAAATGGTTTCCAGATCTCCCCGCAGGGGTTTACGCCGATTAATGACGGCCCTCTGACAGGTTAAATGGTCTCCCGCCCTCCACGCTTGATATACTGAACAACATTTTTACGCAACTCGAAGATAATTTATGATCGTTTTAGGCCTTTCCGGCGCGGTAAACCACGACGCCTCAGCTGCTTTGTATATTGATGGAAAACTGGTGGCAGCTGCCGAAGAAGAACGCTTCCTGCGTGACAAGCATGCCAAGGGCAAGATGGCTTATGAAGCCACCAGATACTGCCTTGAACAGGCCGGTATCCGCCCTGATGAGATAGATATCGTCGCGTTTCCTTATGCGCAGATTGGCCTGCAATCACCTGCTCGCTGGCATTATGCCAAACGTCACTGGTATGCACCTGACAGAGCATTGACTGCTTTATTTTCCGGTAATCGTCGTTACTGGCGTAATCACAAAAACGTGATGAAACTGCTGGATGATTTAGGCATTGATTCAAAGCGCGTTAAATTTGTCCCGGTTGAGCATCATCTGGCCCATGCCAGCAGCGCTTATCATCTGAGTGGTTTTCTGGAAAAAACCGCGATTATCGGCATTGATGGTAAAGGGGAATATGCCACCACGTTTTTCGGTTATGGCGAAAACGGCAAAATACACAAAATCAAAGAATTTTATGATCCCGATTCACTCGGCGGTGTTTATGGCGCGATGACCGAATATCTCGGTTTTGAAATGCTTGATGGTGAATTTAAAGTCATGGGCATGGCACCTTATGGTGATCCCAACCGTTTTGATTTCTCACGTTTGATTCATTGTGAAAATGGCGAGTTCAAGGTCAACACCAAACTGGTCAATACCGTTGGTTTCCGGCGCTATAAAAAAAATGGCAAAGGTTATTTCTTCAGCCCCGAACTCATTGAATGGCTGGGCCCGATGCGTGAAGGTGATGAAAAGGACGAGCCCTATATTGATTATGCCGCCAGCATTCAGGCATTGCTGGAAAAATGTGCTTTGCATCTGATTGATTTTTACCTGGGCGATATTATTCGTGAAACGGGTAAAGTCGCTTATGCCGGTGGGGTGGCATTAAACGTCAAACTCAATCAGCGCATTATTGCCATGCCCGGTGTCAAAGAATTGTTCGTGCAACCGGCTTCCAGTGATGCCGGTACGGCCATTGGCGCGGCCAGTTATGCTTCACAACTGGCTGGTGTGCCAGTGGAAAAAATGGATCATGTATATCTCGGCCCATCCTATACCACCCAGCAATGCATTGAAGCCTGTGAACGCTATACACAGCCGGTCAGCTGGCAATATTTAAATGATGTGTGTGCCGACACGGCAAAAATTCTGGCTGATGGTAATCCGGTCGCCTGGTTTCAGGGTCGTATGGAATTCGGGCCTAGAGCGTTGGGTAATCGTAGTATTCTCGGTTCGCCAAATCATTCAGGCGTTGCTGATCGCATTAATGCCCAAATCAAATACCGTGAACGCTGGCGCCCCTTCTGCCCGAGTATGCTGGATAAAGTGGCGCCGGAAATTCTGCAGACTGATCATCCCAGCCCGTATATGACCTTTACCTTTGATGTGGCGGAAAGCTGGAAATCACGTATTCCGGAAGTCGTGCATGAAGATGGAACTGCTCGGGCTCAAATCGTGACCCGTGCAACCAATGCACGTTATTACGAACTAATTGAGGAAATGGAAAAACTCACCGGCAACGCGGTAGTGTTGAACACATCACTAAACCGTCGTGGTGAGCCCATGGTTTGCAGTCCTACTGATGCATTGAATATGTTCTATGGTTCGGATCTGCAATATCTGGTGATGGAAGATATTCTGGTCACCAAATAAGTTTGATGAATGGATGACAAAGCCCGATTAGGGCTTTGTCATTTTTTTATCGTTTTTTCTCAGCCAGCTCTAAAATCAACTCCGCAGCGCGCTGCGGCATGCTATACAAATCATGTGTGGCGGCATAATCCAACGCATTTTGTGACAGTTGCTGCAGGCGTTTTTTATCAAGCATCTTAGCCAACTGTTGTGTAAAAGCTGATGTATCTTCCGGCTGGTCGATACATTCACCACCGTTTGAGTCTTCAACATAATTGGCATAACCACAGGCACTGCTGACCATACTGGGCAGGCCAGCCACCATGGCTTCGAGAATCACGGTGCCGGTATTTTCAGAACGCGCCGGGTGTAAAAATACATCTGCCGCCAATAGCCATTTCGCTACATCATCGCGTCCACCCATAAAATGGGTTCGTTCAGCGACATCCAGCTTTTGTGCCAGTTGTTCAAAGGGTTTGGCATTATCTTCACCCACCACATACAAATGTGTTTTTTCACGTAACGCCTGTGGTAAAGCGGCCATGGCTTCAATGGCAAAATCAGCGCCTTTGCGTTTAAAGCCGGAGCCTATCATCAGCAGTAAAAAGTCATCAGCATTTAACGATAATTGCTGGCGAAATTGCTGACGTTGTATTTGCCAGTCATCCGGACGCACTCTATCTGGATCGATACCGGGCGGCAGGTCGACCAGTCTTTCCGGTGGCGTCTGATAATACTGCTCAAACAGTTTGCGCTGTACCGATGAGATCATCATTGATACGGTGTGGCTTTGTGGTCCAAAAACGGCCCGTTCCCAGGCTTCGTAGAATCTTACCCGGCCAAAAAGCTGTTTGACGATATAGCTTGGCTCTTGCCTGACCCGCGCCAGATAACAGGGGTCGGCCGCGTAATACAAATCCAGGCCCGGCATTTTGTTAAACCCAATCACCAGATCATAATGACCGGCAGCAATTAATGGCTGCGATTTATTATAAAAATCGCGTACTTTGGCATGATTTGTCAGCCCTGAAACTGAAATTGGTATTTGGTTAAAACCGGGAATGGGATCGCCTTGCCATTCAATGTAATACACATCAATGTTATCTCCGGCATCACGACGGATTTCCAGAATCCGCCGAAAATCACGCGCCAGGCCGCCATAGGCAAAATATTTATACAGGCATACCGCCAGTTTCATAAATGCGTTCCGTTTAACACTGTATGACTACCTTTATGCTTTGATCGCTTTGGTTAACAGGTGACGCGTTTCACCTACCGGCCAATTGCGTAAAAATCGTTGCTGATCCTCTCTATGTAAACGCTTGAAACCGGTTTTTGTGATTTGCTGCATCGCGTCCAAATCAATCAGCCAGATTTTTTGCTGATTATCGACCAGCCAATTGGTGGCTTTTAAATCGCCATGATAAATATGATGGCGACGTAACTGCTCAAATAATTCGCTGATTTGCTGAATCATTTCAGGATGCTGAATTTCTGAATCATCCAGCTCTGCCAGAGAACGTCCGACAATATGTTCACAGATAAAATAGGCTTTTTGCCGCAGGCCAAGAAATCGTTGTTCCACAAAGCCTAAAGGTCGCGGGGTGGCAATGCCCAGATATTCCAGCAGATTGGCATTGTACCAGGACACATTGGCGCGACTTTTTCGCAGACAACGCCGTAAAAAATGTAACGGCGTTTTCATGTTATAGCGTTTAATCACCACCGGCTGTCCCGCCAGTTCACTTTTGACAACAGTTGCAGAGTTGCCTTTTTTCAGAGAGATTCCATCCTGCATGGCTTGATTTAATAACGTTAACGGCTGCTCTGTTAAAGCGGTAGATAAATTGCCACGCCAGGCCGCTTCGATCATTAGCGATTTTCGATAGCGTGTCATAGTGCAGGATCGAAACTGCTTTTTCAGATAATGCGTTTGCCGATAAAGTCGAGCTTTGCTGACCTTACCAAGCAACTGTTGTTCAACAATCGGATCCAGCACCATATTTCGAGCCGCAAAATATGTCGGTAAGGCGTTCAACAACCATTCCTGCTGATGCAATGGAAACTGGGCAATTAACCGAGACAGATTGTTCAGGCAAGTCACCATTTTCAGTGGCTTCTTTTGTATAACCACTGACGCTAAATCCAGTAAATATAATGTGTTATTGGATAACACAAAGTTATCCAGATGCGGATCCTGCTGATAACACCGCTGATGATGGCAACGTCCAAACAAATCAAATAATGCTGTAAGTGGGAACGCGTCCTCTGATAATTCATTTAAGGTGACTGCCTTTGGCAAAAAGGCATAGATAATAAAGCTGACACCCTGCTGATCTTCGGTATTATGTAATATCTGTGCTACGGCAATATCTGCTTGCATGCAATGTTGATGCGCTTTCAGTTCGCGTTGATATTCCTGCTGACCTTTGCCTTGCGCGGCAAAGATTTTGAGCACAAATTCGCCACTGTCATTGCTGGCATGTAAAACAATCCGCCGTCCGGCCAGAAAACGTAACATTGATTGGATTTGGTATTTCGTCCCACCCAACTCAAGTTCAACCGGAAAAGCGACAGGTAATTCTTTTAATAAATTTTGAGCACTCAGCATAACCATTATTCCGCCAGCAACTTCTGCGCGCGACGCTCCACCTCACGCCATAAATCGGCCTGCTCTTTCAGCATCGTACGCAAGGGTAAGCCTGAATAAATCTGCATAAAGCGTAATTTGTCCCGTTTAGTCAAAGGTACTCTGGAAGCCGAAAAATACAGGCTTCCCAGATCTTTTATCTGCCAGCGTTTCGGTGTTTTATGTCTGATGGTCGCACGGTGCAAATCAATCAGATACACCGGCGTGTTGTCATCGAAGGTATTGTTCTCGGCAAAGCGTTCATCCAACAGAAAATGACACAGATAAAAATCGCGGTGATTCATGCCGTTTTTATGCATGGTGCCCGCCATGTTGGCCAGCTTGCGGATAAGCGCCTGTTTGGTGGCAAAACCCGGTGGCCGTTGTTGCCATTGCTCGCCAACATATTCCAGGCTCATGGTATTCACCAGATCATCAGTAATTACAAACGAACGTAATGCCGCCGGATTAATGCCCTGTTCGCCATAACCGGCCAGCGTCATGGTTTCGATACCGTGTTTTTCGAGAAAGTGAATCGCCTGCCATTCATTGCGGGCACTGATAATTGGCAAACGCATTTGCAGCAGATTTTTAATGATTTCGGCCCAGCCGACACCTTGATGATATTTCAGAAAATACGAGTGATCATTCAGCTCGAAGCGCAAGGTCCGGCGGCCTTCCTTATCACGAAAGATCTCACCGTCAATGTTGGCCACAACATCAAACACCGGTTTATCGGCCCAGGCCCGAGCCAAATCTTGTCGCAAATAACAGGAATTCTTTTTCATTAAGGCCATCTAAAGGCTTTGCCAAGCAGTGAGTTGTGCGATCGCGCACAGCGTTTTGTTACACTGTTTGCAGGAAACCACAAATACTACCACTAGAGCCGAAATGAGGTAAGCCGTGTCATTTAAATCCACCTTGCAACGCCACCAAAAGATGATTGAAAGCTTGTTTGAAATGGAGCCTCAATTAAATGATTTATTGGCCCTTATCAGCGACTGCGTGCTGAATGACAATAAAGTATTGTTCTTCGGCAATGGCGGCAGCGCTTCTGATGCCCAGCATCTGGCGGCGGAATTTGTGATTCGTTATAAAGAAGATCGCAGACCGCTGGCCGCAATTGCGCTGACGACCGACACCTCAATTCTCACTGCACACAGCAACGATTACAGCTTTGAAACCGTATTCGATCGGCAAATTCAGGCGCTGGCCCGACCCGGCGATGTGGCAATTGGTTTATCGACTTCCGGTAACAGTGCCAATGTCATTAACGGCATTAACACTGCCAAAAAAGCGGGTTGTGCAACCATTGCCTTTACCGGCCAAAGCGGCGGACAGCTTAAAGCTATCGCTGATCATTGTGTCTGTGTCGCCGATACCGAAACCGCCCGGGTTCAGGAAGGCCATATCCTGATTGGTCACTGGTTATGTGAAGCACTGGACGAGAAACTCAGCAACGCATGAGTCAAAACATCATTACAGCAGACGTCGTTATAGTTGGTGCCGGCATTGCCGGATTATGGCTGCATAATCGGCTGAGCCAGTTGGGTTATCACTGTCTGTTGCTGGAAAACCAGAAAATTGGTCATGCTCAAACCTTGAGTGCTCAAGGCATTATTCATGGCGGCAGCAAATACGCACTAAATGGCATTTTATCTAACGCCGCGCAAACCATCAGCGGTATGCCCGCCCGCTGGAAAGCCTGTCTGCAAGGCAACGGTGAAATTGATTTATCCGACGTTAACGTGTTTACCGAACATCAACTGCTCTGGTCCACCCAAAGCCTGTCTTCCAAAATGGTGTCGTTTTTTGCCAGCAAAGCGCTACAAAGCCGGATGCAGAATATCCCTAAATCTGAGCGCAATGGTTTGTTTGCCGATGACGGTTTTAAAGGCGCGTTATATCAATTGGATGAACCGGTGCTGGATGTCACCAGTTTACTCAAAGCCTTAATCAAACCCTATGCCGCAACGATTTTAAAAACGCCTGACAGCATACTGGAATGGATAAAACATGATGGCAACATTACCGCCATGCGTTTTGGTGATGAACTGGAAATTCAGGCACAGCAGTTTGTGCTTACTTCTGGCGAAGGTACAGGCGAGATATTAGAAAGCCTGCAACTGAGCAAACCCAAAATGCAGAAACGGCCATTACAAATGTTGCTCTGCAAAGCTAAAGATCCGGCTAATCCTTTACCGCAGATTTATGCCCATAGCCTCGGCAGTGGCAGCAAACCAATTGCCACCATCAGCAGTCATCCCGATAAAACCGGCAATATCGTCTGGTACCTCGGCGGTAATATTGCTGAAGAAGGTGTCGGCAAAGATCCAGATAGTTTGATTGAGGAAGCATGCGATTTACTTAAACAAATCCTGCCGTGGTTTACCCTGCCGGAACTGGAATGGACCACCCATAATATTAATCGCGCCGAACCAAAACAAAGCGGTTTTGCACGTCCCGACAGCGCCTATGTCAGCAGTCGTAACAATCTGCATATTGCCTGGCCGACCAAGTTAGCTTTATCACCCGATCTAGCCGATAAAGTCATTGAAGCGCTGGCAAAGCAAAAGGTGCAAAAAACGGTGCATCCCGAGCAGCATATTTTGCCCCTGGCACAACTGGCCGAACCGCTTTGGGATCGGGCATTTACTAAATGAACAAGCTACCTAAAAAAAATATTCCCGGCACCCAATTGGATGTTTCTGTGCTGGGGCTTGGCACCGTCAAACTGGGACGCGATAAAGGTGTTAAATACCCCGAATCGTTCACCATTCCTAATGATGAAACCGCCCTCGCCTTAATGCAGCAAGCCTGGGATTTAGGCATCAATCTGATTGATACCGCACCCGCCTACGGCAACAGCGAACAACGTCTCGGCGAGTTATTGCCACAACTACCGCACGACTGGATTATCTGCTCCAAAGCCGGTGAACAGTTTGATGCCAATACCGGTGAGTCACATTTCGATTTTTCCCGTGATGCAATTATTAGAAGTGTTGAACAAAGCCTGCAACGTCTCAAACGTGAGGTGATTGATATTGTATTGATTCACTCCGACGGCAACGATGTGCCGATCATTGAACAGCATCGGGCACTGGAAACCCTCAATGAGCTTAAACAACAAGGTCTGATTGCTGCCACCGGCATCTCCAGCAAAACCGTCGACGGCGGCCTGCTCGCCCTGCAAAAGTCCGATATCGTCATGGTCACCCATAACCTCGCCTATCAGGACGAACAAATCGTGATAGATACGGCTGAACAGCTCAATAAAGCCATCTTTATCAAAAAGGCCTTTGCCAGTGGGCATTTGCCAGCCAACTCAACCAAAGACAGTGTCAGTGCCAGCTTTGAAATGATCTTTGCTAACCCGGCGGTGGCTAGTGTGGTGGTTGGGACGATAAATCCGTTGCATTTGGCTGACAATGTGGCTAAGGCTATTCGGGCTTTTGATAAGTAATTAACCACAGAGACACAGAGGGTACAGAGTTTTTTTGGGGTTAATATTTATCCGCAGATTTCGCAGATGGACGCAGATTTAACTTTAAATACATGAATTATTTTCTGCTTTACAGCTTCTTGATGCTTGATATTTGATAGGAACAGTTAATGAAACTATTGAAGAATATGGAAAGTTTAATAATTTTTTTCGTTACGATAGTTTCTGTAATTGTCATAACGTCCTACTCTTTAGCTTACTTTGCTTTCAATTGGACTATTTCAAAAAATCCTTCTGATTGGGGAGTATTTGGTGATTTTTTTGGTGGTATTTTAAACCCTTTAATTGCCATAGCTGCACTGATAACACTTATTAGAGCTGTTAAACTTCAAAAATCAGAATTTCTAGCCACTCGCAATCATTTAGAAAACGAAGCAAAAAAAAATGAGCTATATCGACTCATTTCCGGCTTGGAACAAAAAATTGAATCACATTTACAAATCGATGTAAAAAATGATTCTGGTGAAGAAGTACTTACTTTTGGTCCTCTAAATCAATTTTTGAAACCGGGATGGGCTCCGCCCAAAAAAACATTCGTATCTTTAGGAAATTCTAATTTATGTACTTCTATTAAGGACTACTCTGCTCAAATACTAAATTTGATAATAAAATTGGAAGATTTATTAAAAGAATATGATTCATTAAGCGGTGGAGAATCAGTGGTAGCTCAACATTTTATGGGGTTGTATCAAAAAACAAAGGAAGCATGCCAAGATCAAATTGGGGAAGCAAGGTAGGTTGGGTTGAGCTTGTGAAACCCAACATTTTGGCTTGAATATTCGATATTTGTTGGGTTTCATTGCATTCAACCCAACCTACCAAAAATACCTTGATAATTTACGGATAGTTTATTTAAAACCTCCGTGCCCTCTGTGTCTCTGTGGTTGATTAATTTTGATGAATATTAATTAAAAATCTGCGTCCATCTGCGTAATCTGCGGATAGATCTTTTTGAAACCTATGTGCCCTCTGTGTCTCCGTGGTTTATTTATCAGCGAGGAATCCCAATGAACAACCAACGTCGAGCATTATATTTATCACATGGTGGTGGACCGATGCCGCTGCTGGGCGATGAAAGTCATGAGGAGATGGTTAGCTGTTTGAAGAATATCGCGGCATCCATAGAACGCCCATCGGCAATCATTGTTGTCAGTGCTCATTGGGAACAAGCTTCTCCGACCATCACTTCTGGTGAAAATCCTTCGCTTATCTATGATTACAACGGGTTTCCCAAAGAATCCTATGAGATTGAATATCCCTGTCCGGGGAATCCTGCGTTATCACAATCAATGGCTGAAGTGTTGAAACAGGCTGGTATTGAAGCAAAACTTGATGATAGCCGAGGGTTCGACCACGGTTTGTTTGTACCGTTAAAAATAATGTATCCGGAAGCAGATATCCCCTGCGTTCAATTATCCTTGGTTAATAGTCTCGACCCTGAGCTGCATATCAAGATGGGACAGGCTTTGCAAACTTTGGGCGATCAATCCTTGCTGCTGATAGGTTCCGGGTTTTCCTTTCACAATATGCGGGCTTTTTTCACGCCGGAGACGGATGAAGCAAAAACCATGAATGAGTCATTCGAAGACTGGTTACTTGAAACGTGCTGTGATGAAAACCTGACTGAAACTGAAAGAGAGCAAAGGCTTATCAATTGGCAGTCTGCCCCTTATGCACGCTATTGCCACCCAAGAGAAGAACACTTGCTCCCCCTTCACGTCTGTTATGGATTTGCTGCATCGGCCTGTTCAAAATCATATGAATTACAGGTGCTCAATAAAAAAGCGAGCATGTATCTCTGGGCGGATCAGTAACCACAAAAATCTAATCTTTCTCTGTGCCCTCTGTGTCTCTGTGGTTTATTTTTTGGATGAACAATCTGCTTCCATCAGCGTAATCTGCGAATAAATCCTTTTACACCTACCAGCCTTTAAATTCATGGGTTAACGCATGCGTGACACGATTTTTTAACCAGGTCGCGACCTTGCGGTTTGCCTGTCGGGATAAGCATTGGAAATACGTGGCAGACAATGCCGTTTCGGTTGCCAGGCTGACCAGCTGTTGTTGTTTGAGGTGGGTTTGAATCAGCGTTGTGGGCAATATGGCCCAGCCATCGCCACGTAATACGGCGTCTCTGATTAATTCATACATCGTAAGGCCTGAATACTGCCAACCTATCTGGTTCTGAATGACCAGCTGCCCGTTTTGCAGGAAGGTCAGACAGATCTGTGTGTACTGGCTTAAATCGCTTTCTGTCACCTGGGCCAGATTGGCTAGCGGATGGGCTGGACTGACAACGGTTCGCTGTTCGATCATGCCAAGCCGAAAATTGGGATCTACCGCGTTATTGACGCCAAAGCTGATATCGACAATTCCATTATCAATAAACTCGTTATGCTCTTGTGTGGGTAATAAATAAACCGAGGTGGAGGTTTGCGGAAATTCGACATGCAAATCATGCATGCACTGATGCCAGAAGATTTCTGGCAATGCATCATCCCGTGCGACTCGGAGCTCTGATTCGATACCTTCCAGATGCTGATTACTAAGCTGTCTGATACGGTTGGCGGATTGCAATAAACGTTGACTGTCCGCCAATAAAGATTGTGCAATGGGAGTTATCTGCAGGCTGTTGCCAGTGCGTTGAAAAAGGTGGATTGCCAGCTCATCTTCCAATGCAGAAACCGCAGCACTTACCGTGCTTCGCCGCATTTCTAATGCGATAGCGGCGTTGGCGAAAGACCCGCATTCCGCTGTTTTTACAAACGCTTCAACTTGTTCAATACGCATAGCTAGTCCACTTTAAAATTTGTTTAGCACCAACTATATTGGCGCTGAGCGATTTTGTCGAATACCCGCTTGCCTCTAAAGTACCTGCCATTACTTGGAGAACAGTTATGCGGAAAAATAGTGAACGGAAAGTATTAATGGTATCGGCAATATCCGCCGCCTGCTTTTCGATATCGGGGCTTATCCTGGGCTTACTGAGCGGTTCAGTGATGATTTTATTTGATAGTGCGTATTCATTGCTGTCGTTAGCGTTGGCCTCCTTGTCTTTGCTGGCCTTGAAGCTGGCAAATCAGCCTGCGAACAATGACTATCCTTTTGGCCGACTGACCATTGAACCGATTGCGATCCTGGTAAAAGGTGTAGTCATCGCCCTGGTATGTTTTGTATCAATGATCTTTGCGGTGGTCAGCCTGTTGCAGGGTGGTAGAGAGGTCAATCTGGATCTGGCCCTGGTGTTTGGCGTCGTCAATGTTATCGGTTGTGCGATTACCTGGGCTTATATCAAGCGCCGCAAAAAGGATGTGAAAACGTCGCTGGTCGACGCTGAACAGCGTCAGTGGCAGATGGATACCTGGTTAAGCACGGCTGTGTTGTTGGGCTTTATCGCCACATTTGTGATTATTCATACGCCTTATGCGGATTACGCTCGCTACGCCGATCCACTGATGGTGCTTATCATTTCCGGTTATTTTTCCTATATTCCGGTTCGAATGATTGCCCAGGCTTTACGTCAAATACTGTTTGCCGCACCGACTGATGATCTGCGTGCACAGATTGATGCACAGTTAACGACTAGTGGTGTTCAGCCTCACAAACCTTTACGTATTGCCCAGGTAGGAAGCTTTCTGATTGCTCAGTTACCAGCAAGGCTGGATGCGAATGTTCATGAACTGATGCACATTGCTATCAATGAGATAGCCGAACAACAGCAACTGAAGTTGTTGTTGGTTCAAGGTGTTCACATTCAGCAGGACTGAGTAACTTTTCAGTTGACCCCGCAAATAGTAATAATTATCATTTGCATCTTTATATTGTTCCAAGAGGTGCATCATGGTTGCAATTGTCTACGGGTCAACAACAGGGAATACCGAAGACGCCGCCAAAAAAATTCAGCAATTCTTTGGCGCGGATAAAGCCGAATTATTTGATGTGAAAGATGCCGGATTAGCGGCCATTGAGTATTTCGACAAATTCATTTTTGCCCTGCCCACCTGGGACTATGGTGAAGTTCAAGCCGACTGGCAAGATGTCTGGGATGAGATTGATACCACGGACTTTACTAATAAAACGGTCGCTTTTGTCGGAATGGGCGATCAGTTTGCCTACGCAGAATGGTTCGTGGATGCCATGGGCATGTTGCACGATAAAGTGGTGGCAAAAGGTGCCAATGTTATCGGTTACTGGTCTACGGAGGGTTATGACTTCGAAGCATCCAAAGCGCTCACCGAAGACAAAAGTTCGTTTGTGGGTTTGGCACTGGATGAAGACTGCCAACCAGAACTTACTGCTCAACGCGTTGAACAGTGGTGCAAGCAGATTAAACCAGCTTTTTTATCGTAGTTTTGGTTAAGCCTGTAAAACTCAACGCTCTTCATTTGCTCTTTTTGTGCTTTAGGGGTTTATTACATTCAACCTTTTGAATACTATGTGATTTAAACTATTTTATAAAAGGAAGGGACGCCATGAAACTCATTAATGCTGCATTTGGATGTATCTTAACTTTTGCACTTAGTACACTCACAACCGCTCAGGCAGATACATCGAAAACCTTTCAGTTATTCATAAAAGAGATTGTTGAAACCTGTATCAACGCACCGGAGAATGCTTCTTCGATCTTAACCGCACACGGCTTTCAGACTGATGGCGTTAAAGGGAGAGCTCAGCACCCGGTTCATACATGGACGATAGATCAGCGAGTGCTCAGTATGCGACCTCCCGAGCAAAGTCAACGTAACGGGTTATGGGGCCCCTGTAAGATCATTGCAAAGCCTGCTTTTAGCCGAGAAGAGGCAGCGGAACTCATCGACCCCATCTTCCCTGTAATCCCAAATCCTCCGGGTAGTCTGCCACCAAAAGGCACGTTTGGCGGGCAGTGGTGTCCGGAACCAGCTCAAGTGCTAAGTTATACACTCTCCAGACCTAATACAGGCGAATTCTATATCGCTCGCAATACCTCAACTTCCTGCTGAAAAATCTGCAAAACTTTGAAATCTCAGATTCCGACGGATTCTTTTATCCTTGTTGGGCTTCGCAATCCAGTGGTCAGCAAACTTGATTCAACTCAAATACCCTTGATCGCAAAGTATAATGCCATGATGATTTCATCACGAAAGTGATTTAAAGAACCAATAGGATCTTTTAGTAAATAGGCAGGGATAGAGGCGATTTGCGGTGTGAGTAGTAGAAGTTTCTCACCTTCATATTTAATTTCTGGCGTTAGATTAGCCAGATTTTTGAAGTTTTTCCGTCTTCCAAGCGGAATAACGATTCTGGTGACGATTTCTGAGATAACGAAGCTTTGAATATCAACTCTAAAAAGAAATGCATTACAGTTGGGTTTGATAAACTTCAAATTGCGCCATTAAAACTCTCTGAATTCATCTCCAAAACAGCCATGCTCATCAACAAACTCATTGTAAGCTTGAATGGCATTTTTATTTTCTTCGGCCCATTTTTCAGTATTGAATTGAGCCAATTTTTCTTGTTTAAGAGGGAACAAATCATCAGAGTTCATCATATTGCCAACAGCTAGGTTAGAAAAAAATTACGGTAAAGAATAATTAAATGAAAATCTAATCTTTCTCTGTGCCCTCTGTGTCTCTGTGATCTATTTATCTTAATAAATAATCTGCGTCCATCTGCGTAATCTGCGGATAAATATTGTTTATCTATCCTGATGAATCTTATTCACAATCGCCGTGGTGGAGCAGTTTTCGGTTAAGCCCATCACTCTGACTTCACCGCCATAGCCTTCGACAATTTCCCAGCCAACCACGCCTTTTTTATCGTAGTCGCCGCCTTTCACCAGGATATCCGGCTGAATTTCTTTGAGCAGTGTTTCCGGGGTATCACCTTCAAAGACGCTGACCCAATCCACATCTGCCAGGCCTGCCAATACGATCTGACGACGATCCGCAGTGTTAATCGGACGGCCTTTGCCTTTGAGTTTGGTGACGGATTCATCAGAGTTAATGGCAACAATCAATCTATCGCCCTGAGCGCGCGCCTGATGCAGATAGCTGACATGACCGGCATGCAGAATATCGAAACAGCCATTTGTAAAGACGATTTTTTCGCCACGCTTTTTGGCTTGGTCGACGGCAATTTTTAATTGCTCGACCGTCACCGCACCGGCAAAGGAATGATCACTTTGATGGGTGCCCTGATGGCGTTGGTATTCGGCAAACAGTTCGGGTTCACTGACGGTCGAGGTGCCCAATTTGCTGACCACAATACTGGCGGCAACATTGGCTAAGGTTACGGCTTGTTGCAAAGACTGTCCGGCTGCCAGTGCGGCTGCCAGCGTGGCAATCACAGTATCCCCTGCTCCGGTGACATCGGCGACTTCTTTGGCAATGGCTGGTAAATGGAATTCGGTATTGTCATTGGTTATCAGCGACATGCCCTGTTCACTACGGGTGATTAATACGGCTTTAATATCGTAGTCGGCAATCAGTTTTTTGGCTTTTTCTATCAAGTCAGCTTCTGACTGAATTTCGCCCGTCACCGTTTCAAATTCGGTGAGATTGGGGGTGATTAAATCCGCACCACGGTATTTACTGAAATCATTACCTTTTGGATCCACCAGCACGGTCATGGCATTGGCTTTAGCCAGTTTAATCCATTGTTGTGGATCGTGAAGCGTGCCTTTGTCGTAATCCGACAGGATCATCACCCCGCCATTAACCAGCAATGGTGCGACTCTGTCGGCCATACCTTCACAGCTTTCGATGGTAAATCGGCTTTCAAAATCCATCCGCAACAGTTGCTGATGCGCACTGATAATGCGGGATTTTATGATGGTGGGATGCTGTGTGGTTTGATGAAACGCACATTCGATACTGACAGAACGCAGTCGTTCTTCTAAAACCTGAGCGGCTTCATCCTGACCGGTAATGCCTGACAGGCTGCATTTAGCACCCAGCGAAGCAATATTCATTGCGACATTGGCGGCCCCGCCCGGAATATCTTCCAAACGTTCAATATTGACCACCGGCACCGGCGCTTCGGGTGAGATGCGTTTGGTTTTGCCGAAATAGAAACGGTCCAGCATCAAATCACCAACGACAACAACATTGGCCTGCCGAAAATCCGGGAATGCATTTTTCATAACGTTTGAATTATTGATTAGGGAAAGCGGTTATTGTGCGGCTAAAAGCGGTTGCAGTCCATGCCAAACCATTTCCGGTGTCATTTCGGTCATGCAGACGGGTTCGCCATTGCGTGAGGCGGGTAAAGGGCATTTGCGTTTGTAACATGGGGCGCAGTTAAAATCGCTGACCAGATGCTGCTGATGTTTGCCATAGGTGCCAATCAGCGCTGTGTCTGTCGCACCGTATAAGGTTAATGCCGGCGTTCCGGCCACGGCAGCAAGATGGGCCAATCCGGTATCACTGCATACCGCACCTGCCGCATGGTGCATAATCGCTGCGATATCGTTTAAGCCTAAACGCGGTAAGGCAAACGCCATTGGATCGACCGAGGCAATCTGTTGAGCACGCAGATATTCTTCATTATTGCCGCAAGGCAATAGCACCGCGTAACCTTCGGCTCGCGCCTGAAACACCAATTGCTGCCAGAAATTAATCGGCCAGAGTTTGGTCAGCCAGCTGGCATTGTGAACAAACATCAGATAACGCTCGGGTAAGGCAAACTCGAGCTCCGGTAACGGATATTTACTGAAATTCGCCGCGTATTTTGCGGGCGTTTTAGGCAGCGGATAGTCCAGCGCCTTTGAGAGGATCTGCCGCATCCGATCCACGGCATGTTGTTGTGGATTAACCGTTATTGGATATTGATAGGCCAGATGTGCCGGACGTTCACGACAGGATTCCTTGTCCAGTCCATAGACCGGACCGCGACGTAATTTACTGACAAGTGCGCTTTTCAGATTATTCTGCATATCAACGACAGCATCATAACCATCCAGATTCAAATCACGATAAAACTGACGTAATTCACCACCGGTCAGCGTTTGCCAGGCGGATTTCTTCCAACGACGATGTGAGGTGGTGATGACTTTACGAACATTTGGGTGCCATTTGGGTACTTCGGCAAAGGCTTCATCGACCACCCAATCAAATTCAATGCCAGGAAAGGCTTTGGCCGCATCGGTCAACGCCGGTAAGGCATGCATTAAATCGCCCATGGAGGTGAGCTTGATGATTAATACTTTCATAAACGGAAAAACGCTTGATGAAATAACATCAAGCGTTTTGCAAAGTATTTAAAGACAATGGGTTGTGCCGATGCTGCTGCAGGATTTTCAAAAATGCATCGGGATTTTTAATCTGTGTCATTTCACCTTCACGCGGGAAAAGCTGATCCTGCAGACGTGACAGCCAGAAACGTAATGCTGCGGCACGACAAACCAGATTCCAGTTGGATTGTTCGGCTTCGTTGAGTTGACGGCGTTGCAGATAGGCATCCATCAAACGCTGATAGCGCTCGTGATCAATCAGCCCCTGTTCATTAACACACCAGTCATTAACCGCCACGGCCAGGTCATATATCAGAAACTCATCGCAGGCATAGTAAAAATCAATAATGCCTTGCAGTTCATTGTCGACAAACAGGGCATTATCGCGGAATAAATCCGAATGGGTGACACCCCACGGTAATTCCAGATCGCTGTAATGTTGCTGAAAATCGAGTTCTGCCTTGAGCATTTGTGCCTGCTCAGCGGACATATGTGGCAATAAGGTTTCGGCCATCGATTCGCGCCAGTCGGCACCCCGTTGCGTTGCCCGACGATGTTTAAATTTCTCACCGACCAGATGCATCTGTGCCAGCATATCGCCGATGGCTTCGCATTGGCCCAGCGTGGCAAGCTGATCGACAGTATGCCCCGCCAAACGCATAACAAGCGCTGCTGGACGACCGCATAAGGACTTGAGGTAATTCCCCTGTTTATCTTCAGCGGGATGTGCCGAGGGAATGCCATGCTTGAAGAAAAACGTCATGACTTCGAGGAAATAATCCAATTCGGCAAATTCATGCTGCTCGAACAGGGTAAGCACAAATTCCCCCTGGTCAGTGGTCACAAAATAATTGGTGTTTTCGATTCCGGCAGAAATGCCCTGGTAATCAATCAGATTACCAACGGCATACTCGCCGATAAACGCAATTAATTCATCGCGCCCGACTTCGGTATAAACAGACATGAAAATCTCAGTTAACGGGAGTTTTTGTTACCATTCCAACAGGATCCAGTTCGGCACTTCCGGATTGGCAAGGTTATGTTTGGTCGTTTCCAATGAACCATCGCCGTCAGTATCCATCAGGTAATATGAAGGACCGATATCCGGGGTGATTTTGATCATATAGAGCTGACCATTGACGCGGTATTCTTCGATGGTGCGATCTTCTTCCTGAATAATGGTAATTTCAGGTTCGATGCTTTCGCCATCCTGCAAAGGTGGCGGCAATACTGGAGGTTCAGTCAAATCAGGACCGGCAGCACCTGCCCAGGCACTTCCAGTGATCATCGCGCTGATTGCGCATACAATGGCGAACGGTTTTAACATGACTTAGCTCCACTAAATTTCCGATAAAGATAGCATTTCCGCTACGATGATTAAAGCAATCTGTTTGCCACTAATTTCAGGCCTTGTGAACTATGACTCAAACTGCACCACTTATACTCGTTGATGGCTCATCCTACCTGTATCGCGCTTATCATGCGATGCCGCCACTGACCAACAGCGACGGCGAATCAACCGGCACAATTTATGGCGTCATCAACATGCTGCGTAAATTAATCCGTGACTATCATCCTGAACATATGGCCGTGGTATTTGATGCCAAGGGCAAAACGTTTCGAAATGATCTGTATGCCGAATATAAAGCCACCCGGCCGCCAATGCCGGACGATTTACGCGAACAGATAGCACCTATTCACGAAATTGTTAAAGCCATGGGTTTGCCGCTGCTGTGCATTGATAACGTGGAAGCCGACGATGTAATTGGCACGCTGGCAAAACAGGCTACCGCTGCCGGAATTGAAACGGTGATTTCCACCGGCGACAAGGATATGGCGCAGCTGGTCAGCGAGCATGTGACGCTGGTCAACACCATGAATAACAGCAAAACCGATATCGCCGCCGTAAAAGAAAAGTTTGGTCTGACACCACAACAAATCGTCGATTATCTGGCGTTGATGGGCGATAAGGTAGATAACATTCCCGGCGTTGACAGTGTTGGTCCGAAAACCGCGACTAAACTGCTGCAGCAATATGGCAGTTTGCAGGGTGTTATCGAACATGCTGACGAAGTGAAAGGCAAGCTGGGTGAGAAGTTGCGCGCAGCCGTTGATGCTTTGCCGCTCTCCTATCAGCTCGCAACCATCAAGATGGATGTCGAGCTGGATTTCACCCCGGAAACGCTGGATATGCAGGCAGCGGATAACCAGAAACTGGCTGAACTTTATCGTCGTTACGAATTTAAAAGCTGGTTACAGGAATTAGACTCTGCGCCTGTTGCTGCGGCTTCGACAAAAACGGATGAACCTGCCACCAGCAATGAAACCTATTACGAAACCATTCTGACACAGCAACAGCTGGATAAATGGCTGGCAAGACTCAAAAAAGCCGAATTGTTTGCCTTTGATACCGAAACCACCAGCCTCAATTATCTGCAGGCACGTATCGTCGGTATGTCATTTGCCATTCAAGCGGGTGAAGCCGCTTATCTGCCGCTGGCACATGATTATCCAGGCGCACCGCAACAATTGGATTTTGATGCCACATTGGCGTTGATCAAACCGTTGCTCGAAGATCCCAAGGCGCTGAAAGTCGGGCAAAACCTGAAATACGATCGACATATTCTGCTCAATCATGGCATTGATTTGCAGGGCATTGCCCATGACACCATGTTGCAGTCCTATGTGCTCGACAGCACCGCCACTCGTCATGATATGGATTCACTGGCAGAAAAATATCTGAATCGCAGCACCATTCATTTTGAAGACATTGCCGGTAAAGGCAAAAAACAACTGACCTTTAATGAAATCGGTTTGGAAGAAGCCGCGCCGTATGCCTGTGAAGATGCCGATATCACCTTGCAGCTGCATCACATCTTGTGGCCAAAAGTGCAGGCCATTCCGTCGCTGGAAAAAGTATATCGTGAACTGGAAATGCCGCTGCTGCCGGTGTTGAATACACTGGAACGCAATGGTGTGCATATCGATATCTTTATGCTGCAACAGCAAAGCGATGCCTTGGCACATGATATCGACCGGCTGGAAAAAGAAGCGCATGTTTCTGCTGGCACCAAATTCAATCTGGGATCGCCCAAGCAATTACAGGAAATTCTCTACGACCAGCAACAATTGCCTGTTCGTAAAAAAACGCCCAAAGGCCAACCATCGACTGCAGAAAATGTGCTGCAAGAATTGGCGGATGATGGTTATGAATTGCCGCAAATCATTATGAATTACCGCAGTTTAAGTAAGCTCAAATCCACCTACACCGACAAACTGCCGCAGCAGGTCAATCAGCAGACTGGCCGCGTACATACCTCCTATCATCAGGCGGTGACTGCGACCGGAAGATTATCTTCTTCCGATCCGAATTTACAGAATATTCCGATTCGCACTGAAACCGGTCGTAAAATCCGTGAAGCGTTTGTGGCTGGGAAAGGTGCCAAGATCCTGGCAGCCGATTATTCACAAATTGAATTACGCATCATGGCGCATTTATCCGGCGATAAAAGCCTGTTGACCGCGTTTGCCGAAGGTGAAGATATCCATCGCCATACGGCTTCTGAAATCTTCGGTGTGGAACCGGAAAACGTCACAGGTGATCAACGTCGCAGTGCCAAAGCCATCAACTTTGGTCTGATTTACGGTATGTCTGCCCATGGTCTGTCGAAACAACTCGGTATCGAACGTCATCAGGCTGCCAAATATATGGAAACCTATTTCGAACGCTATCCCGGCGTAAGAAACTACATGGACAACACCCGCGAACAGGCCAAAAAAGACGGTTACGTTGAAACCATTTTCGGCCGGCGTTTATATCTACCAGAAATCAACTCCAGCAACGGCCTGCGTCGCCAGTACGCGGAACGCACCGCCATTAACGCCCCAATGCAGGGCAGTGCTGCAGACATTATCAAGCGCGCAATGATTTCCATTCATGACTGGCTGCTCGAAGCCGATACCGGCATCCGTATGATTATGCAGGTACATGATGAATTGGTATTTGAAGTACCCGAGGATCAGCTTGATTTGGCTAAAACTGAAATCGAGCAGTTTATGATTAAAGCTGCAGAACTTGCCGTACCGTTAGAAGTTGGTATTGGAGTTGGGGATAATTGGGAACAGGCGCATTAGCTGGATTATTAACCACAGAGACACAGAGACACAGAGACACAGAGACACAGAGGACACTGAGACTTTAAAAGATTTTATCCGCAGATTACGCAGATAGGCGCAGCTCCCAAAGGCTTTCCTTGAATCCCCTTTTGTGTTGGGGGATAAAATGGTTATCGCAGGATTAGAAATCGGAATGTTTGAGCGAAGCGACAAATTTGTCTGGAACAAATTTGGACGCCGGAGGCGCCCGAAGGCGAAATTATGCTCTTAGTTTCATTCCTCAAATTAAGATTTATGTCGCTCTCGCGAGTCAGGGGCTTGCGTGCCCAAGCCCCTAACAACCCAAGGGCCCCCCTTGAACTGGCCTGCGGCTCCACTGCGTTGTGTTTTTTGTCAGGGAGTCTTACCAAACTCGCTGCGCTCAAACAGGTAAGCCTCAATTTCCTGACAAAAAGCCGCTACTCGTCAGTTCAAAAGGGGATTTAGGGCATAACCATTGAGCTCTGTGCCTGTATCAATTTATATTTTTTTATGTTTCTCTCTAAAAATCTGCGCCCATCTGCGTAATCTGCGGATAGATTTTTAAGAACCTCCGTGCCCTCTGTGCCTCTGTGGTTAATATCCTAAGAACGTTTCTTAGCCCGAGGATGCGCAGCATCATAAACCTTTGCCAGGTGCTGAAAATCCAGATGAGTATAGACCTGAGTCGTGCTGATATCCGAATGCCCCAATAATTCCTGAACGGCTCTCAAGTCGCTACTGGATTCCAGCATATGCGAGGCAAATGCATGACGTAACCGATGCGGATGCACATGTTCGGAGATACCGTGTTTTTTACCCCAGAAAGCCAGACGCTGCTGGATGGAACGAACCCCAAGTCGTTTGCCTTGTTGGCTGGTGAATAATGCGGGTTGTTGATACAGACCGTTCTGATCACGTTTATCGAGCCAGACTTTTAACGCATCAATCGCGGTGCGGCCAATCGGCAGAATCCGTCCTTTATTACCCTTACCGGCTATAACATGCACCAGCTGCTGGCCGAAATCGACATCACGTAGATCCAATGCCGCCAGCTCTGCCAGTCGCAGGCCGGAGGAATAAAATAATTCCATAATCGCCCGATCCCTGCAGGCGACGAAGGTATCCGCGGGTGTGCTATCAAGTAAGGAATTCATCTGATCGACATCAAGGGTTTTCGGTAAACGTTTTTCAGCTTTGGGTGCCTGTACTGATTGCGCCGGATTATGATCCACCAGACCTTCTTTGAGCAGATAGCGATAAAAACTGCGAACAGCTGAAAGTAAACGATGAATACTGCGAGCGCTCAGACCTTTTCGATGCAGCCGGGCAATAAATAAACGAATATCTGCCGGTTTGAGTTGTTGCCACTCGGTAAATGATTGCTGTTGGCAGTAATCAACTAACTGCTGACAATCGCGCTGATAATTGAGTACGGTATGCGGTGAAACCCGGCGCTGCTGCTCCAGATACTGCAGAAAATCCTGCAGTGGTGTTTGCAGCTCAGCTGTCATTCTGGCCGTGACAGAAACGACGCATTAACCGCATAAATACTTCGCCGAGAAAACTTAAATATTCAGTGCCCATATCGGCATGGAAGCGATTGGCATCACTACTGGCAATGGCGAGCAAACCGGCGCAAGGCGTGTGGCCTAACGGTAAACAGGCGACCGAATGGACTACATCGGCCTTTTCACCGAACAATAATTGTTTCTGCGCTTTGGTCAGTCGGCCACAAACCGGTTGCTGTTTGGCCAGAATATGGTCAAAGGCTTTCAGTTGGCTATCATCGGCATGTAATTCGGCAATATTGCCTTCAACAGGCGGTAATTTCGGTTTTTGTTCACCGCTGTAAAACAATCTTAACGACACTTCGTCAGCCGAGAATTCTTCTTTTAATTGTTGCATCAAAGTGGCCAACAGGCCTTGTAGATCATGGCAATCCATTAGTCGCAAGCAGAGTTGATGCACTCGTTGTTGCAACGCGGCATTGCTATGAGCATTATCAATTAACGCATGCAATTGATCATGCAGATGCTGATTTTTCTGGCGTAATTGCTGCCGCTGTCGTTGCGCCAGCGAAATCGTGCCTTCAGGTGATTTATCGAACTCAAGTTCAGACAATAAGTCAGGCTGCTCGATCAGAAAATCTGTGTGCTGTCGTAAAAATTCACTGACCTGTTCAGCGTTTACAGATTGTTGAGTGTTGCCCACGCAATTTCTCCATCAAATACATGTTGTGCCGGTCCGGTCATCCATACTGAGGAATCCTCATCAGGCCAGCTGATTTCTAATGTGCCGCCCGGTAATAAAACACTAACCTGCCGCCCAAGTATTCCACGACGAATGCCGCTTACTACTGCCGCGCAAGCCCCAGTACCACAAGCTGTTGTTTCAGCAGAGCCACGCTCATAAACGCGTAATTTAATATGTTCATGATCTACCAGCTGCATAAAGCCGACATTCACCCGTTCCGGAAATTGGGCATGGCTTTCTATTTTCGGACCCAGCTCACCGACGGGCGCTTTTGCGACATCGTCTACCAACAAAACAGCATGCGGGTTACCCATTGACAGTGCAGCGATTTCAACCTGATGGCCTGGTTCAACCACCAGCATATAGGTATTGCTGGCTTCAGGTGTTTTAAAGGGGATCTGTTCAGGTGAAAAGCGTGGTTTTCCCATATCAACACAAACCTGACCATCGCTCTGTAAAGTCGGATAAATCACGCCAGAGGCAGTCTCTACGGCAATCGAATCTTTGTCGTTCAGGCCGTTATCACGTACATATCTGGCAAAACATCGCGCACCATTGCCGCATTGGGAGACTTCCCCGCCATCTGCATTAAAAATCCGGTAACGGAAATCCACATCAGGTCGCTCTGATTTTTCCACCAGCAATAGCTGATCACAGCCGATACCAATATGCCGATCGGCCATAAAGCGAATTTGCTCAGTGGTCAGCTGCACAGACTGATTGATGGCATCAATGACCACAAAATCATTTCCCAGACCATGCATTTTGCTGAATTTCAACATAGGGTTAATCCTGCAATATCTGCTCACCAGCATAAAGGCTTTCAACAGTTTCCCGTTGACGCGCCACATGCATGGTTTCGCCGTCAACCATTATCTCTGCTGCCCGTGGACGTGAGTTGTAATTTGAACTCATGGTAAAACCATACGCTCCAGCAGAACGAATCGCCAATAAATCTCCGCTTTGGATTGCCAGACTTCGATCTTTGCCTAAAAAGTCGCCGGTTTCACAAACCGGGCCGACTATATCAAAGTCTTGTTCTGCTTCATCTGAGCGAGGTTTAACCGCTTCAATCGCCATCCATGATTGGTATAACGCCGGTCTGAGTAAATCATTCATAGCCGCATCAACAATTGCGAAGTTTTTGGCTTCTGTGGCTTTGATATATTCCACTTTGGTCAGCAAAATTCCGGCATTGCCAGCAATTGCCCTTCCTGGCTCCAGCATAATTTCCAATTCACGTCCATTTAATAAACCATGCATCGCGTGAGCATATTCAGCCGGAGTGGGCGGTGTTTCGTCGCGATAGCAAATACCCAGTCCACCACCAATGTCGAGATGCTTGATCATAATGCCCTGTTCTGCCAACGCGTCAATCAGTGCTAAAACTCGCTGCAATGCATCAACAAACGGGGAAACAGAAGTCAGCTGCGAGCCAATATGGCAATCCACGCCGATTATCTGCAGGTTAGGTAATGATACTGCCTGCTGATAAACATCTAACGCATCATCAATCGCAATGCCAAATTTGTTTTCTTTCAGTCCGGTCGAAATATACGGATGGGTTTGTGCATCAACATCCGGATTGACACGAATAGAAATTGGAGCCGTTTTTCCAAGGCTGACGGCGACGTCGCTGATACGTTGCAGCTCAGGAACCGATTCCACATTAAAACAACGGATGCCGATGTTCAGGGCGTAGCTGATTTCTTCAACCGTTTTGCCGACACCGGAAAAAACCGTTTTTTCTGCTTTACCGCCAGCGGCAATCACTCGTGCCAATTCACCGGCAGAAACAATATCAAAGCCGGATCCCAATCTGGCAAGCACATTGAGCACGGCAAGATTTGAATTGGCCTTGACGGCATAGCAGACCAGGTGCGGATAGGCTTTAAACGCATCGTCAAACGCTTTCCAGTGCTGTTCTAGTGCCGCTCTGGAATAGACATAGGCAGGTGTGCCAAACTCCGCCGCTAATTCGGTCAGGGATTGCTGCTCAGCGTATAATTCACCGTGTTTTTGTACGAAATAATCTTGCATGTTTTTAGGAAACCTTCACAGTATTGGCCTGGCCTTCCGGCAGGTATAAATCGCCCTTCAGACCACATGAAGTGAGTATTGCCACGGTACTAAGAACTAAAGCCAGAACTTTCCAGCCAGATATTTTCCGCATGATGTCTTCCCCGATGCTTTAATGGCAGGCAGTATACACAGGAAATTCCGTGACAGGCCCACATTGGAAACTAGAATTTATTATTTAAGTTACATACTATTAGGGTCTGTTTATCTTTCACAGCCAGCAGTGATGATGATGAAATACAAACAGGCCCCAGCGCATTGAATGTAGGCATTATATTAAGGAATCGCGTCCCGTAATGGCAAATACAACAGCACCTATCCGGCTAAGCGGTCTCGCCAGGCGACTTGTAAGTGAAGGCTTGCTGAGTGAGGAGCAGGCCCAGACAGCCCAGGTCACCGCCAAACAGGCTTCTCAGTCCTTCGTAACCTATCTGGTCAATAATAAATTACTTAATAGTGATGTTATTGGTGCCATTGCCTCACAAGAATTTGGCGTACCATTATTCGATCTCGACAGCATGAACATGGAACTGGCACCGACCAGCCTGTTTCAGGAAAAACTTATTCGTCAGCATAATGCCTTACCACTGTTCCAACGGGGCAAACGTTTATATGTCGCGGTGTCAGACCCGACCAACCTGCAAGCTCTTGACGAATTTCAATTTAATACTGCGCTGAATACCTACCCCGTTCTGGTTGATGAACAAAAATTATCGGTCACCATCGAAAAAGCGCTGGATAACAAAAATCAGGTTTTAGATGATTTTGATGATGCCGAACTGGACGACATTGATCTGGGACCAGATGATGAAGCGGATCGCGGCGCTGAGCTGAGTGAGAAAAATATTGATGACACGCCTGTTGTCAGATTTATCAACGGTATTCTGACTCAGGCAATTAAAGCAGGCGCTTCAGATATTCACTTTGAACCCTATGAAAAAAAATACCGTGTTCGGGTGCGTATTGACGGTATTCTGCATGAAACCAAAACAGCTCCTGTCGCCTTAGGGGGACGTATAGCAGCCCGTCTGAAAGTACTTTCAAGAATGAATATTGCGGAGCGCAGGGTACCGCAGGATGGCCGGATGCGATTGAAAATTTCCAAATCCAAAGCCATTGATTTTCGTGTCAGTACCTGTCCGACCTTATTTGGCGAAAAAATCGTTTTGCGTATTCTGGATCCGACCAGTGCACAGCTGGGTATTGATGCATTGGGATATGAAGAAGATCAGAAAAAAATCTTTATGGAAACCATGCACAAACCCTATGGGATGGTGCTGGTTACGGGTCCGACCGGTAGCGGTAAAACCGTTTCGTTATATACCGCATTGAATATCCTTAATACCGATGACCGCAATATCTCCACCGCCGAAGATCCGGCTGAGATAAACCTTCCGGGTATCAATCAGGTCAATGTGCATCCGCAGATTGGTTTGGGATTTACCGAGTGCCTGAGAGCATTCTTACGTCAGGATCCTGACGTTATCATGGTGGGTGAGATTCGCGATCTGGAAACTGCTGAAATTGCCATTAAAGCCGCACAAACCGGCCATATGGTGTTTTCTACTTTGCATACCAATGATGCACCACAAACGCTGACCCGCCTTGCTAATATGGGGGTTCCAGCCTTTAATATTGCCTCTGCGGTGACGTTGATTATTGCGCAGCGTCTGGCACGTCGTCTTTGTCAGCACTGTAAAAAGGGAGAAACATTGCCAAAAGAAACCCTGATTGAAGAGGGGTTCAGCCCGGAACAAATTGCGACAGATTTCAAAGTTTACCATGCTGTCGGTTGCGAACATTGCACCGAAGGGTATAAAGGACGGGTTGGTATCTATCAAGTCATGCCCGTATCCGAAGCAATGGGACGTATGATCATGGAAGGTGGAAATTCGATTCAACTTGCAGATCAGGCAAAAGCTGAAGGGATTGATGATTTGCGTGCATCCGGTCTTAAAAAGGTCATGGCCGGAGCGACCAGTCTGGAAGAAATTAACCGCGTCATTAAGGAATAAATCGTGGCTACAGCAAGTAAACCTAAAAAAGCCGAGCTGCCGACGTTATATTTATGGCAGGGCACAAATAAATCTGGCCGCAAGGTTAAAGGCCAGCAAGCTGGTGAGAGTGTGCAGGCTGTCCGAGCAGATTTACGACGTCAGGGCATAACTCCCGGTAAAGTGCGCCGTAAACCCAAAGATTTATTTGCTCCCCGTAAACCCAAAATCAAACCGGTTCATATCGCCATTTTCAGTCGAATGCTGGCCACGATGATGTCATCCGGTGTGCCAATGATGCAATCATTGCAAATCATTGGTGAAGGCCACGAAAATGCCAGCATGCAGGAAATGATTCTGGCTATTAAAGCCGATGTGGAATCAGGTACCAGCCTGGCAGAATCATTGGCAAAATTTCCATTACACTTTGATGATCTGTATATCAGCTTGATCAATGCCGGTGAACAGTCCGGTACGCTGGAAGCCCTGCTTCACGAAATCGCAACCTACCAGGAAAAAACCGAAGCACTGAAATCCAAAATCAAAAAAGCGCTGGTATACCCTACCGCCATTATGGTGGTGGCGTTCATTGTGACGGCTATTTTAATGATCTTTGTTATTCCGCAGTTTCAGGCGTTATTTACCGGTTTCGGTGCGGACTTGCCTGGCCTGACCAAAATAGTCATCAGTATTTCTCAGGTATTCCAGGACTACTGGTGGTTAATTTTCGGCAGCATTATCGGTTCTGTAATGGGCTTTATGGCAGCCCGCAGACGTTCCCGGAAAATCCAGCATTTTATGGATCGAATGCTATTAAAATTGCCCGTCATCGGTGATGTCTTGACCAAAGGTGCTATTGCACGTTTTGCCAGAACCTTTTCCGTTATGTTCAAAGCCGGTGTGCCGATGGTGGAAGCAATGACTTCGGTAGCTGGGGCTACTGGTAATATTGTTTACAACGAAGCTACTTTGGAAATGCGCGATGATGTCGCCACGGGTACACAGTTAAATAAAGCCATGACCGACACCGAACTGTTTCCTAATATGGTGATTCAGATGGTGTCGATTGGTGAAGAATCCGGTTCACTCGACGCGATGCTGGCCAAAGTGGCCGATTTTTTTGAACGTGAAGTGGATGATGCTGTTGATAATATGACGGCGTTAATGGAGCCCTTTATTATGGCATTCCTGGGTATTTTGATCGGTACGCTGGTTATTGCCATGTACTTGCCGATTTTCAAACTCGGCGCAGTCGTTTAATCCTATGTCGCTTATTTATCTGCTGGAAACCTCCAGCACATTTTTTATTGTCAGTACTTTTATTCTGGGTTTATTAGTCGGCAGTTTTCTCAATGTGGTGATTCATCGTCTGCCCCTTATAATGCAGCGCGAATGGGAACAACAATGCCATGACTTAATTGGTTCGGCGGCCCCTAAATCAGATGAGCTGACATTAAGTAAACCCCGCTCTCGCTGTCCGCATTGCGGTCATGCCATTACCGCATTAGAAAATATTCCGGTTATCAGTTACCTGATACTCAAAGGCCGTTGCAAAGACTGCAAAGCACCGATTTCGAAACGCTATCCACTAATTGAGTTGCTGACCGCTATTATTTCAGCGTTGGTTGCATGGCATTTTGGGTTTGGGATTGCAGTCTGTGGCGCGTTACTTCTAAGCTGGGCTTTGCTGGCATTGACATTTATTGATGTGGATCACCAGCTGTTACCGGACAGTATTACCCTGCCATTATTGTGGCTGGGGCTTTTCTTTAATCTATTTGGTACATTTACCGATATCAGTTCGGCCGTGATTGGTGCCATCGTCGGCTATCTTGCCCTCTGGCTGGTCTATCATGGCTTTCGCTTGGTAACCGGTAAGGAAGGCATGGGCTATGGCGATTTCAAACTGCTGGCAGCTCTGGGGGCCTGGATGGGTTGGCAAGCACTGCCAATGATTATTTTATTGTCTTCTCTAGTGGGTGCATTGGTCGGTATCAGCCTGATTCTGTTAAAACAGCAGCATCGGGATAATCCGATTCCATTTGGGCCTTATCTTGCCGCAGCAGGTTGGTTAGCCCTGGTGTGGGGAGAAAGCCTGACCAGCGGTTATTTGAACTGGAGCGGGTTAAGCTGAAATGGTATTTCGGGTTGGCCTTACCGGAGGCATCGCATCGGGCAAATCAACGGTCTCAACGTTATTCGAAAATCTGGGTATTGAGGTCATCGATGCCGATAATATTGCCCGTCAGCTGAGTCAACCCGGTACGGCTGAATATCAATCCATTGTTCAGCAGTTTGGTGCTGATTATCTGCTGGCAGATGGGCAGTTAAATCGAGCCGCATTACGCAAACGGTTATTCTCTGATCGCAGGGCCAAACAGACTTTAGAACAAATTCTGCATCCATCAATCCGCCAACAGCTTTTGCAACAGGCTGCAGACGCCACGGGCAGTTACTGTATAGTGAGTATTCCTTTATTGATTGAAGCGAATATGCAGTCTTGTGTGGATAGAATTCTGTTAGTAGATGTAGATCACGAAACCCAACTGGCACGTCTGCAAACCAGAGATCAGCTTTCCGTTGAAGAGGCCATTCAACATCTTGCGGCTCAATCAAATCGTGCAGAGCGATTGCAATATGCTGACGATATCATCGACAATAGCGATGGAATTGAAAAATTGAAATTTCAGGTCACACAACTGCATGCGTTATATTGTCAGTTGGCTGAGGCAGCAGAACATTAAATCAGGTCAAAATGCTGACCTTATGGCGAAATCATAAAACACACTATGTCTGACGTAATTACATACGAACAACCTCTCAATGAACGCATCAGAACCTTCCTGCGCCTGGAATTTCTGCTGGCACGTGTGGACTATGCCATGCAACACGATGATGAAATGAGTCATCGTGAAGCCATTGATGCCATGCTGAATATGCTGCTGGTGTTTGAACGTGGAGACATGAAATCCGAAGTCACCAAAGAAGTTGAACGGCTGATTACCAATTTATCTGCGCTGGAAAACTCGCCGGGTGTTGATAATGAGACACTGGATGCGCTGCTCGCTGAATTGGATCAGACGCTTGACGCGTTGCAAATCCGTAAATCGGCTATCGGCCAGGTGTTAAAAGAAAATGAATTTCTGTACAGCATCCGCCAGCGTTCCAGTATCGCCGGGGGCACCTGTGATTTTGATTTGCCAGCTTATCACTACTGGTTACAACACAGCTCAGTTGAACAGCGACAACAACAGCTGAATTATTGGCTGGAACAGTTTGTTGCTGTTCGCGGAGCAATCAATATCAGTCTCAAGCTGATTCGTGGCAGTTCTGGTTTTTCTACGGCTCAAGCAGAGAAAGGCTTTTATCAGCGCAGTCTGGATAGTAATTTACCCACACAATTGATTCGGGTTCGTATACCGGCCTCAACACCTTACTACCCTGAAATCAGCGGCGGTAAACACCGTTTTACAGTACGTTTTATGACGTTTGATATCAATCAGCGTCCCCAACAAATTAATGATGATGCGGATTTTCAGCTTAGCTGTTGCACGATGTAATTATGGTTTTGAAAGTAAATTGTCCACAATGCGGACGTAAAGTGGAATGGACGGACGAAAACAAATGGAAGCCGTTCTGTTGTGAACGTTGCAAACTCATCGATCTGGGCGAGTGGGCTGCGGGCAATCATCGCATTCCCGGTGAACCGGTTATCGATCCTGAAGATGATCCCAACTCGTTTCACTAAACCACGTAAAGTCTTTGCAGTCGCTCTATAATTTCCACGTTCGCAGCAGGAAACTCTTTTTCTTTTAAATCTGCTAAAGCACACCATTGCAATGGCTGCCCTTCCTTACCGGTTGCTTCACCAACAAAGTCGGTCACTAACCAGACATCAAGCTCGACCTGCAGGTCTGGATAATCATGAACAATCTGCATTAAGGGGTCAGCCTGCTCAACCTGTAAACCGACTTCTTCCTGAATTTCCCGCTGCAAAGCCTGTAACCGGGTTTCATCGGCTTCACGCTTGCCTCCCGGAAATTCCCACAGATCACCTTGATGCTGATGTGCATGGCGACGGGCAATTAATACCTGTTCATCATTATTAAGAATGATCGCAACCGCAACTTGTAAACGTTTTTTCATCAGTTAATTTTTCAGCACAAACAGTGTGCCGCAGTATGGACACAGCACTTCACCATGGCTTTTTATTTCAAGGTAAACACGAGGATGAGCATTCCATGCCGGCATATCCGGCATGGGACAACTGATGGGCAGATCTTGTTTGGTCACTTCATAGCGTCGCTGTGTACAGGCTTGTGTGGTCTCTGACATAACGCGCTATCTCCTGTTTTAAATCGGTAAAGCGAGCATCCGGTCCAGCGCCAGTTTGGCTTCTTTGGCAGTCACCGGATCCACTGATACCTGATTGACGACATGACCTTCTACCAGATTTTCCAATACCCATAATAAATGCTGAGGATCAACGCGGAACATGGTTGAACACATGCACACCGTTGGCGACATGAAATGTACCGATTTACCCTGATCCTGGAAACGTTCATGTAAACGATTCACCAGATTCAATTCCGTACCCACCAACCAACGGGTATTGGGTTCACTATTGGCAATAGTATTCACAATATATTCGGTTGATCCCACATAATCCGATTTCTGGCAGACTTCAAAACTGCATTCCGGATGGGAAATCACTTTGGTTTCCGGATATTTTTCCAGAAAATTATCAATTTGTTGCGGCTGGAACATCTGGTGTACTGAGCAGAAGCCTTTCCACAATATGATCTTGGCTTTTTTCAATGCTTCCGGCGTCAAACCACCCAGTGGCTTATCAAAATCCCACACCACCATCTCTTCAAGTGGAATGCCCATTTTATAACCGGTATTACGCCCTAAATGCTGATCAGGAAAAAACAGTACTTTTTCACGCTGGGCGAATGCCCAGTCCAAAACATGTGGGGCATTGGTAGAAGTGCAAACTATGCCACCATGTTTTCCGCAAAAGGATTTCAGGTCTGCTGCCGAGTTAATGTAAGTGATCGGCGTGATCATTTCGTCCGGATCCAGCACTTCACTCATTTCCTGCCAGGCCCGATCAACATTAACCCGATTCGCCATATCCGCCATTGAGCAACCGGCCGCCATATCCGGCAAAATCGCAATTTGATCGGGACGGGAAAGAATGTCCGCTACTTCCGCCATAAAATGCACACCACAGAAAACAATGTACTGAGCATCTGACTCAGCGGCATTACGGGATAATTTCAGTGAGTCACCCGAATAATCTGCGTGTTTGAAGACTTCATTGCGTTGGTAATGGTGACCTAAAATCACAAGGTCATCACCCAACTTTTGTTTAGCCTCAGCGATACGTTGATCGCAGGCCTCATCATCTATTGAGAAATAGTGTTCAAACGGGATTGCCGTTGCTGCTAGTTTTGTAGCCACTTCGCTTTCCTCTTAAAATCAAGTTGATCTGAGTGATAACTCAGGAGTCAACTGTCGGCACTTTACGTAAACGAATATTCAACTCTTTCAGTTGCTCATCGCTTACAGCACTTGGTGCATTGGTCAACAGACAGGCTGCTGATTGCGTTTTAGGGAAGGCCATTACATCACGAATCGAGGCAGAACCGGTCATCAACATCGCCAGACGATCCAAGCCAAAGGCCAAACCACCATGTGGTGGGCAACCGTATTTTAATGCCTGCAGTAAAAAGCCAAATTTCTCTTCTGCTTCTTCCGCCGGTATCCCCAGCATTTCAAATACTTTTTGCTGAACATCAGTTTTATGAATACGAATTGAACCACCGCCCAACTCTGTACCATTTAACACCATGTCATAAGCACGAGACAGACACTTGCCCGGATCGTTGCTTAATAAATCAATATCTGATTCACGCGGCGCAGTAAACGGATGATGCAAGGCATACCAGCGCTGGGTTTTCTCATCCCATTCAAACATCGGGAACTCAACCACCCATAATGGGCGCCAGCCATGTTCAACCATATTCAGGTCATGCCCGATTTTGACACGCAATGCACCTAAAGATTCATTCACAATGGAAGCTTTATCAGCACCAAAAAACACTAAATCTCCTGATTCAGCACCGGTTCTTTGCAGAATCGCCTCTACCACGTCATCCGGCAGGAATTTCAGAATCGGTGACTGCAAGCCTTCACGTCCCACATCAATATCATTGACCTTGATGTAAGCCAGACCTTTGGCTCCGTAAATACTGACAAACTTGGTGTAATCATCAATTTCTTTACGGCTAAGTGAATTACCACCGGGAACGCGTAATGCAGCAACTCGCCCATTGTCATCATTAGCCGGTGCCGAGAACACTTTGAAATCAACCGCTTGCATCAGATCACTGACTTCAACCAGTTCCAAATCAATTCGCAGGTCCGGTTTATCACTGCCATAACGATCCATGGCTTCCGCATAAGTCATCCGCGGGAAAGGGTTTGGAAGAGGTTGTTCCAGGACATTGGCAAACAGGTCACGGATCATGTCTTCCATTAACTGCATTAAGTCCTCTTCTTCAACAAAAGAGGTTTCAATATCCAACTGAGTAAATTCGGGCTGACGGTCAGCGCGCAAATCTTCATCACGGAAACAACGCACGACTTGATAATAACGATCCATGCCAGCGACCATCAGTAGTTGTTTAAATAACTGTGGAGATTGTGGCAATGCAAAAAAGTCACCCGGATGCGTACGGCTAGGTACCAGATAATCACGTGCACCTTCGGGAGTGGCTTTGGTCAGGATCGGTGTTTCTATATCCATAAAGCCATGATTATCCAGATACTGACGCAACTGACGGATAATCTGCGAACGGAAACGCAGCTTTTGCAGCATTTCGGGGCGACGTAAATCAATATAACGATGACGCAGGCGAATGTCTTCATTGACTTCGGCCTGTTCTGTCAACGGGAAAGGTGGCGTTTCAGAACTATTCAGAATAGTGACCCGCTTGGCGATAATTTCGATTTTGCCACTTTTCAGATCAGTGTTTTCACTGCCAGCAGGACGCGGATTTACGACACCTTCAATCTGCAATACATATTCACTGCGGACTTTCTCTGCAACGGCAAAGCTTTCGGCATCTTCCGGATTACAGACGATTTGCACCAGACCTTCGCGATCCCGTAAATCAATAAAGATCACACCGCCGTGATCCCGGCGACGATGCATCCAACCTGCAACCGTTACCGTTTGTTCAATCAAAGTTTCGTTTACATCGCCGCAGTAATGGCTACGCATAATTATTCCAACATTCCAAAAATACTGTTTAACACTACACCTTTCATATAGACGAAAGATGTCCGAAATTTTTATTCTACGCTGTGCTGTTGCTGAACTTTTTTTCGATATGCCTCTGAATTTGGCACCACAACGCCCATCGAAATAATCATTTTCAGACCTTCTTCGACAGACATATCCAATTCAATCACATCTGATTCCGGCACCATCAACACAAACCCGGAGGTCGGATTTGGCGTGGTCGGAATAAAAACGCTGATAACATTGGCAATCGTCTTATCCTGCACTTCACCTAAATCATTTGAAGTCATAAATGCCAGACTCCAGACACCTTTACGCGGGTATTCAACCAGCAATACTTTGCGAAACGATTTGGCGTCTGTCGCCAACACCGCTTCCATAATTTGTTTAATCGCAGAATAAATTGTTCTGACCAGCGGGATCCTCGCTAGTTGGGACTCCCAGAAAACGACTAATCTGCGACCTAATAAATTGGCCATTATCATGCCGGTGACTAATACCATGACCACCGCCAGAACGACTCCCAATCCGGGAATATTAAAGCCCAGCAGCCTATCTGGCTGAAAAGCATCCGGCAAGAGTAATAAACTCTTATCTAAAAAACCAACAATGGCCCGGACTACCAGAAAGGTAATGCCGAGCGGCATCCAGACCAGCAGGCCTGCTATTAGGTATTTTCGCATTTAAAACTTAATGACTGCATCCAGTTCCGCAGGTATGACCCGCAGAAGAGGCACTCTCTGAAGAACCACTTTCAGCAAGGTTACGTTTAGTACCCGATTTAAAATCGGTTTCATACCAGCCCTGCCCTTTGAGACGGAAACCCGCCGCTGAAATAAGTTTTTTCAGGCTGGGTTGATTACAGGCCGGACAATCCACCAGCGCATCATCACTGATCTTTTGCAATGCTTCAAAATTATGATTACAGGCATCACAGCGATATTCATAAAACGGCATGAGGTTTTACTCCCTAAATAATGAATCAAAAAAAAACGCTGCTTATAGATGCGGCAATATAAATTAGTTTCAAGCTTTCAAAGCGCTTGATTATACCGAAAAATTACTCTTTCAGTCTCTGGCATTTTCACAGAGAATTCTGAAAGCACTTAAACTTATATGATGCATCTTATTTTATAACCTCTAAGCGCTTACCGGCACCCAATATGTTTTCATAATATCGGTTTCAGATCTTCGTACCCGACGCTGATAATGTTGAGGTTAAAAACACAGGAAAACCATCCATTAATCTCCATTCTTATCTAGGGTCTGTTGATCTTTCAGAGCCACCACTGCTGGAGGCTATTTTTTCGTCCAACAAGGCGGAAATGATGCGATGTAGTTGTTCTACATAAGTCATTTCCAAGACCGTGGGGCGGAAAAATAGTCCCAGCCCTTCGGGTTGTGGCTGAAAATCCACCACTCTGCGTTACTCGTCATTTATTTAGAACGACTACAAAAACGTCGGGAGCGTTTTTGAGCGTCAGCCCCGAAGGGGTAAGATACACGGATGTATCTCACAAACGACATTCCTCGCGCCTTGATTGGTGCATTTTCAGTCACAACAGAGGCGGCTATGAAAGATCAACAGACCCTAGCAATCATCGCTATATATTTCAGGAAGTTGCCCAGCACTGACAGATGGAATAACCATTGTGTTATATGACACAAATTTTCGATTTAGCATGGACATATCCCCCAAACAGTCAGTATAGTTGGACGTTTTTGTGCTGGTATTGCCAAGAAAATTACGTGTTAAAACACGTGGCTAAATGTGTTCAGTGTGGGTTCAGGTTCACTATGGGAAACTGGCACCGCACTGAGGCAAATAACTCAATAAAGAGAGGAAATATTCATGAAATATGGTAAATCACTTTTGACAGCAGCAATTGGCGCAGCATCTTTATTTTCTGCTGCTGCAATGGCTGAGAATCATGTTGTTAACGCAAGTTTGACTGCTTTTGATCCTTTGGTTGTCAAAATCGCTCCGGGTGACACTGTTTCCTGGCAACAAATGAATGGTCACCTGGTAAATACTACTTTTACTGATTCAAGTGGTGAGCAAGAATTCATTCCTGAAGGCGCTGAAGGTTTCATGTCACAAATGGGTGAAAACTACCAAACCAAACCATTGACTGTAGAAGGTGTTTACCTTTACAAGTGTGACCCTCACTGGGGTGCCGGTATGGGCGGCGCGATCATTGTAGGCGAACCGACTAATTTGCAAGCCATTGTAGACTCAAAACCTAAAGGCGCATTACGTCGTTTAGTTAAAAAAGTAGAACAGGCTACTGCAGAGTAAGTCTATACTCCTCTAGAAGTACTCCTAAAAGCCCGCATAAAAATGCGGGCTTTTTTGATCCAAAAACTTCCTTGCTATGCTAGAATTTACTGGTTTTATCTCAGCAATCCCGAGACATTGATGCTCTGCTGGATTCACATTAAATAACATATCAGGGGATATTCATCTGATGAGCGACTCTATAGATACTGGCAAAAGACGGTTTTTAACCGCCGCAGCTAGTGTAGTAGGCGGTGCCGGTGCGGTGGCTGTTGCCATACCTTTTGTTTCTTCCATTGCGCCAAGCGCTAAAGCAGAAGCTGCCGGTGCCCCGGTGCAAATTGACATCAGCCAACTTGAACCCGGTCAATTATTGACTGTCGAGTGGCGTGGCAAACCGGTTTGGATTTTCCGCCGTACCGAAGAAGTGTTAAACACTCTCGTCACCTTGAACGATGAGTTGCGCGATCCACAGAGTGAACAAACCCAGCAACCTGAATATGCGCAGAACGAAACACGCTCGATCCGAAAAGAAGTTATGGTCATGGTGGGAATATGTACACATTTGGGTTGCTCACCAACCTACCGTCCAGAAATAGCCCCTAATGATCTGGGTGCCAATTGGAAAGGCGGTTTCTTCTGCCCTTGTCATGGCTCTCGTTTTGATTTGGCTGGCCGTGTTTACCAGGGTGTTCCTGCACCGACCAATCTTGAAGTGCCCCCTTATCATTTCCAGGGTGACAATGTTGTTATTGTTGGTGAAGACGCCCAAGGAGCCGCATAATGTCTATGATGGATTGGATTGATGCTCGCTTTCCTGCGACCAAAATGTGGAAGGAACACCTTTCAGAATATTACGCACCAAAAAACTTTAATTTCTGGTATTTCTTTGGTTCTCTGGCTTTATTGATTCTGGTTTTACAGATTGTTACCGGCATATTTTTAACCATGAACTATAAACCGGATGCAGAGCTCGCCTTTGCTTCGGTTGAATACATTATGCGAGACGTAGAGTGGGGCTGGTTAATTCGTTACCTGCATTCCACCGGGGCTTCAGCATTCTTTGTCGTTATCTACCTGCATATGTTCCGTGGATTGATGTATGGTTCCTATAAACAACCCCGTGAATTAATATGGATCTTCGGCATGCTTCTGTATGTCGTGTTAATGGCCGAAGCTTTTATGGGGTATTTGTTACCTTGGGGACAAATGTCTTACTGGGGTGCTCAGGTTATTATCTCTTTGTTTGGCGCTTTACCGGTTATTGGTGAAGATCTTGCTTTATGGATTCGTGGTGATTACGTTGTCGCTGATGCCACATTAAACCGCTTTTTTGCCATGCATGTCATAGCCTTGCCTATCGTCTTATTAGGTTTGGTTGTTGCCCATATCCTCGCTCTGCATGAAGTGGGTTCAAACAATCCTGACGGTGTAGAAATCAAAAAACACAAAGACGAAAACGGTAAACCTTTAGATGGCATTCCGTTCCACCCTTATTACACGGTAAAAGATCTGGTGGGCGTAGTGGTATTCCTGTTTATATTCTCTCTGGTGCTGTTCTATCTGCCAGAATTCGGCGGCTGGTTCCTTGAAAAGGATAACTTTATTCCGGCAGATCCTTTAAAAACCCCGGAACATATTGTGCCTTTATGGTATTTCACACCGTTTTATGCCATTTTGCGTGCAGTACCGGATAAGCTGTTTGGTGTTATTGCTATGGGCTTGGCAATTGTCATGCTGTTCCTGTTGCCATGGCTGGATCGGAGCAAAACCCGTTCGATACGCTATAGAGGTCCTTATTTCCGTACGGCTCTGGTAATTTTTGTTATCAGCTTCTTAGCCTTAGGTTACCTGGGAACTCAGCCAGCAACATCGCTTTACACCTTGCTGGCACAAATATTTACGGTTCTGTATTTTGCTTTCTTTCTCCTGATGCCTATCTATACGGCATTTGATAAAGATAAACCTGTACCAGAAAGGGTGACGACCAAATGAGAAATCTGACTTTAGCAGCTTTCATTTCGATATTCAGTCTGTTCTCGACACTCGCCATTGCGGCCGGTCCGTCATCCAAACTGGATCAAGTAGATATTGATTTGACCGATAAAGCCTCATTACAGCGTGGCGCTCACACCTTTATGAATTATTGCCTGAGTTGTCATGGAGCATCGTTGATGCGTTATAACCGTATGGCAAAAGATTTGGGTTTAACCGATGAGCAAGTTACCGACAATCTAATGTTTACCACTGATAAGATCGGTGAAACGATGCAAATTGCAATGCGCCCCGAAGATGCAAAAAAATGGTTTGGTGTAGCACCACCAGACTTATCTGTCATTGCACGTGCGCGGGGTACAGATTGGTTATATACCTATTTACGTACTTTCTATTTGGATAACAGTCGTCCGATGGGTACCAACAACCTTGCGTTTAAAGATGTGGGCATGCCACATGTACTCTGGGAACAACAGGGTTATCAGGCATTGGGTGAAGACGGTCATCTCAGTGTTGCACAAGAAGGTGCGCTGACTCCTCGACAATACGATATGATGAGTCGAGATCTGGTCAACTTTCTTGCCTATATCAGTGAACCATCCAAATTACAGCGATTAGCGTTAGGTAAGTGGGTTTTACTCTATCTTGCGATCTTCTTTGTTATCGCATTGGCACTGAAAAAAGCTTACTGGAAAGACGTTCACTAACGCTACATTCAGAAATAATAAGCAGTACTGCTAATGACAACACGTAATCGTAAACCACTGATGACATTGTACTCGGATGCACAATGTCCATTCAGTCACCAGACCCGCATTGTCGTTCAAGAAAAACAAATTGAATGCCAGCTTGTAGAACTTGTTGACGGCCACTGGCCCGAAGAAGTTGCTTCAGCGAATCCCTACGGGCAGGGTCCTACATTGTTTGATCGGGACATTGTGATATTTCATTCCCCAATCATTATGGAATATCTTGACGAACGTTTCCCGCACCCATCGTTAATGCCCAATGACCCTGGGGCCCGAGCTCAAATGCGACTGATGTTACATCGCCTGGAAACCGACTGGCTTGCAATGTGGCCACAATTATCAGGGCGGGATAAATCCCCGGCCACTAAAGCAAAAAAGACTTTACGTGAAGATCTGACTGTTCTGGCTCCGCTATTTGAGCAATATGACTATCTGATGAGCGATGAATTTTCGTTGATAGACTGCTATATAGCCCCATTATTATGGCGTCTGCCTCATTTGGGTATTAAACTGCCTGATTCGGCCATCGCTGTTGAACGTTATGCGCAGAAAATATTTGATAGAGCCACATTTCAAGCGAGCCTGAGCACAGCGGAGAGAGGAATGCGCTAATGAGCATGTCTTCACAAAAACCTTATCTGATAAGGGCCATTTACCAATGGTTACTCGACAATCAATCTACCCCTTATTTATTGGTCAATACAAACCATGAAGGTGTGGTCGTTCCTGAACAATACATCCGAGATGCCCGCATTGTATTGAATCTGGCCCCTGATGCAATTAGTGGTCTGAATATGGATAATGAGTGGGTGAGCTTTTCAGCCAGATTTTCTGGCAAGGCAATGGACTTATTTATTCCGGTAATTGCTATTCAGGCTATTTATGGCAAGGAAAATAATGAAGGCATGTTCTTTCCTGAGGAAGAAAACCCTACTCCTCCGACTCCACCATCAGTCGAACCAACTAAAACGACAAACGGCAAACCCAGTTTGAAACTGGTCAAATAATTTATAGTTTGTATTTTTCCATACGATAACGCATGGCCATACGAGTCAGCCCAAGCTGCCTGGCCGCCCGCGAAACATTACCAGAACTCCGGTTCAGAGCACTTTCAAGTAAATATTTCTCAACTTGATCCATCGTCATTTTTTCTATCTCTGGTAAGACCTTTTCAGAATTATCATTCTGGCTGAAAGGTCTCAATAGCAGATCGTCAAACTCAATGATACTTTGCTTGCATAGCATAACTGCTCGTTCAAGCACATTTTCCAACTCCCTGATATTGCCCGGCCAGTCATATTGTTGCATTTGACGCATGGCATCATAAGCCAGTCTTGGCTGTTCAACGCCATAGCGTTTAGCGAATTGTTCGATGAAAAACTGTGCCAGCTCCGCTATATCCTGCTGTCGATGCCTTAGAGGAGGTAGTGTTATCTCAACGACATTCAGGCGGAAGTAAAGGTCTGCACGGAATTCCCCGGAAGCAACTAACTGGTGCAGATCACGATTGGTTGAAACAATAACATGCGAGTTTACCGGTATTTCTCTTGTTGACCCCAGTCTGCGTAATTGTCGCCTTTCAATTACATTAAGTAGCTTAGTTTGGGCAGACAACGATAACTCAGCAATTTCATCAAGAAAAAGCGTACCATCTTCAGCTACTTCGATAAGTCCAGGCCGAGCTTTTGATGCTTCATTAAGGCTATAATAGCTTTCCTGGCCAAACAACTCAGCCTCTACAGCGTCATCAGGCAAAGCAGCACAATCCACATTGACGAAAGGTCGGTCATATCGATGACTGATTTGATGAAAATACCGTGCTAATACACCTTTCCCACTCCCCGTCTCACCAGTGATTAAGACCACTGGAGTGGTATCTTTATTTTTGTCCATCAGTTCAGAAAGCTGCTTGGCCTGATTCCGAATAGTCATAATCTGTTGACTGCTGCCAATGAGATTGATCAGTTGCTGTGTTTTTTGGGCGCGCTGCTCTGAAAAATCCAGCTGACGGCGAATGGCATGGTTATGTACTACTTTATCGATTGTCAGCATTAATTCATCGAGATCTACTGGCTTTTTCAGATAATCAGAAGCGCCAAATTTCATAGCACTGACAGCATCTTCCAACTCCCCGTATGCCGTCATCACGATAACAGGCAGCGTTGCCATGGGATGCCCCTCAGCACGAATTTCTGTCAATAAATCCAGACCATTACCATCCGGGAGCCTGACATCCAACAGTAAAATATCTGGAGATTCACTCTGTAATAATTTTTGGCCTGTACTGATGTTATCTGCAATTTTGGCGTGATGACCTTCCCGTTCAAGTCTGCGCTTAACAGACTTGGCAAACAGACTTTCATCCTCTATCAATAAGAAATTAAGCATAGAACATCCTATTTATTTGCCTGTTTATCATTAACGTGCAAGGTCAGTGATACTCTCGCACCACCATGAGAATTTGTCTCAAATGCTAAATCGCCATGATGTTGTTTAATGACTTTTTGTGCGAATGGAATTCCCAGCCCATAACTCAATTTTTTATGTAATTGGCTGTTTTTTTCATCCGGCTTATGAGAAAACCCACTCCCCTGATCATCAATATGTAAACCGATCATTTGAGGGGTTTCCCAATAATGAATATTGATGGATGAATCAACTGGAGAGGCTTCAATGCCATTCTGAATCAAATTAAAAATAGCCTGCTCCATCAGATTATTATCCATATTGATCTGCCTGGCTGCTTGCTGCCACCCATGACGATTTAATTGAATCGATTTCTCGGTTAGCTGCAACTCTATTAAGGACAATGCATTATCTGTCAGTTCCGTTAAGGTAACTTCGATCATATGTGGCTTTAAGGGGTGTAAATACATCAATAAGGAAGTCACCCAATTTTCCAACCTGTCGACAGCAATGATGATGTCTTTCAGAACAGCGCGGCTTTCTTCATTCGCATCGTCAATCGATACCTGTGCAGCAGCACGAATACCCGCCAAGGGATTACGAATATTATGTGCAACCAACGGTACTAACTCACCTAAAGCAGCTTGTTTTTTGGTTTCAATTAACTGATCTCTGTTACTGGCTAATTCATCTGCCATGCTATTAATAGCCTGCGACAGTCGCTGCAGTTCTTCCAGGCCTTTTAACGGGATATGATGTTTAAAGTCTCCCGTACTGATTATTTTAGCGCCTTTGGTGACATTTCTGAGCGGGGCCAGCATATTGCGACGCACAAACCATTTGGAGATACTGAGCAAAATCAGCGCCAATATGATTGGCAGTGCTTCACTGAGAATCATCTTGCCGAACATACGTTCATCAGAAGCGGTTAATTGCAACTGCTGTTGTTTCAGATAGTCCTCAATATCACTGAAAACCATTTCAAGCTGGCGGAAGGTTTGTTCTTCAAGCTGCTCATCAAGCCAAACCTTGTCTTCAGAGCTTAATTCTTCCAAATCTAGAAATCGGCTGGTTTCCTGATAAAACTTGTTATAGACATACTCAATTCTGACAATCAGAATTTCTTCCGTGGGTGTCTGCGCTAATACTTTCAACCGTAACAAATAGCTATCTATCTGATTGCGAAATTGATAATACTCTTCAATAGCCAGGACATCGTTAAGAAAGACAACATCAAAGACCTCCTTGAGCTGACGATAAAGATCGCCACGCAAATGTTGCACATGCGTGTTCATTGAACTCAAGCGAAGGGATTCTTCTGAACTTTTTTGCCAGGCTAAAGCCCAGTTAAAACTCATGAGGGCCGTCATGACAATCAGCACCACAAAACTCAGTTCATGGAACCGCAAAGCACCTTGTATGGATTGAAGCTTTTTAAAGATTCTTTTCATCTAAAAAAACGGGCTCAATGGCCCGTTTTAAGAATATTCATAGAAGTGCCACGTTATTCAGGCTTAAACCCAGTAAAGGTAACTTTCTCTTCGACTAAAATCGCCTCACCTTCCTTCCAGGTTTTACCATCAGGAACGACCGTTTTTATCTCGTAAATTTCACCTGGAATTTCTTCTGATAAGGTAAAAATATAATACTTCGAAGAATACAGTTTATAACGATCATTCTTGGGGTCATTAATATAAGGTTGCACGGTATATTGCCATGCTTTTACTTTGTCACCGTTGTAATCTACTTCAACCTGTTTTTTATCAGCACCTTCCGCAAATGACCAACGTAATAAACGTTGGAAATACCGCCATTCACCACCTGTTAAACGCTTCATTTCATGTACGTCATATTCCAGAAATAAAACGAATACACTATTACCACGTTGATCTAACCGTTCCTGATATGGACGTTTGTTCTGACCGGTAAAAAATTCAAAGTAGGTATCCGCTCGGCCGGTATTACGAATATTTTTAACAATGACATCAATGGTATCGGTGTAATCACCATCAACAAAGCTGGTTTTAGTAAATTTATATTCCAACACGCCTGGCTGGTCGATGTTTTTAAGGTGGGACTTATCAAATAACTCATTATTAATCTCTGACATACCCGGAGCTGCAAACGCTTTACCAGTTAACAGCAGCATCAATCCGAGCGAAAACACGATGTATTGATTTATTCTCACTGTTTGTTACCTCACGATTTTTTATAGGTGTTATGCTTAAACTTATATTTCAATTATTATTTTTATCTGCTTATGACTCTATTTACTCACTTAAAGATTCCCGGAATTTTGATTTCCAGTCTGTTTTTTATTATCGCATGTCAGCCTGCGAATACTAACCGAATAATTGAAATAAATAGCCCTTATAGTTACCAAGAAACCTTGGAAAACCTGAATATTGCGATATCGGAACACAACTATCGAATTATTCATAAAAGTGACATAGGCTCTGCTATCCGCGAACGCGGGGATGAAGACTTTCCTTTATCCATTGTCATCAGTTTTTGCAATATTACTTATGCAAAAGAAATGATGCTGATTAATGAACAATTGATTAATGATATGCCCTGCATTATGACGGTTCGGGAAAGTAGTAATGGAGTCATTATTGGTACCCGTTTAATGGACGAAAACGTTGCCGATAAAAAACAGGCTGAGTTTGCTGCACGAATAAACGACAACCTGAAAAAAATAATGGAGGCTACAGTTTTGTAGCCACCATTAATTTTCGGGTATCACTTTAATCGAACGTTCTACTAATCATCGTCATCCTTGCGCGGCTTTTTGGCTGGTGTAGGACTGACGTTTTCAAGCGATGGTAAATTATATTCAGCAATAATGGCATCAATCTTATCTTTGTTCTGATCGATGAATGTATTCAATAATTTATTCCATTCTCTGCTTGAGTAGCGAGTTGCCATGCTGAAACTGAATACATGCAGCTGACCCAATTCATTTAATGGATTAACTGTAATCGGCACATCAGAAACCTTCGCATAGTATCCTGCTACAGGTCCCCACATTGGAATAACATCAATTTTACCTGCAGCTAGATCTTCAATTGCTCTTCCTGGACTGGCATTCACATCACCACTCATTAATTGATAATAAGATATCTGATCGCCCAATCCCATCTCGATAAGTGCTTCAGTTGAAACAGCCCTGTCAAACAAACCTATTTTTAGTGGTCCATGTTTTTCATTTACTTCTTTCAAATCGGCAAGTTTCGTAATTTCATAACCTTCACCGCTACGATAGGCGATTGCTTCAATTGAACTGAAATACGGTTTGGTGGGCAGCATAAAATCTGTATGTTCTGGAACAGTCATGGCTAAGTCACACATGTAACCACCACGTTCTGGATGTTCTTTTTTAATGGTGTTCCGTGCAAAACCAATTCGTTGCGGAAACCAGTAATACTCAACTGGAATTCCCAGTTGCTCACCTAATAACTCCGCAATTTTATTATCAAAACCTTCCTTGTTCTTATTTGAATAAGGCATGTTGTTTGGATCAGCGCAGACTCTCAGTACTTCTTGACCTGGTAAAGGTTTCAAATTTTCTGCATTGACTGCAAACGAGGCACCCAGTAAAGCCGATGCCAGGATTGCCATTTTCTGTAGCTTAATCATTCTCTCTTCCTTATTTCTTATGGGAATAAGTGTGACACTTCATATGCCGTTTTTGTTCAAAAAAAAACCCGGCATCTATTAAAGATACCGGGTTTTCTTGTCTAACTTAAGTATATTTTTAATACACTTATTGGTCTTACAGGCTAAATACGCTCAGAATACCACCCAGGTTAGTCCAGCTAGACAGTGCACGATATGCACCAACTGCGCCAAGACCGTCTGAGTCATTTTCCAAACTTGGGATAGCCATACCGATACCAGCCCAACCACCTACACCAGACAGTACTGAAATATACTGTTTGTTGTTGTGTTTGTAGGTGTTGACGTTACCGATGATGCCAGACGCTGTTTTGAATCTCCACAGTTCACGACCAGATTGCGCATCAACTGCTTTCAGGTAACCTTCCAGTGTGCCGTAGAACACAACATCAGAGGCAGTTGCCAAAGCACCTGACCAGACTGAGAAGCGCTCTGGGTTTGACCAGACGATTTTACCTTCACGCGCATCCCAGGCAATGAAGTTACCCAAGTGTGTATCACCTTCTGGTGGGTACATGCTCAGAGTAGCACCAACGTATGGTTGACCCGCTACGTATTCAACTTCGAATGGTTCGTAGTCCATGCAAACATGGTTGGTTGGTACATAGAACAGACCGGTACGTGGTGAGAACGCTGCTGGCTGTTGATCTTTTGTACCCAATGCTGCAGGGCAGATACCAGTAGTGTTCACGTCTTCACCGTTACGTGCAGTAGAGTATTTCGCTACACGATCAGGCAGACCGGTTTTCAGGTTAACGCCAGTTGCCCAGTTAACCGCTGGGTCATATTTTTCAGCAACCAGCAATTCACCTGTTTCACGATCCATGGTGTAGGCAAAACCGTTACGGTCAAAATGCACTAACATTTTACGCATTTTGCCTTTGATTTTCTGGTCTACCAGGATGTTTTCGTTTACACCGTCATAATCCCACTCATCGTATGGGGTCATTTGGTAAACCCATTTCGCCATACCAGTGTCTAAATCACGACCAAACAGCGTCATTGTCCATTTGTTGTCGCCTGGACGTTGTACCGGGTTCCAGGTAGAAGGGTTACCTGTACCATAGTAGAACTGGTTCAGGTCAGGGTCATAAGAATACCAACCCCAGGTTGTACCACCACCGATTTTCCACTGGTCGCCCTGCCAGGATTTTAATGAAGAATCCTTGCCAACCGGTTTCAGCATAGACATGGTTTTTTCTGGATCAACTAACATTTCATCATCAGGACCGACGCTGTAAGCTTTGTACTGCACGTTACCGTCTAAATCGTAAGCTTGTACATAACCACGGA
>NZ_DDOK01000007.1:0-302403 GCF_002341635.1 Methylophaga sp. UBA2496 | reverse complement strand
CCATGACCAAAGCATTACCTTCGTGGCCACGTAAAACACCTGTTGAGAAAGACCACGCCATATTCAGATCTTTAACGTTGTCTTTCGTGATTTGAGTCAGTTCGCTGTAACGCGTATTAGCGTAGTCACCAGCTGGCATAACCCAGTTATTGTCATTTTTTTGCATTTCAAGGAGTTCATCAGCAGCGACCAGACCTGGTGCGGCTAACCCCATCATTGCGATTGATAATGTTTTCAGCTTCATAAAGTTGTCCTCTATTGCTTTTTAGTATTTACGTCACGACTTGTTCGAATGAACCTCATGCGTATGACGAACCTTAACCCCACTTCCCGGCTTCGTCAAGAACTTTACTCAAGTTTTTTGTGAGTATTTCCATCTAGTTTTCGGGAATAATTTCCCGAATAATTAAGCTATTGAAAATAAAGGACTTTATATTTTTACTAAAAATCAGGCACGATCTTTGATCCAGTGTATCGACCGCTCAATTGCCGCCAGTGCGCGCTCACGACCGTAGAGTTGCAGCGTGGCATCAAGAGAGGGTGAGACCGTATTACCGGTAATGGCGACACGAATGGGTTGAGCCACCTTACCCATACCAACCTCATGTTTTTCAGCACAATTTTTAATGACGGTATGGATCGGTTCGGCCAGCCATTCATTCAGCTGGCTTAGCTCCTGCAGTACAGCTTCCAATAGTGGCAAGCTGGTTTCATTAAGATTTTTCTGTGCGGCTTTTTCATCATAGGCATCTACGTCCCGATAAAAATACACACTGGATTCCGCCATTTCTTTAAGTGTTTTGGCGCGTTCCTGAAGCAATACAACAACATCAACCAGTGAGGGCCCATTCGCTGGATCAATTCCCAACTCGCCCATGTGCCAGCTTAAGTGTTGTGCAACATGTTCCGGTGAACTGGTTTTGATGTAATGCTGATTAAGCCAGAGTAATTTATCGGTATTAAAGCTCGAGGCTGCTTTGTTAACGTCCTGAATATCAAATAACTGTGTCATTTCAGCCAGCGAAAATATTTCCTGATCGCCATGTGACCAGCCCAACCTGACCAGATAATTCAATAACGCTTCAGGAAGATATCCTGCATCACGGTAACTCATAACACTGACCGCTCCATGTCTTTTCGAAAGACGAGCGCCATCATCACCTAAAATCATCGGTACATGAGCAAAGACAGGCGGTTTAGCACCCAGTGCTTTAAAAATGTTGATTTGTCGTGGTGAATTATTCAAATGATCATCCCCACGAATGACATGCGTCATCTGCATATCCAAATCATCCACGACCACTGTCAGGTTATAGGTTGGCGTGCCATCCGGACGGGCAATAATCAAATCATCCAGCTCACTGTTCTCAAAAACCACATTACCCCGAATGGCATCTTCGACAACAACTTGCCCCACAGTAGGATTTTTAAAACGAATGACCGGCTGTATCCCTTCACGCGGTGTCGATAGGTGACGGCAACGTCCATCATAGCGAGGTTTTTGCTTATTAGCTCGCTGCTCTTCGCGCATGGCTTCCAATTCTTCTTTACTGCAATAACAGTAATAAGCGTCGCCTTGATCCATTAACTGTTGAATAATCTCTTTGTAACGCTCAAAACGCTGCGTTTGATAAAACGGGCCTTCGTCATAATCCAATCCCATCCAGGTCATACCTTCCAGAATGGCATTAACAGATTCTGCTGAGGAACGTTCCAGATCCGTATCTTCAATCCTTAAAACAAAGCGGCCGCCATGCTTTCTGGCATATAACCAGGAAAAAAGAGCGGTACGAGCGCCGCCCACATGTAAATATCCGGTTGGGCTGGGTGCAAAACGCGTGCGAATTGTCATAATCAAAAGTTCTCTGCTAGCTGTGTAGATGGATTGCGATAAAGTGCGCTATTGTAACAGTTCATGAGATGTCATTTAGTGAGACAGAGTTATGCATTTATTGATTTTACTGCTTTCCAGCTTTCTTCCAGTGCAGGCAATAGCTTCAAATGCTGCTGCAGGTAATTATCCGCTCCAGCACGTATCTGATGGTGTTTATTATCATCAGGGCAGCCATGAAGAAGCCGATAACGAAAATCTCGGCGCGATTGCCAATGTTGGGTTTATCACTGGTGATGAATGCGTAGCAGTTATTGATAGCGGCGGCAGTTTTCGTGAGGGTGAATTATTGCGTGAAGCCATCCGCCAGCAAACCGATCTGCCGATCTGTTATGTCATTAATACCCATGTCCATCCCGACCATATATTGGGCAATGCTGCGTTTAAAGCCGATAATCCCAAATTTATAGGTCATGAAAAACTACCGGCCGCCATGGCCAGTCGAAAACAACATTTTGCCAAACAGTTCTCTGAGATTCTCGGAGAGGCTTATCAGGGTACTGAATTTATCGAGGCAGACAACCTGGTCAGTATCGGCAAACCACTGCGTATTGATTTAGGTAATCGCCCATTGTTATTAACCGCATACACCACGGCACATACCGATCATGATTTAACGGTTTACGATGTTAAGACCAGTACTTTATGGACCGGCGATCTGTTATTTGTTGAGCGCATACCGGCATTGGATGGCAGTATCAATGGCTGGATTGATGCCATCAATACGCTGACAGAACTTGATGCGGAGATGATTATTCCCGGTCATGGACCGGCTTTTGATGGTCAGAAATCCGAGGCATGGCAAAATTTACTTCGTTATCTGACCACCATTCGCGAAGAAATAAGATTTATCATTAATGATATGGGAACCATTGAAGAAGCCATCGCCGCCGTAGGAACACAAGAAGCTGAAAAATGGAAACTTTTTGAAGAATATCATCGTCGAAATGTTACCGCTGCATTCGTAGAATTAGAGTGGGAATAATAATAACCGGGAGAGAGAAAATGATGGGGCGAAATTCAATTTTTCTGGGCATGTTCATCATGCTCATCAGTCATAGCTTTACAGCTCATTCAGCCACGGCTGATGAAGATATCTGGGCAGGACTAAAACAAACCTATTTTGGGGATCGTGAAATTCGTGAGAATGCGGACGACCTGTTGGTTCTTGAAGCACCGACACGAGCCGAGGATGCGGCAATAGTTCCAATCAGCGTCAAGTCACTCCAACCACAAACCAGTGAAAGATATATTAAGAATATCCATATCATCATTGATAAAAACCCCATGCCGTATTCGGCCAATTTTCACCTGTCACCATCGCTTGGTGAAATTGACATAGCCACTCGCGTGAGGATTGATCAATACACTGATATGCGTGCCATCGCAGAGATGAATGACGGTTCCCTGCATATGGTTTCACGTTATGTGAAAGCTTCCGGCGGTTGCAGTGCACCAGCGGGCAAGGATATGGAAGCCGCTATGGCTCGTCTTGGCAAAATGCAGATTCGTATGCGTGATGCCAATATTGGTGAAACCACTCAAGCACAGGTTGTTGTAAGTCATCCGAACAATAGCGGCTTACAGTTTGATCAAAAGACTCGCGGCTATATCCCGCCACACTATGTGAAAGAAATCATCATAAATTTTGCAGACGAAAATTTGATTAAACTTGAGGCTGGTATATCTATCAGCGAAGATCCAAGCGTTCGCTTTAACTTCACTCCGCAAAAACACGGTGTATTAAAAGCCATGGTTAATGACAGTAAAGATATGACTTACAGCATGGATAAACAGATTTGACTCAGATTAGAGCCGAAATAAAAAAGGCCGTTTAACGGCCTTTTTTTTTGAATAAAAATGTATACCAGAAATTACTGAATACGGCATTCTTTATAGGCTGATGAAGAGACTTCTTCGTATTGTTTTATGCCGCCTTTTAATTCTTTATGATCACGAAACTGTGCGCCTTTATCTGCTGGCATATTGCGATACATATAAGCTGTACTGATGTCTTCGAAATCAGTCTGAGTAAATGCTTCATCAAGCTTATCAACCACACATGAACATTTGTGCACACCTTCATATATATTTAATTTTGTATTAGCCTGCATGCAATCGTTAACGTATTGCACTTTGGTGACTGTTGAAAAATCCATTTTGTCATCTGCCATAGCAGTGGCACTTAACATGGTGATGCTGGCAAAAAGGACTGTCAGACTGCTTTTCTTCATTCTCTACTCCAAATATTTTAATTATGGTTCCGCTATGACTCAGAACTTGCAAGACAAGTTCCTGCAGAAAAAAAGGATATTGCCACTTAAGCAGGTTACCATTCAAGCATTTTTAATGAATGCCCCAGGCAGTTAAATTTCCTCAGTCAAGCAACTTAGGGTAAAATTCAGAGTTTATTTATCCGCGTAAAACCATGCGCATCGCAGGAGAACATAATGAAAAAAATACTGCTTCATCTCGATACAGATGCCGTTGCAAGCACTTTTGACCAAGCCGTTGCCTATGATTCCGGGGTCGACAATATTATCGCTCATGGTGGAGCAACCCGTGATAATGTCACCGCCCATGTGCATGGTATGATTTTTACGCGTGGCGGAAAAAACCTTAAAAACAGCGCAATATTCATAGGTGGGTCCAATGTAGCAGCCAGTGAACTGGTAGGAGAAGCCGTAAAAAAAGCATTCTTCGGCCCTGTTCGTGTCTCGGTAATGCAGGATCCAAATGGCTCTAATACAACTGCCGCAGCCATTGCCCGTAAAGTGATGACAAACTATGACATCACGGGCAAAAATGTCGTGATTATGGGTGCAGGCCCCGTTGGTCAACGTACTGCACTGTATTTATTAAAAGAAGGCGCCGCTAAAGTAGTACTAACCTGCCGTAGTATGGCTCGCAGCAAGTCGACAGTTGATCATATGAAAAAGGCTTATGGCGTTGACGTCATCCCAGGTGAAACACGTAGCGACGAAGCAGTTGCAGCCTTACTCAAAGATGCCCATGTCGCTATAGCAGCAGGGCCAGCGGGTGTTTGTATCGTGCCTGAAATCACCTGGTCTGCCAGCAAAACCCTGGAAGTCATTGCTGACGTGAATGCGGTACCGCCACTGGGTGTTGAAGGCATGGAAGTGATGGATAACGGCACGGAAAAACAAGGTGTGCGTTTCTACGGTGCGATCGCCATTGGCAATTTCAAAATGAAAGTGCATCGTGGTGCGGTAGCCTCCCTGTTTGACAGCAATGATTTATTTCTGGATGAAACCACTATTTACGATATTGCCTGCAAAATTGATAACGCTTAGTGATAAGAATGCAACAACCGGTATCACCTGTCCGATTAAAAACAATTAACGTACAGGCGCCGGCAAGACTCCACCTTGGATTTCTGGACCTGAATGGTGGCTTAGGCCGCCATTTTGGCAGCATTGGCTTAGCAGTAAACAGCCACCACACCAGGCTAAGCCTGAGTGACACAGATAGCCAGCAACCAGCGGGCATCTCGATTTCTGATTCAGTCCAGCACAAGATCTCGAATTTGATAAATCAGTTTTATCTCTCTTTGGGAACACATATCCCGACCAGTTCAAGACGAACAAGTGTCACGGTTCACTCCCTGATTCCAGAACATGCCGGCCTGGGGTCGGGAACTCAACTCGCGCTGGTCATCGGTCGGTTACTGGCAACTTACCATCAGCTCGATATCCCAACGCCAAAAATTGCTGAGGCACTGGACCGGGGAAAACGCTCAGGCATTGGTATCAGTACTTTTGATAGTGGCGGATTTGTTGTTGATGCTGGTTTAGGGGCTAATTCACTGACTCCTGCCCGATTATTTCAGCAAGCCTTCCCATCTCAATGGCGGCTGGTGATGCTAATGGATAAAAATCATCAGGGAATTCATGGTCAGACAGAAATCCAGGCATTCCGGACGCTTCCAAAATTTCCTTTGAACCATAGTCAACACATTTGCCATCTGACCTTAATGCAGCTATTACCTGCGTTAATTGAGCAGGATATTGAGTTGTTCGGTAGCGCAGTTACTGAGATTCAGGCATTAATAGGACAACATTTTGCCCCGGCACAAGGTGGCCAATACACCAGCAAACCAATAGCAACGTTATTACAACATGCAAAAGCAATGGGGTTTACCGGCATGGCACAAAGTTCATGGGGCCCAACAGCTTGTATATTTACTGAGAGCCAAACTCAGGCAGATCTCCTGATAGCCAGACTACGGGGCATGATTGACTCTAATCTACCGTTGCAGGATATTGAATTACTGAGTGCTGCTGGTGTAAATCAGGGTGCTGACATTACAATCGATAACCAGACTTTACATTTTAATAAAACAGTGAGGGATTAACATGTCCAAACGTTCCATCATTCATATGATTAACCCAATGAAACAAAACAGTCCGTTTGATATCAATATGGCATTGGATGCCGGTTACGATATTCTGATGCCTTACAATAATGTTGAATTGAATGAAGTTGCCGGTTTGACTCAAGACGCTATTTTTTCCCGTGGTCCGGCTGGCGTAAAAAAAACGGGCATGTTTATCGGTGGCAGGGATATAGGCCTGGCAATGGATATGTTGGATGCCGCGAAGTCAGCCATGGTTCCTCCTTTTGAAATTCCGGTATTTGCTGATCCCAGCGGTGCATTTACGACAGCAGCAGCGCTGGTTGCCTGCGTCGAACGCGAATTGAAGAAACATTTCGATCAAGATTATAAAGGCTGCAAGGCAGTCGTATTTGGTGGTACAGGTCCGGTGGGGCTGGCTACAGCCGTTATTGCGGCACTGCAAGGTGCTGAAACAACCATTGTTGATCATTTTTCATTAGATACTGCCTTACAATTTTCTGACGAAGCGCGTAAACGTTATGGCGTTAATTTAAGAGCAACGACTGCGGCATCTGATGCGGATAAGGCCCGTCTGTTAAGTGATGCCGATGTGGTTTTCTGTACAGCAAAAGCCGGCGTACAGGTTTTGAATGCTTCTGTACTTGGCGATGCCAAAAAGCTCAAAGTCGCTGGCGATGTGAATGCCGTTTCACCCTTAGGTATTGAAGGTGTTGAGCTGATGCATAACGGTGAACCGCTAAAGTTTGCCCCACAATGCCCTGATGCTGTTGGCATCGGTGCGCTGGCTGTAGGCAACGTGAAATATAAACTGCAACAGGCCTTGCTCAGAGAAACACTGGAAAGTGATGTGCCTGTTTATCTGGATTTCCGTAATGCCTTTGAAGGTGCCCGTAAACTGGTCTGAATACAATTGTCATCAAACAGGACATGGCTGATCATCCAAAACTCCTGTTAATTCTCGCTCAAAGTGGAAGAATGCTGGCGCAATCAGCTTCACGGGAAGGTTACATCGTCCGTGTTGCTGACTGCTATGCAGACACTGATACTCTTCGGGTCGCTGATAAATATCTCAAGCTCCCTCCCCTCGACAAAATACTTAACGATGAGTGGCGGCAAACCATTATGACATTAAGTGATGGTCAGGCTTGTTCATTAATTTGCGGTACAGGCATCGAACGCTTCTATCCGCTACTGTCCCAATTACCCTCTCATATCAAATTTGCCGGTATTTCAATAAACAGTTTCAGTCAACTTTGTGAACCGGTAAATTGGATAGCCTTACTTGATCAACTCTCTTTCCCTCATCCGCCAACAGTATTTGATAACAACCAGAGCTTTAAAGGTAAATGGTTAGCCAAATCTGCCGCGGCCTGGGGTGGAACCCATATTGTCGATGCCGGATCGGCTGCTGGACGATTGAACATATATTATCAGCAGTACATTGAAGGTATCAGTGCTTCTGTTGTATTTCTGGCTAACGGTATTGATTGTCAGTTGTTACTGTTCAACCAGCAATACAGTCGTGATACCCGCAAGGATGATTTTTGCCTGCAAGCGATTACCAGCGGCTTACAACTTGATTCAAAACAACAACAGTTTCTTAAGCAAATCCTACAACAACTGACACTGCGACTCGGATTATCAGGTTTGATGTCGTTGGATTTTCAGATCAGTCCCTCCGGTGAAATATTTCTGCTGGAAATCAATCCACGTCCAACTTCTTCTTGTCAGTTATTACCAGGCGACGCTCCTTTAATCGATTGGCAGCTGATGAGTTCCAAGGGTGTTATGCCGGAAATTCATGCTGAACTTCCGCCAAAAAAGCGAATCTTATGGTTTTGTTTTGCACCAGAGAACATTACGATCCCGGCTGACTTTAACTGGCCTGACTATTGTTATGATCTGCCTGCTGATGGAAGTTATATCCAAGCAGGAGGCATCATTTGCACTTTACTGCTAACTCAGGACAAAACAGAGCTGAATGATGGTCATCAGTTTGCAAATAAATTGATTGAAAATTTATCTTCGGCAGCTTGAAAACAGGCTTCGGCTTACCCATATTAAAAGCAAGTTAACCTGAGGGAATGTTAAATGAAACGAATCATGTTGTTTCTCGCCACCAATATTGCCGTACTGGCGGTTTTAAGTATAACCATGCGGTTATTGGGTATTGAGAGTCTGCTGGATGAACAGGGCTCTGACCTGAATATGACTTCATTGCTGATTTTTGCTGCGGTTATTGGCTTCAGTGGTTCATTAATTTCATTAGCTATATCCAAATGGACAGCAAAACGCCTGACCGGTGCAGAAGTGATCACTTCACCTAAAAATCCAACGGAAAAATGGCTGGTTGAAACTGTAAAGCGCCAGGCTCAACAAGCGGGAATAGGCTCGCCTGAAGTGGCCATTTATCAATCCTCTCAACCGAACGCCTTTGCCACCGGAATGAATCGTAACAACGCCCTGGTCGCGGTAAGCACTGGGCTGATGCAATCGATGACACAAGATGAAGTTGAGGCGGTTTTAGCGCATGAAGTGAGCCACGTTGCCAATGGAGACATGGTGACGATGGCATTAATTCAAGGTGTGGTAAATACATTCGTTATCTTTCTATCACGGATTATTGGTCATCTGATTGACCGTACAGTATTTAAAACGGAACGTGGTCATGGTCCGGCTTTCTGGATCACCTCGATCATCGCCGAATTGGTTCTGGGTATTCTGGCCAGCATTATTGTGATGTGGTTTAGTCGCCAAAGGGAATTTCGCGCCGATGCCGGTGCAGCCCGTTTAGTCGGTTCAGGAAAAATGATTGCTGCCTTGCAGCGGCTTGCAAAAACCTCTGAGCAACCTCTACCAGATCAACTGCATGCAATGGGAATCTCCGGTGGTCGTGGTGGCATCAGCGCCTTATTTATGACCCATCCTCCGCTTGAAAAACGCATTGAAGCTTTGCGTACAGGCCGAATCTAACCCTGTAAAAAAGGCCGGCTGCATTTAATACAGCCGGCCTTTATCCGTTCATTAATCTCTCAATCTAAAGATCTTCGTCTTCAAAGTTGTAATCCAGCTTATCTGAAGGTTTATGAATATAAAATCCCTGAGCGTAATCCACCCCCAGACGCCACAGTAGAGCCAGGCTCACAGCATCGGATACAAACTCGGCAATGCAGGGTTTTCCAGCCTGTTTTGCCATATCAATTATCGATTTAATAGCGGCCTGATTTTCAGTATCGTGCGCCATATTCTCAACAAAATTACCGTTGATCTTCAGGTAGTCCACATCCAGAACACTCAAACTATGCGAAAAGCCAATACCTGATCCAAAATGTTCTAATCCAAATTCACAGCCAATGGCCTTAAGTTTGGCAATTGTATTTTTTGTGTCTTCGATATTATCCAACGCGGCTGTTTCACTGATTTCAAATATCAAAGCCTGACCAGTTAAATTGTGTGCTGACAAGCTGACCGATAACCAGTCTACATAATCTTTATCATGTAATGTTTGTTCAGAAAGTTTAATAAAAAACCGCGTTTTCGGATATGTTTTACGGTGCTCAGAAAGCTTTTTAAGGGCCGTACGTATCACCCATTTATCAATTTCCGTCATCATCTGCAGATCAACGGCATACTGAATAAACTGTTCAGCAAGTAAGGTTTTTTCACCGTCTTGTAGTCTTAACAAAACTTCATACAGTTCTTGTTGAGGACCATGTAACCCCACAATTGGCTGAAAGTGAATACTGAATAAATCTTTCTGTAAGGCATTTTGTAACATCGACTGCCAGGCAGAAAGATCTTCTTTATCCGGTTGGGTGATTTTTTCTTCGAATCGGGCCGTTTGATTACCACCGGCATGTTGCGCCAGAGTGCAGGCCTTGTCTGCATTTTCCAATGCTGTTTGCGCGGAAGCTACATTTTCACTGACGCGTGCGATACCAATACTGCAATGTAAATCAATGATTTTACCGTTGGCATGGGATACAAATTCATCAACACTTTTCAGAAAGGCTTCAGCACGTTGGTTCACCGTACTTTCATCAGCACTCGGCACAATAATCGTAAAGATCTGGTCACCATAACGGCCAAGCTTTTCACCTTCCTGGGCAGTTTTTTGTAACTGTTCACCAACACTTTTAATTACTATGTCACTGTTAGTCAGTCCTACTAATTCTTTTATTTGCTGAAAATCATCTAACACCAGGTAAAGCAATGCTGAATCACTTTGATTTTCAGCAGCCTGATTAACCGCGTGTTGAAGCTCGTCGACAAAACGAGTACGGCTGTATACTCCAGTGAGTAAATCAAAATCACGTAATTGTTTTAATTGCTCATCATCTTCAGTAATGTCTTCACTACGTTCGCGAACAACGACCTGAGTGCAGTCTTCTCCTTCCACTTGTGCATGACTGAATTCGATATCCGCATCAAACGCATAACCATCATTTCTCAGACACTGGGCTGTCAGTATTGCCGGACTTGCATCAACTTTTTCGGTGAATTGGCGGAATACCATTTTGAATTTGGCATGATCTTCACTATCAATCAAATCCAGAATGGGCAAACCATCAATATCTTCCTGTTCTTCATAGCCAAACAGATTGAGATAAGCCCCGTTGACATATATGTGCATGCCCTCATGCATATAGGCCACAGCATCCCGTGAACTTTCCAGCAATGCACGTGAACGTTTTTCACTTTCACGTAAAGCCCGTTCATTTCGTCGCCCCAGACGCCGCATGAATAAGTTATCCAGCTCCCGTTCGGCAACAAATTTCAGGCGCTCAACATCATCTTTCAAAATGACATCCTGAACGCCCGTTCGAAATAACTCTTTTTCAGCCGCTTTATTTTCGGTTATCACAATGCAGGGGAGATCTTTGCCAAGATGTTTGATTAAGTTCACTATTTCGATGGGTGCCAGTGATGGAAGCGCATCACGGCAGATAACCAGATCCCAGCTTTGATTACTTAAACACTGTTCCAGTGCATCATACTCATCTTCTCTCCCGGCGCGGACCGCATGTCCAGCACTTCGTAAGACGTTAATGATGGCATCAGCTTCGGTCAGCGAGTCATCAACAATTAATAGCCGTAAAATACCTTCAGCTCTCGCCACGCTGTTCACCTTTATTGAATTGCACCGGTGCACTCCCTTCCAGTTGGGTCATGGTTAATGCCATCCAGTCATACACTTGCTGGTTAACGGCAGTCGCCGACAAAACCTGAGTATCAATCTTAGCGCCAATCACCATCCGGATCACGCCCGGCCGTTTCAGAAAGCCGCTTTTTGCCCAAAAACTACCGGCATTATGGGCTACCGGCACCACTGGAACCCCAGCATCTACGGCTAAACGTGCTCCCCCGATGCCAAACCGCCCAATGGTTCCGGGAGGTAAACGGGTACCCTCAGGAAATACCACCACCATGGCACCGGATTGTAACCGTTCCTTACCCTGCTCAATCACCTGATTCAGAGCTTGACGACCGGCATTACGATCAATGGCGATGGGGCGTAATGAAGCAAGTCCCCAACCAAAAAACGGAATCCACAATAATTCGCGTTTCAACACCCAGACCTGTGGTGGAAATACGGCCTGCAATGCCAGCGTTTCCCAAGCGGATTGATGTTTACATAAAACCACACAAGGTTCATTCGGTATGTTTTCTCGCCCCTCAACTTCCAGCTTAAGACCACAAATAATTTTCAGCAGCCATATATTCATCACCGCCCAGCGGCTGACTACCCAGTAGCGTTGTTTAAAAGGTAATGGCCAGATTAACACCCCTACCACTGAAAAAAGTATGGCAGTTGTCGCATAAATAATCAGAAAAATGAACGAACGGAAAGTCTGCATCAAATATCGGCTTCCAATAAGGCATCGGCAACTGCAGCCAGATTGTCATAGACCGGCACCCCTTTCGGAATACCTTTTTTAACAGTTTTTTCACCTTTTCCGGTACGCACCAGAATGGGTTTGGCACCAGCAGACTGCGCTGCCTGGATATCGCGAAGTGAGTCACCCACAGCAGGCACATGACCCAGATTAACCCTTAGGCGATGAGCCAGATCTTTAAATGCAGCATCTTTAGGTTTACGGCAATCACAATTATCATCCGGTCCATGCGGACAGAAAAAAATGGCTTCAATGCGTCCGCCAACCTGTGCCAGCATGCGCCGCATTTTGCTGTGGATACGGTTTAGTGTTTCTACATCCAGTAAACCTCTTGCGATACCGGACTGGTTCGTAATAATCACCACCCGATAACCAGCATAATTCAGTCTCGCAATGGCTTCCAGGCTGCCCTCTATAGGCTCCCATTCAGACGGTGATTTAATAAACTCATCGGAATCATGGTTTATCACACCATCACGATCAAGAATTATCAGCGACATATATGCATCCTAATTTTGTAATCGGGAAATATCCGCCACACCCAAAAACAATGCCCGTGTCTGATTTAACAGCGCCAGACGATTATGACGAATAGCTTCATCTTCTGCCATAACCATGACTTCGTCAAAAAAGGCATCAATACTGTCGCGCATGTCAGCCAGTCGACGTAATACGCCGGTGTAATCCGCGTTTTGCATCATCGGACCAACATCTGCAGAAACACGTTTTAACGTTTCAGCCAGCTGCTGCTCTGCCGTTTCTTCAAGCAAATCCGGATTCAATTGCAGATCAGCTTCATATGCCGCATTTTTGCGAAGAATATTATCAATCCGTTTATTCCCCGCCGCCAGCGCTTCAGCCTGCTCCATTTCCCGAAATGCCGATACAGCCCGCATTCGATGCATAAAGTCTAAAGGGCGTGTCGGTTGCAAAGCCAGCACAGCTTCAAATACATCACCATGATGTCCTGCATCTGCGGCATAGCCGCGTAATCGGTCAAACAGGTATTGCATCACCGGTTCAACAATGTCGGTTTCAGTCAGTTGTTGGTCGTAACTTTGTACCGACTGCTGTAACAGTTCGGCCAGATCCAGATCCAGATCATTTTCAATAATGATTCGCAATACACCAAGCGCAGCGCGACGTAAGGCAAACGGGTCCTTGGCACCTGATGGTGGTTGACCAATACCAAACAGACCACATAGGGTATCGATTTTTTCAGCCAGGCTCAGTGCCTGACCAGTTTTACCTTGTGGCAATACATCGCCAGCGAAGCGAGGCAGATACTGTTCATCCATTGCCATTGCGAGTTCTTCCTGCTCACCATCCAGGCGTGCATAAAAGCTGCCCATAATGCCTTGCAGCTCAGGAAATTCACCAACCATTTCAGTGACCAAATCGCATTTAGCCAGCATTGCTGCGCGCGCCGCCAAAGCAGTATCGCCACCAATGTTTACCGCAATAAAGCTGGCCAGTTTTGCCACACGCTGTGATTTGTCATGCACCGTCCCCAATTGTTTCTGGAATACAATAGTTTTGAGCTGCTCCTGACGATCGGCTAATGGCCGTTTCCGATCGGTATCCCAGAAAAATGCCGCATCACTTAAACGTGGCAGAATTACTCGTTCATTACCCGCAATGACCTGTGCAGGATCACGGCTTTCAATATTACAAACGGTAATAAAATAGGGCAGTAACATACCTGCAGCGTCTTCTACCGGAAAATATTTTTGATGGCCCTGCATTGAGGAAATCAATGCCTGTGATGGTAATTCCAGAAAACGCTTGTCAAATTCACCGGATAAGGCAACTGGCCACTCCACCAGCCCCGTCACTTCGTCGAGTAATTCGTCATCAATGATGGCCTGACCGCCCAGTTGCGTGGCCAGTTCACTGACCTGTCCCCGGATGGCTTCACGACGCTCTTTAAAATCCACCATGACATGGCCTTCGCTGAGCAATTGCGGTGCATAAGTCTGAGGGCTGCTGATGCGAATTGCCTGAGGATGATGAAAACGGTGGCCGTAGCTCAACTGATTGGATTGCACACCAAGCAGATTGGCAGGAATAATCTCATCACCCAGCATCAATATAAGCCAATGCACCGGCCTGACGAACTCTTCTGACAGACTTCCCCAGCGCATACGTTTGGGAATGGGCAATGCCGCCAACGCCTGTTTGACAATTTCCGGCAGTAATTCTGTAGCCGCCTGTCCAGACTGTTTTTCACGATAGACCAGCCAGGCTCCTTTATCAGTTTCCAGTGTCTCCAGTGCATCAACCTCAACGCCACAGGAACGGGCAAAACCCTGTAAGGCTTTAGTCGGGTTGCCATCTTCATCAAAACCAGCGGTGACCGCAGGACCACGCTTTTCGACATTACGATCAGCCTGATGGGTTTGCAGTCCAGTAATCACGAGTGCCAAACGGCGTGGACTGGCATAGGCCTTCGAAGCCGAATAGCTCAGTTCTGCTGCCGCCAAACCTTTTTCGATACCTTTCAATAAAGCATCACTCAATGTCGAAAGCGCTTTGGGCGGCAATTCTTCAGTACCCAGCTCCAACAGGAAATCTCGTACATCACTCATGACTGCACCTCATCCTGTTTGCTTAACATCGGAAAACCCAAGGATTCACGTCTGTCGTAATAAGCCTGAGCGACCGCTCTGGCCAACGTTCTGACCCGCAAAATAAAGCGCTGTCTTTCAGTAACCGAAATGGCTTTACGCGCATCCAGCAAGTTAAAGGTATGTGACGCTTTCAACACCATTTCATAAGCAGGTAACGGCAAGCCCGCTGCAATCATTCTCTCACTCTCTTTTTCACAGGTATCGAACTGCTGAAACAGATGTTCGGTATTGGCATGTTCAAAGTTGTAGGTCGACATTTCGACTTCGTTTTGATGGAACACATCACCATAAGTCACTTTACCTAACGGACCGTCAGCCCAGACCAGATCATAGACACTGGCTACACCTTGCAGATACATGGCGATGCGTTCCAGGCCATAAGTAATTTCCCCGCTGACCGGTTTGCATTCCAACCCGCCAACCTGCTGAAAGTAGGTGAACTGTGTTACTTCCATACCGTTTAACCAGACTTCCCAGCCCAGCCCCCAGGCCCCTAATGTCGGTGATTCCCAGTTATCTTCCACAAAGCGAATATCGTGAATACTGGTATCAATCCCCAGCATTCTCAGCGATCCAAGATACAGTTCCTGAATATTTAATGGTGACGGTTTGATCAGTACCTGAAACTGATAATAGTGCTGCAAGCGATTGGGATTATCGCCATAACGGCCATCCGTCGGACGACGCGAGGGCTGCACATAAGCCGCACTCCATGGCTCCGGACCGATAGCCCGTAAAAACGTTGCCGGATGGAATGTGCCTGCACCTACTTCCATATCGTAGGGCTGCAGTAATACACAGCCTTGTTCCGCCCAGTATTGTTGCAGGCGCAGGATCAGTTCCTGAAAGGTTTTTGGCGTGGCCGCCACAGTTGCCGCAGAATCACTCATTGAGAAAATTGTCTTCACATCACTAAAAATGCACTGATTATAGCGAATAAAGCAGTGGCTTGTAGAGACAACTCGGTAATGAATTGATGGCCTTGCCAAGTTGACATGTGCGACTGTCACCGCAAAGAAACAGATACGGTACAATGCAGCCACCCATTAATCGTTAAAGAGCATAATTATGTCGCGACTTATCGGCATCGTGATGGACCCCATTTCGGCCATCAATATCAAAAAAGACAGCAGTTTTGCGATGCTTCTGGCGGCTCAGGCCAAAGGTTGGAAGCTCCAGTATATGGAACAACAGGATCTTTATCTGAGCCAGGGCAAAGTCATGGCCAGCATGCGGGATTTGCAGGTCAATGATGATGCTGAAAACTGGTATCAATTAGGCGAGCCGAAAACACGTCGGCTGAGTGAACTTGACGCGATTCTGATGCGCAAGGACCCGCCATTTGACATGGAATATATCTATAGCACTTACCTGCTTGAACAGGCCCAGTCAGAAGGTGTATTGGTAGTCAACCCACCACAAAGCCTTCGGGATGCCAATGAGAAACTGTTTACCGCCTGGTTCCCCCAATGTTGCCCCCCCACTCTGGTCACTCGCAAAAAATCACTGATGCGTGAGTTTCAGCAACAACACGGCGATATTATTATCAAACCGCTTGACGGCATGGGCGGTGCTTCAATTTTTAAAGTCAGTCAGGACGATCCGAATTTTTCGGTGATTGTTGAAACATTGACTGAGTTAGGTAAAAAATCGGTGATGGTGCAGCAATACCTGCCAGCAATTAAAGACGGTGATAAACGCATTTTGCTGATCAATGGTGAGCCGGTGCCCTATGCCCTGGCCCGCATCCCGGCAGCCGGAGAAACCCGCGGAAACCTGGCAGCAGGTGGTCGCGGAGAAGGTCGCCCGCTGACTGAAAGAGACCACTGGATTTGCCAGCAAGTCGGACCGAAATTACGCGAAAAAGGCCTGTTATTTGTCGGTTTGGATGTGATTGGTGATTACCTTACCGAAATTAATGTCACCAGTCCGACCTGTATCCGTGAGCTTGATCGGCAGTTCAATCTGAATATTGCCGGTGATTTAATGAATTGTATTGAGGCCCATTTATGAAGACTGTTGTACACAGCCTTTTATTATTAATTGGTTTAGCTTTATTGAGTGCTTGTGGAGATAGCGATCGGGCGTTACAAGCCAAGTTTTATGCGTTTGGAACCGAAATTGACGTCAGTCTATATGGCGTTGATGAAGAAACAGCGTCTAAAACCATAGACACACTTGAGCAGTCTTTTTCAGAGGTAAATGATCTGTGGCACGCCTGGCAACCCAGTGTGTTAACCAAAATCAATGAAGCAATTACTGCCGGGGAATCCATTGAAGTCGATGACAACGTGGCCAAAGTTATCCTTCTTGCACAGAAACTGGCCGGTGAAAGTGGTCAGTTATTCAACCCGGCAGCCGGCAATCTGTTTCAGCTATGGGGTTACGAACAGGATAACTGGTTTGAATCCCGTCCACCACCATCACAAAAGGATATTGATGCATGGCTTGCAGATAGTCCGACGATGGAAGATATTGTGATTGAAAATGGTGTTTTGAGCAGCAACAACACCAATGTCCGGTTAGGCTTCGGTGGTTTTGCCAAAGGTTATGCCGTAGATAACGCCATAGCTGTATTAAAACAGCAAGGCATCGAAAATGCCGTCATCAATATCGGCGGCGATTTACGCGCCATAGGGTCGCATGGTGAACGTCCCTGGATTATTGGTATTCGACATCCAAGGCATGACCGGGTATTGGCTTCTGTAGCGGTGAGTGGTGATGAAAGTGTTTTCAGTTCCGGAGATTACGAACGCTTTTTCACCTATGAAGGTAAACGTTACCCGCATATTCTGGATCCTCGTAACGGATATCCTGCTGATCAAGCCATGTCTTCAACCGTGATTCACGAAAATGCCTCAATGGCGGACGCTGCGGCCACCGCTATTTTTGTTGCCGGCAGCGACTGGCCAACCATCGCTGCTGAAATGGGAATTGATATGGTAATGTTAGTGACTGAAGATGGCGAAGTCGAAATGAGTCCTTCGATGCAAAAGCGTGTCAGATTAACCGGACATGATCGTGACCCTGTGATTCGTGAAATCCCGCAAGAGTAAGTGAATGATTAGCACTTCGAGCGCCACTGATCGTATGATTCTGACCCTTATCGGGTCGGTCATTCTGCATGCGATAGTGGTGTTTGCTATCAGCTTTAATGTGACGTCTCCACCAACCAATGCCCCGGTAAATCAACTTGATATTACCCTGGTGAAACAACAAACTGAGCAGGCTCCGGAAGAGCCCAGCTATTTAGCTCAAGTCACCAATGAAGGCGGCGGGGAAACAGAAGAAAAATCGCCAGAACCGACACCGGATATGTCGGTACCCATTGCTGAAGAACCTCCAGCAGCTATAGCACCTTTGCCTGCTCCAATCACAGAACGGGATCCTGTTCCGGTTGAATCCGTGACTCCAGAACCCGTTCTGGATGAAACCCCAACAGCAGAAGAGTTGCCTGCCGTGGTTGAGGCAGCCCCAGAACCACCTGTGGTTGAGCCACCTGCCGAGCCAGTTGAGTCCAAACCAGAGCCTGAAACCGCCAGTAAGAAAATCACTGCTGAAAACGCAGAGCGTAAAGTCGAAACCAGTGAAATTAAGACGGATGATATTGTCGATGCACCGGAGGAAACAGAAGCCCTCCAACCAACCGTTTCCGGCGCAGAATTGATTGCGCGGGCAAGAACCGAAATCGGTTCGCTGCAAAACACACTGAACAATAACAGCAAAGCCCTGAGTGAAACACCGAAAAAACGCCGCATTTCGGCAGCCACTAAAGAATATTCTGCTGCGGCCTATATGCGGGCGTGGGCAATGAAAGTCGAGCGCATCGGCAATATGAATTACCCTCAGGAAGCCAAAGATAAGGGTGTTAACGGCAGCTTGATGTTATCCGTTGATATTAAACCAGATGGCAGCGTGCCTCCCGATGGAATTGTCGTGTCACGCTCTTCCGGGCATAAAGTACTGGATGATGCGGCGGTGCGCATTGTTCGCTTGGGTGCGCCCTATGCTGCCATCCCTGAGGATGTTCTACAGGGCAGTGATATGTTAACCATTATCCGTACCTGGAAATTTGAAAGCGCCCGCGGCATGTCGGCCCGTTAAGCAGTATTATTTACTTTGGTTTTGCTGATAGAGCTGATAGCCCGTCTCTGCTTTACTGCTGTTTTTATAGGTCAGACTCAGTTCTTCTCTCAACCTTTCGGCAATTTGCCGTAACACTTCAAGCGCCCCATGACGTAACTCAAGCTCAATTTCGTGGATGACAGCCGTGTTGTCAGCTGAACCCGCCTCACCAAAATCATATGCCAGTTCTATCAGCGTATCCTGCGGTGCTTCCAGCAAATACACATCACGTTGAAACTCGGTATAAAACAGACACGTTAATTGTCTCCAGCTGCCACTGTCATCAACAATCGGTGCTAATGGCGTCTGCCGCAATAATGGTAGATCAAACTCGCTATTCATGATGGGATGTTCCCACTCTTCACGCTGATGCAAGCCATCTTTGACCTGGCCACTGCTCTTTACCGTTTGCACCCACTGATCACCAATTTGCCGCATACGTAAAGCAATACCCTGATTTTTCAGCTTTAACTCTGGTGTATCAAAATATTCGGTACGCAAATGCAGCTGCTGCTGTTCCGTGGTGATGGCCTGCAACCAGTCAAGCTCTGACAGATCCAGCTTGTCAGAGCCTGCAACGGCTAATTTGATTTCCTGTTCAAGACTCATTTCAGTAAAGGCTTTAAATAATGGCCGGTATGTGAATTCGGATATTCAGCAATTTGTTCTGGCGTGCCGACCGCAATCACTTCGCCGCCTCCCGCACCACCTTCAGGCCCCATATCAATTACCCAATCCGCGGTTTTCACCACATCCAGATTATGCTCAATCACTACGATAGTGTTGCCACGATCACGCAAATGATGCAGCACTTTCAGCAGCTGCTCAATATCATAAAAATGCAAGCCTGTAGTTGGCTCGTCCAGGATATAAAGCGTTTTACCGGTATCCCGTTTGGAGAGTTCTTTTGCCAGTTTGACCCGTTGCGCTTCACCGCCGGAAAGCGTCGTGGCATTTTGTCCCAGCTTGATATATGTCAAGCCAACATCAATCAGGGTTTGCAGTTTTTTCGCAACCACCGGGATATTTTCGAAAAACACATTGGCGTCTTCAATGGTCATATCCAGCACTTCAGTAATGGTCTTGCCTTTGTAGCGAATATCCAGGGTTTCGCGATTATAGCGCTTGCCTTTACAGACATCACACGGCACATAGATATCCGGTAAAAAGTGCATTTCCACTTTAATAAGACCATCACCCTGACAGGCTTCACAGCGGCCGCCTTTGACATTAAAACTGAAACGCCCCGGGCCGTAACCCCGGGCCCGAGCTTCCTGAGTCCCAGCAAATAATTCACGAATCGGGGTAAATAAGCCGGTATAGGTGGCAGGGTTGGAGCGTGGCGTGCGACCAATGGGACTTTGATTAATCGCCACCACTTTATCCAGCTGTTCCAAGCCCAGAATTTCCGTATGCGGAGCCGGTTCATCGGAAGCACCGTTGAGGGTTTTGGATGTCAGTTTCAGCAATGTTTCATTGATCAATGTGGATTTACCAGACCCTGATACACCGGTGACACAGGTCATCAAACCAATCGGAATATCCACATCCACATGTTTCAGATTATTGCCGCAGGCACCACGAAGACCAATCGCCTTACCGGCATGATAAGCTTCTCGCTTAACTGGTATCTCAATTTTGCGCCGCCCTGACAGGTATTGGCCGGTAAGCGAATGCTCACTTTTCATAATATCCTGAGGTGTCCCACGGGCCACAATTTCACCACCGTGTACACCGGCGCCCGGCCCGATATCCAGCACATAATCAGCACTGCGGATCGCATCCTCATCATGCTCAACTACGATTACCGTATTACCCAGATCGCGTAATCGGGTCAGCGTTGCCAGCAAACGATCATTATCACGCTGATGCAAACCAATGGAAGGTTCATCAAGTATGTACATCACCCCCACCAGACCTGCGCCAATCTGACTTGCAAGACGAATACGCTGGGCTTCACCACCAGATAAGGTATCCGCACTACGCGCCAAAGACAGGTAATCCAGTCCGACATTCACCAGAAAGCTAAGGCGTGCACTGATCTCACTGACGATCTTACTGGCGATCTCGCCACGTTTGCCGGGCAATTGTAATTCCTGGAAAAACTGAGTGGCCTCGCCTATCGGCATTGCCGTTATCGCCGGTAAATTGGTTTCGTTGATAAAGACATTACGTGAGGCTTCTCTTAATCGGGTGCCATGACAATCCGGACAGGCTCTGATGGAGTGAAATTTCGCCAGTTCATCACGCACACTGCCGGATTCGGTTTCATGATAGCGACGTTGCAGATTCGGAATAATGCCTTCAAAGGCATGTTTACGGGTCACCCGTTTGCCGCGGTCGCTGATATAACTGAAATCAATATCAGTGCGACCGCTGCCATACAAAATGACCTGGCGGACATTTTCCGGTAATGAATCAAACGCCGCATCAATATCAAACTGATAATGCTTCGCCAGAGACAGAATCATCTGGTAATAATAAGCATTACGACGATCCCAGCCTCTAATCGCGCCGGCCGCCAGGCTCAGTTCAGGGTGTGCAACGACGCGGGAAGGATCGACAAACTGTTTTATTCCCAGTCCATCACAGGTAGGGCAGGCTCCAGCCGGGTTATTAAACGAAAACATGCGTGGTTCAAGTTCGGCAATCGAATAACCACATTCGGAACAGGCAAAGCGTGCGGAAAACAGGGTTTGATCGGAGTCATCATCCATTGATACGACTTTAGCCACACCGTCCGCCAGCTTTAAAGCGGTTTCAAATGATTCAGCCAGACGCTGCTGAATATCTTCCCGTACCTTAAATCGGTCTACCACAGCTTCAATAGTATGTTTTTTGCGTAACTCCAGCTCTGGTGGCTGTTCCAGTTCAACCACTTCGCCGTTGACTCTTGCACGCACAAAACCTTGTGCTCGCAAACCTTCAAATACCGATAAATGTTCGCCCTTGCGATCCTGAATGACCGGAGCCAACAACATTAACCGTTTGCCTTCCGGCATCGCTAATACGGTATCCACCATCTGGCTGACTGTCTGCGCTTCCAAAGGCAGATGATGGGTCGGACAGCGTGGCTCACCGGCTCGCGCCAGTAATAATCTCAGATAATCATAGATTTCAGTAATCGTACCGACGGTAGAGCGCGGATTATGCGATGTCGATTTTTGTTCAATGGAAATGGCTGGAGAAAGTCCCTCAATATGATCAACATCGGGCTTTTCCATCATCGATAAAAACTGTCTGGCATAGGCCGATAGTGATTCCACATAACGGCGCTGCCCTTCTGCATACAAGGTGTCAAAAGCCAGTGACGATTTGCCTGATCCGGACAAGCCGGTAATGACAATCAGCGCATCTCTGGGCAGGTCCAGATCAATATTTTTCAGGTTGTGCGTACGGGCGCCGCGGATACTGATTTTTTTCATGCCTGTTCCGTAGTAAAATCCAACGGATCAATATACTCTGTCACCCTATCATGACGCAAAAGCAAGCCACATCTGACGCACTCAGTGCGCTGGAGAAACGAACTATTTCCGGTTTATCACTCATATTCGCCCTGCGAATGCTCGGGTTATTTATGATTTTGCCGGTATTTTCGCTCTCCGCTCAACAGTATTCACACAGCACGCCGCTATTAATCGGTCTGGCCATCGGTGCCTACGGTTTAACGCAGGCTGTATTACAAATTCCGTTTGGCATGCTTTCCGATCGAATTGGTCGTAAGAAGGTCATTTATCTGGGGTTAATTTTATTTGCTTTTGGCAGTTTATTGGCCGCGATGGCAGATTCTATTTATACCGTGATTCTTGGGCGTTTATTGCAAGGCAGTGGCGCGATTGCTGCGGTGGTAATGGCCTTAACGGCTGACCTGACTCGCGACCAGCATCGCACCAAAGCCATGGCAGCTATTGGCATCAGCATTGGCCTGTCATTTTCTGTGGCATTGGCTGGTGGTGCCGCATTGGAAAGCTGGATTGGACTGGATGGTATCTTCTGGGCCACCGCATTAATGGCGGTTTTCGGCATGATCATCTTGCATTGGTGGGTGCCCACTCCATTTAAGCATAAGCAACATCAGGATATGAAACCTGCCCGCGCACAGATTGGTGAGGTATTGGCAAATACTTCTATTATGCGACTGGTCATCAGTATTCTGGTGCTGCATTTATTACTGACCTTAAGCTTTTTTGCCTTGCCGATTGCCTTGCAGGATTTTGCTGGCGTGGCCAAAGCTGATTTAGCCCTCACCTATTTGCCAGTGTTGCTACTGGCATTTATCACGATGGTGCCGTTTATTCTGCTGGCCGAAAAACAACGCAAAATGAAAATGGTCTTTACCGGCGCAATCGCCGTATTGGCCATTGCCCAGGTCGGTTGGGCATTGCTGCCAAGCTCGTTAGCCATATTGATGGTGTGCTTGTGGTTATTTTTTACCGCCTTTAATATTCTTGAAGCCAGCCTGCCTTCGATGATGTCCAAGCTCAGTCCCATTAGAAATAAAGGCACTGCAATGGGCATCTATTCCAGCGCGCAATTTATCGGTGCATTTCTCGGCGGCATTCTGGGGGGAATCATTTACAGTGTTGGTGATATCAGCTGGATTTTCTGGTCCGCCGGGTTGATCAGTGCTGTTTGGCTGATATTTATGCTACCCATGCAAGCGCCAAAACATTACAGTAGCCGCATTATTCCGTTAAATGAAGTGACGGCCGAGACGGCTGATGAATTTGCAGAACGGCTGAATGCGATTAAAGGCGTGGTAGAGATAGTTATCGTGCTAGAAGAGAGGCTTGCTTACGTCAAATATCTCGCCGATGATGTCGATTTGCATGAACTCGAAGCATGTCTGATTTATGCGTAAAATGAACAAATATTTGAATTAAAAAAGGAATTCACCATGTCAGTAAACAAAGTTATTCTGGTTGGCAGACTCGGAGTCGATCCTGAAAGCCGGGCTTTTCCTAATGGTGGCTCGATCTGTAATTTACGGATTGCCACCTCAGAAAGCTGGCGTGACAAACAAACCGGTGAACGCCAGGAACGTACGGAATGGCATCGCGTGGTGTTACGCAACAAACTGGGTGAAATTGCTCAGCAATATCTGCGTAAAGGCTCACAAGTTTATATAGAAGGCCGTATTCAAACCCGTAAGTGGCAAAATCAGCAAGGTCAGGATCAATACACCACTGAAATTGTCGGTAATGAAATGACCATGCTGGACAGCAAAGGTGCCGGCGGCGGAAGCAGTGATAATCAGGATTACAATCAAGGCCGACCATCTCAACCCGCAGCAAAAAGTAACTACAACAATCCGCAACCTGCCTCAGCTTCTGCAGGCCCGGATTATGGTTCAGGTGGTGAAGCCGATTATTATGATGACGATATTCCATTTTGATCGAGTAAGATATTTATACCAAAGCCCCTGACACAGGGGCTTTTTTGTTTCGTTTGGTAGATTTTTTTACATTGATTCCCAAACTCAACAGTGGGAGTATGTCTGCTTGCCTTTTTTATCAATAGAAGTCTATGAACAAAATTCAACACACCACGATTCGTCCATTACGAACATTAAATCTGCTGTCTCAGGAAGAAATCCAACGTATCAGTAACACCAGCGAAGATCTGCATCGATTATTTCGCGATTGCGCTTTGGCGATTCTAAATACCGACAGTCATCAGGATGATGCTGAGCAGATCTTTCATACCTTTGCCGACTTTGATATCAAACTGGTGCCGCAATCGCGTGGTGTGGTGCTGGAAATCAAAAATGCACCGGCACAGTCTTTTGTTGACGACAAGATTATTCGTGGCATTCAGGAGCATTTATCTTCGGCACTGCGCGATATTATCTATACCGACTTCAAAATTCTCGCTCGGCAAACCTCGCCAACCTCTGAGCAGATAACGGATAGCGTATTTATGATTCTGCGCAATGCCGATGCTATCAAGCCGAATATGACACCGAATCTGGTGGTGTGCTGGGGTGGTCATTCCATTCCACGAGAAGAATATGATTACGCCAAACATGTGGGCTATGAATTAGGTCTGCGTAATCTGGATATCATTACCGGCTGTGGTATTGGTGCGATGAAAGGTCCGATGAAAGGCGCAGCTGTTGGCCATGCCAAGCAGCAAATCAAAACCGGCCGTTATATCGGTATCAGTGAACCGGGCATTATTGCTTCTGAATCGCCAAATGCGATTGTTAATGAACTGGTGATAATGCCGGATATTGAAAAACGGCTGGAAGCATTTGTGCGTCTGGGTCACAGTTTTATTGTGTTTCCAGGTGGCGTCGGCACCGTTGAAGAAATTTTCTATTTGCTCAGTATTTTGCTGCATCCGGAAAACAAACAAGGCATACCCTTAGTGTTTGCCGGCCCTGAGTCCTGTCGCGACTATTTTGATACGCTGGATAAATTCCTGCGCCGCTGTCTGGGTGATGAGATTGCCGAGCTTTATCAAATTGTCATTGGCGAGCCGGAAACAGTGGGACAGACCATCCGTGATTCGGTTGATGCGGTGCATCTGGCGCGTCGTGAATCACAGGATGCCTACTACTTTAACTGGCAACTGCATATCGATCCGATGTTGCAACAGCCATTTATTCCCACTCATGAAAACATGGCTTCTTTGCGTCTGTATTCAGACATGCCAAAGCATGAGCTAGCCAGTAATTTACGTTCGGCTTTTTCCGGTATTGTCGCCGGTAATGTCAAAGCCTTTGGTATTCGTGAAGTGGCCAAACATGGTCCGTATGTTATTAACGGTGAACCGGAACTGCTACGCGCCATTGATGATCTGTTACGCAAATTTGTCCGCGAAAAACGTATGAAACTGGGGCAGGACGAAAATGCCTACAAACCTTGTTATAAGCTGCTGGATTAACCCAGCAGTTTAGTCCTCGTCATGCAGGTGAAATACTTTATTCATCACCTGCCATTTGCCATCAATTTTTAACAAATTGAAAAAATCGGTAAAACGATGACCGGTCCAGTTATCTGACTCCAAACGTACACTGGCGGCATTACCGACCACATCAATATGCGTAATCGTTGATTTCATCTCTTTGGCCGGACCATTTTCATCATTCCAGTCATACAAACCCTGAATGGGGCCGGCAAATAAATCCGGACCAACATAACCGTAGATGGTGGCATCCTGATGGAAAGCCGGTTTCATCAGCTCACCACGGCCCGAAACGGCACCATCAATATAGTGCTGTATCAGCTTGGTAATGGCAGCGTAATCACTGATTGAAGTCGCGGTATTAGACATAGAAATCTCCTTGCTGTGTATGGATAAAGCCAACATAACATAAATATTTCGGGGAAATTTCCCGCGATAAAACACCCAAAACTGTTATCTGGAAATGATTTTAAGCTGCATCACATAAATCAATTCACAGGCATTGGCACCGGTATCCTCACGGCTGAGCGAGCTGCGCCAGCGCCAGCCATCCTCAGCATGCACATTGACCAGATAGCCCTGAAGCGTAATCAATTGTCCAGCTCGTATCTGCTTCAGCGTTCTGGCTATTTCATCGTTAGCCGGGATCAAATGCATATTGGCACTTTGCGTTTCAATATGACGGCGCGGGATTGGAAACGAGTCAACCTGCCAGAAATACCAGCGGCCGGATTGGCGGATGTTGATCTGTTTCACCACCTGCGGATCTGCCATATCTTTCCATCCTAATACCAAATCAGTAGGGGATAAATCCGCTTCACGGCCTAAGTAATAATCTTCCCGTGCCAACACACGGGCTTCCAGATGAAATTCCGCCACAGGCTGGATAAGATATTGATCAAAAGGTATTGAAGCTATGTCAGATACTTCAGTTTGCCGAGGCGTGTTTTCAACAACTCTGTTGGGCTCAACAAACTCTGTCTCAGCCGACGAACAATGACGCCAGCCGAAAAAAACTACTATTAAAATTAACAGCCAGCGCCACATAACGATGTTCAGCTAATCATCTATTCGAAAACGCCTGGCCGCCAGGAATACTAACAACAACACCGGCACTCCCATGAATGCCGTCAGCAAAAAGAACTGTTCATAGCCGATACTTTCCACCATGGTCCCGGAATAACCGCCAAGTATTTTCGGCAGCAAGGTCATCAGCGAACTGAAAATAGCGTATTGCACGGCGGTAAACGAGATATTGGTCAGGCTGGACAAAAACGCAATAAATGCTGCACTCGCCAGGCCACCCGACAGGTTGTCGGCGGAAATCACGATATACAACATCACAATATCGTTGCCCATTTGTGCCAGCAACATAAACAACAGATTAGTCAGAGCGGATAACACTGCTCCTAAAAACAGAATGCGCATTACCCCGAAACGCAGTGCCAGAATCCCACCGAGGAAACCGCCGACAATGGTCATAAACAAACCAAAGGTTTTTACCACCGTGGCAATTTCCGGTTTGGTAAAGCCCATATCCTGATAAAAAATATTGGCAACAACACCCAGCACGATATCGGAGATCCGATACAGACCAATCAATAGCAGCAATAACAACGCCATCGACAGACCATAACGTTTAAAGAAATCCTGTACTGGCTCAACATAGCTGCGATGCACAATACTCTTCTGTACCCATCCCATTAAAATTAACACTCTGGCAATAATCACCGCCACCAGGGTTGCCAGCACTAACCGCACCAATTCAACACCCACTGCAGCCAATGGACCATTATGGACCCAACTGAGCATCTGTAATCGTGCTTGCACCGCCCAATCACCTGTCAGGTAAAAACAGCCGATAAAACCACTAATCGACAAGGCAAAAGTCAGCATCAAACCCAGATAATCCCGCTTTCGATCATCATGAATTTTTTTATTCACTTCGGGTTCAGGGCTTAACAGCGTTGTTGCTACACCAATCAACATCAATGCCGCCATAATCAAATAGCTTTGTCGCCAGGCCAGATAATCATATTCACCCATTTCCGAGCCAAAATAACTGGCCAGCATCAACGCGCCCGCTCCGGCCATTAACATACCGATTCGATAACCGGCGATATAACTGGCGGACATTAACGCCTGTAAACGCGTATCGGCAGATTCAATACGATAAGCATCAATCACCACATCCTGCGTCGCGGCTGAAAAGCCCAGTAATACTGCGGCAATAGCCATTAATGTGAGTGAATGTGTGGCCGGATCCACCATCGCCATCAAAATAATCGACGTAATAATCATCAATTGCGATAAAAATAACCAGCTGCGCCTTCGACCTAACAGGCGATGCAAAATCGGTAATGGCAAAATATCCAGCAGCGGAGCCCAGACAAATTTGAAGGAATAACCCAGCGCCGCCCAACTGAAATAGGTGACTGCGCTGCGTTCCACACCGGCTTCCCGCAGCCATAAGCTAAGCGATGAAAAAATCAGTAATAACGGCAACCCCGCTGCAATACCGAGAAACAGCATGGTGACAACTTGAGGGGTAAAGAAAGCCCGCAGACTTTCCTGCCAGGAACGGATATTTGCAATCAAACGTAAGCTCACTGATGAGGTTTAATTCGCTAAAGTAACATTGACGCTTCTGGCAATCCACTCTGAAATAACCGTCAGTTCAATATGGAAATATCTCACTCCACCTATTCGTTCTAGATTGTGAGAAAATAACGAGAACTTAATCACCTCAAATATCAATGGCTAAGCAACGAAAAATCATTCACGTAGATATGGACGCCTTTTATGCCTCGGTTGAACAACGTGATTTTCCCGAGCTCAAAGGCAAACCGCTGATCGTCGGTGGTCAACCCGATAGCCGTGGCGTGGTGGCCGCGTGCAGCTATGAAGCACGCAAATTTGGTATTCATTCGGCAATGGCCTCATCACGGGCCTATCGCCTATGCCCCGAAGCCATTTTTGTCCGTCCCCGTTTTGACGCCTATAAAGAAGTATCCAACCAAATCCGCGAAATATTCTGGCGATATGCCTCAGAAGTTGAACCGCTTTCTTTAGATGAAGCCTATCTGGATGTCACTTACACTGAATCGTTTAATGGCTCTGCCACATTGATTGCCAAAGCCATCAAAAGTGAAATCCTTGACGAGACTGGGCTCACCGCCTCGGCTGGTGTGTCCTACAATAAATTTCTCGCCAAAATTGCCTCTGATATGGATAAACCCGATGGCCTGTATCTCATCCGCCCAGAACAGGGCCAGGAATTTGTAAACCTACTACCCATCGGCAAATTTCACGGTATCGGCCCCGCCACCGAAACCAAAATGAAAAACCTCGGCATCCATACCGGCAATGACTTACGACAGAAAACCTTAACCGAACTCACCAAACGTTTCGGCAAATCCGGTCAGTATTATTACAACATCGCCCGAGCCATTGACGAACGACCGGTCCGCAGTCAGCGTATACGCAAATCACTGGGCAAGGAAACCACCTTTGCTGAAGATATTCTTTCCGTCCCCGAGTTAACTATCATCCTCCTCGACCTCGCCAAACAAGTGCTCGACAGTCTTAACAAACACAACATGCAAGGCAGAACCGTTACTGTCAAAGTGAAATACGCTGACTTTCAACAAGTCACTCGTGCTCAAACCCTGGATCACAGTATTGGCTTTGCTGATTTACAGGAGTGGATTCCAAAGTTGTTGGCTCGGACTGAAGCTGGGCATAAACCAGTCAGGTTGGTGGGGTTGAGTTTGAGTGGGTTTGATTTGCCGGTTGTTGTTGAGAATGTTCAACAGCAGTTAGATTTAAGTCATACTGACATTGCTTAAATAAAACATTTAACAAAAAAATGGTAGCGATATGAGAATATCAAAGATACAAATAAAAAGTTATAGGAGTTGTGAAAATACTGTATTCCTTCCCGACTCTGAACTCACAGCTTTAATTGGACCTAACGGTAGTGGCAAAACAAATATCCTTTCAGCAATAAAGCTATTGTCTTCACTATTATATGTAAGAAGACGATCAAGTTTAAAAAGACGTGAAGAGTCCCTTTACACAGCAAGTGAAATAAAAACTTGGTTTAATATGAATGGAAAAACCGTCATTCATAATGCAAAAGTAAATCTTGTAGTTAATGAAAAAAATGAAGATGAAGTCATAGAGTCTAGTGAAAGTTGGTACATGTTTGACATAACTGGCAGTAGAAAAAAAGCCTATATTCCGCTAGAAATAATATACGACATATCTCACTTTGGAAAAATGAATGTACATGGAAGTGCCAGAGATCGAAGTGGGTTTTTAAAGAAGTATTTAGAAGAAAGAGGGTTTGATGAAAAATCATTATCGGTGATGATTTCAATCTCAGAATATATAGCTAACATTAGCTACTACAGTGCCTCTCAATTTACAAATCCATCTAACTGTCCAATATCATTTGAAGTTGAGGCTGAGGGTAATTCTGGTCTTCGTCGAGGAATTTCCATCAGAAGTAGTCATAAGACATTTCTTTACAACATGTATTCCGAATTCAAAGAAAATACAGAAGCTTATAGTGAATTCTTTAATATAGTCGGTCCATCGGGTATTGGTTTGATTGATAAAATTGATTTCAAAGAGATTGAGACCTCCTCATCAAGTGTTAGTGTTCTCACAGGGGGTACTGTAAGAAAGCGTGAAAAAATAAATTTAATGGTAGTTCCAGGATTCACAATTTCAGAAAGCACATTGTCACCGAGCCAACTATCTGAGGGAACATTTAAGACTCTTGCATTAATTTTCAATCTAGTCACCGATAAAAGCAGCATGCTTATGATTGAGGAACCAGAAGTATGTGTACATCATGGTTTGTTGAATAGCATTATTGAGCTAATAAATATTTACTCAAAAGAAAAGCAGATATTCATCTCCACACACTCCGACACTGTGCTAGATAATGTCGATATTGAAAATGTTTTCTCTGTGAAAAGAGATTCTTCAAAAGGAACCATCGTTAAGAATATTTCAAAAATACTTAAAAACGAAGAAATGAAAGCACTTAAAGAATATCTTCAGACAGAAGGAAGCTTAGGAGAGTATTGGAAGCATGGAGATCTAGAAAATGTCTAAGAAGATCGGAGTAATCGCTGAAGATTTAAGTGATGTTGATGTAATCCAACATATTTTAAGTAAATATATTGATAAGTGCGAATTTGCAGTAAAGAAATTTGTTGGAAATGGTTGTGGAAAACTTAGAAATAAATGCAACTCTTGGGCCACGCAACTTTATAATTCAGGATGCGAACATATTCTTGTATTTCATGATTTAGATAGAAATAATGAAGTAAAGTTACGAAAAGAGTTGGAGAAAAAAATCAGTATCAACCAGTTCCCAAACTCTTTAATTATCATTCCAGTTGAAGAAATGGAAGCATGGTTATTAACGGATCCTGAGGCAATAAAAAAAGTTTTTGGCTTAGACAAAACACCAAAAATAGACTCGCAATGTGAATCAATAAATTCACCAAAAGAGTATTTAAGAAATTTGGTTTGGAGAAATGGAAAAAAACGTTACTTAAACACAATTCACAATAAGAAAATTGCTGAAGAAATTTCAATATTAAAACTCAAAAAATGTAATTCCTATTGTAGTTTTGACAAATATATTAGAGAAACTATCTGTAAGTAAAATTTGATAGCCCGTAGGTTGGGTTGAGGTACGAAACCCAACAATCTGAAACATGCTGCTCATTCCATCGCTGCCGCTGGGCGTTCATTTATTTTGCTTGCCCAAAATAAACGAACCAAACAAAAGGGCAGCCCATGCTCGCCCTGCGGGTTCCCTGCGCTTCTCAATCAGTTTGGAACATGACGAAAACTCGCTGCGCTCAAACACTCGTCATGTTTAATCCAAACTGATCTGCGATGCTCGGCTTCGCATAAGGGCGTTAGGGAGAGCCGTTGAGGTTGGAGACAAAATCCCCTTTTGTGTTGACGAGTAGCGGAGCTTTGTCTGGATAACGGACGGCCAGTGTTTGAGCGAAGCGAGTTTTGGCCGTACGCCAGACAAAGTGAGCAACGCAGTGGAGCCGCAGGCCAACACATGGGGTGCCCTGGGGTTGTTAGGGGAATGGGCACGCATTCCCCTGACTCGACATTAAGTCGAAATAATCTTGTTAAATATCACACCGGTTTAAATATACCTATGCAAATTGTTGGGTTTCATTGCATTCAACCCAAACATAAAGGCTGACTGGGCATGACGGAAACTCCCTTCGGTCAAACATCCGTCATGCGATCCGACCAGCTCTGCGATGCTCAGCTTCGCATAAGGGCATTAGAGGGTCGGCGACAAAATCCCCTTTTGTGCTGCCGATAAAAATGGTTATCTCAGGATTAGAAATCGGAATGTCTGATTCGTGGCATCCATGCCACTCACCCTACGGCGGCTCCGGCGTCCAAATTTGTTCCAGACAAATTTGTGAGCGAAGCGAGTTTGGTGAGTCTCCCTGACAAAAAACGCAACGCAGTGAAGCCGCAGGCCAGCACAAGGGTTGCCCTGGGGTTGTTAGGGGATGGGCACGCACAAATTCGTCGGGAACGAATTTGAACTGCGAAGCAACCTGCTTGCAGGTGAGCCACAGGGATGTGGCTTATTACTCCCCTGACTCGACATTAAGTCGAAATAAATTTATTAAATATCAAATCGGTTTAAATGGACCCATGCCGATTGTTGGGTTTCGTACCTCAACCCAACCTACAAATGTCATTAGATTCCCACATGCGCGGGAATGACAGCTATCTGTTGAACTTCATTGCATTTAACCCAAATTAACAGGCAACAAATTATATTTTAAGCGTTTGATTTAAATTTATTTTTCAAAATTTTAAAACGGCTAAGAGCACATTTCACAAAATTGCCATCTTTATGTTTGAATTGCTTCTTCAACGCTTTTTTAACTTCCCAAGTACCTTTATACCCATTCGGAAAGACGACTAAATCTCCCGCTTTAAATGTCGTCGCGGAGCCACCATCATTAGGCGTCATGACACATTCGCCTTCAACGATAAACGCGATTTCTGTGGTCACAAATGACCATGGAAAGGTTGAGACTTCTTTTTCCCATGTTGGCCAGTGAGCAACGCCCAATTCTTTTAAACGTGCTGCACTAGGGTTGTTATCAACTGTAATTTCTTTCATTTTCTTTCCTAAATTTTTGATTTATTCCCAAAACCAGACTGATTTGAGACGTTTGAACTACCCTATTTTGCCTGTCTTTTAGCGATAAACCGAATTTATCGACCACATGCCATGTTTAGACCGAGGGCAATTTGCCATAATGGGTATTTTAATGGCTTACTGATTTTCTTATGCAACACGTCGGGCAAACCGCACTCACTGTTTTACAAAGCGTATTTGGTTTCAGCGATTTTCGCCATAACCAGCAAACTATTGTAGATCAGGTAATTGCTGGTGGTGATGCGCTGGTTTTGATGCCAACCGGTGGCGGCAAGTCATTGTGTTATCAGATTCCGGCTTTGATTCGGCCGGGTACGGGCGTGGTGGTGTCACCGCTGATAGCCTTGATGCAGGATCAGGTGGTGGCATTAAAAGAGCTGGGCGTGAATGCGGCCTTTCTGAATTCCAGCTTATCGGCTGCTGAAGCCAATGCTGTTGAGTCTGCGCTTGAGGCCGGTGAAATCGATTTGTTGTATATGGCACCTGAGCGTTTGTTAAATCAACGCACGCTGACGATGTTGTCACGCATACAGGTGTCACTGTTTGCCATTGATGAAGCGCATTGTGTGTCGCAATGGGGCCATGATTTTCGCCCGGAATATCAGCAACTGCGCATGTTGCATGAACGCTTTCCGGATATCCCGCGTATTGCGCTGACCGCCACGGCGGATAAACGTACTCGCGTTGAAATCATCGAACAGCTCAATCTGCATGACGCCAATGTCTATCTGAACAGTTTTGACCGGAGCAATATTTTTTATGCCATTGCCGAAGCCAATCAGGCTAAACAACAGCTTTGGCAGTTTATTGAAACCCAGCATGCCAACGATGCCGGGATTGTTTATTGCCTGTCTCGTAAAAAGGTCGATGCGATTGCCGAGTGGCTGACCGATCAGGGTCGCATCGCTTTGCCCTATCACGCCGGTTTAACCTCACAAATGCGGGCAAATCATCAACAACGTTTTTTACGCGAAGAAGGCGTGATTATCGTCGCCACTATTGCCTTTGGTATGGGCATTGATAAACCCGATGTGCGTTTTGTGGCGCATTTAAATCTGCCCAAAAATATCGAAGCCTATTATCAGGAAACCGGCCGCGCCGGTCGTGATGGTTTACCGGCTAATGCCTGGATGGCGTATGGCCTGCAAGATGTTATTACCCTGCGTCAGTTTATGCAGAATTCTGATGCACCAGATCTGATTAAACGGGTCGAACATCACAAGCTCGATGCAATGTTGGGCCTATGTGAATCCATCAGCTGCCGGCGGCATGCCCTGCTCGCCTATTTTGATGAAACGTCACCGGAAACCTGTGGACAATGCGATAACTGTCAGAACCCGCCAGAGCATTTTGATGCCACCGAAGTTGCTCAAAAAGCCTTGTCCTGTGTCTATCGCACCGACCAGCGCTTTGGGGTGAATTATTTAATTGATGTGTTGGTGGGCAGTGAAGATGAACGCATCAAGACTAACCAACATGATCAGCTCAGTACGTTCGGTATTGGCTCAGATCTGACCGCTACGCAATGGCGCGGTATCTTCCGCCAGCTTATCGCCACCGGATATCTTGATATTGATATCAATCGCTACGGGGCTTTGCGTCTTACAGAAAAATGTCGGGCGATTTTACGCGGTGAACAAAAATTGCTGCTGCGAAAACAGCAAGCCAAACAAACGCTCAGCAAAAAAGAGAAAAAACAATCTACCGTGCGCCCGCAGGATCAGGACTTATGGGAGGCTTTACGTCAATTACGAACCGAGATCGCCCAGCAAAATGGTGTTCCACCTTTTGTGATCTTTCATGACTCAACGCTGCAGGAAATGTGTCAGACCAGACCTAACGATATGCAAGCCATGGCCCGTATTTCCGGTGTCGGCGCACAAAAACTGGAAAGTTACGGTCAGCGATTTTTATCCGTCATTCAGCAGTTTCCATTATCCGAATTATTAAATAACGGCTTACGTGACACGGTGAATCAGACGTTGATACTGCATGAACAAGGGTTGAGCCCTGATCAGATCGCGAAACACCGTGAGCTAAAAATCAGCACGGTCTACAGTCATCTCTCCGATGGTATTGAAGCCGGTCTGCTGGATGTTAAGAATGTACTGGAACTGGAAGATGGTGACTTCAATGCGATTATTTCCACCATTGAGTCGCTGGGAGAAAAGGCCGACAGCCTGAAAGTCGTGTTTCATGCGCTGGATGAAGCATACGATTACGGGGTGATTCGCTGCGTGATGGCCTCAGTTCATTAGTACTGTACTTTTTTGAGGTACTTTACGTAACAGGTTCCGACCTGCGGCCGGAACCTGTTACGTAGCAATTCACTCACACCAATTAACCAGCTGAATGGATCAGCGGAGCCAGCGCATTGTTTATCTTTGTCATCTGAGCTTGCGTGATCAACTCACTCAGCACTTTGGTAAACCGGGTGTGCTGTATTCCAGAAACAATGTATTGCCAGCGATATGCGCTAAGAAATTGTTCAGCTATCGCCGCTTGCTGCTGTGCAGTGAATGTGGCTCTCGACACAGCAATAAAATAGCTGGCATCTGCCTTGGCCTGTTGTTGCAATATGCCATCTACGGCAGCAACTAATTCCATCAAATCCTCAACAGCCTGTTCACGCTGCACATGGGAGAGTTTTCTATCCTCTTCCCGCCATTCAATTTCATCCAGAATCGCATGCTGGGATTCTTCTTTCCAATGAAACAGAAATACGTCTTTATATAACGGTGATAAGCCCTCACATTCAGCGATACTCTGCCGGTAATGCTGCTGCGTGAACAATTCAATATGGCAGGTTAAGCCAAGCACCGCCCAGGTGGACTTGGTTAACACAGCACGCGCCACATCATTCGGATCAATCGTAAAATAATAGCCTTCAGGCATCACTTTACCGGTCATCACTTCTATCCGGCGAAATAGCGCCTGATGTTTAAGCTCCTCATCGCTGAACCTGATCAGTGCCTCCAGTGCCACTTGATCACCCAACACATGATGCTGGCCCAGCTCCAATACTTTGGCGTTGATAAATCGCTCCACCAGACCAAAAATATTGGCATAAGTACGTCCCTGGATCTGGCTGACAAAGCGTTTGTCCTCTGCAGTCAGGAATCCCCATTGATTTACCCGTGATAACTGGTCGGGCAAAAACTTTTGTGTGGCGTCAAATTCCCGGCCTCGAATCACATCTTCTTCAATCCGCCAGGAAACCCGTTTTGATGCCATTACACATCTTTGATAACGGTGTGCGAATGGCGTAATTTGTTGCTCATTTTCATAAGCCTGATTCATCATATTCATGGTATTTTCCTCATTCATCTGCTTCATTAACGTTTAATGAAGTTATGAAAAAGATTAAGCGTCGTATAAATGCGCTATAAGATGCAAAAAACCAAAAAACGGTTCATTTATGCCAAAAATGACTGCAACCTCGCTTGATGTCTGTATTGTGGCGATTCCGGAAACAGCGGGGTCGGCTTTATATGGCATGAAAGATGTGCTGATGGCGACGGGCAATATCTGGCAGACACTGTCACGTAAAGAACAGCAGCAAACTCCTTTTAATGTGCATATCGTGTCAAACCGTCGTGAGATGTTTTTCTGCGGCAATAACATCCCCATTCAGCCTGACAGCGACTTTCATCATCTGGCCGATTCACCTGATATCGTTATACTGCCGGAGCTATGGCTCGGTCCTGATGAACCGTTGACCGGTCGCTATCCGGAGTTGATCGCCTGGATAAAAACGCAGCATGCAAAAGGCGCCTATATCTACTCGGCCTGCTCAGGCGCCATTATGCTCGCCGAGACAGGGCTGCTGGATGCCTGTGATGCTACTTCCCATTGGGGATATCAGGACTTGTTCCGCAAACATTATCCGAAAGTCCGCTTCAAACCAGAGCCAAATTTAGCCTTTGCAGATACCGCAGGGAAAATAGTGACAGCCGGTGGCACCACGTCGTGGCACGACCTGGCTATTTATATTATTTCCAAGCACTTCAGTCCCGCGGAAGCGGTCAGAATTGCTCAGGTTTATCTGCTTAAGTGGCATGATGAGGGTCAGCTGCCCTATCACACCTTGTTACGGAATAATCCCCATAGCGATCATCTTGTTGCCGAATGCGAAAATGCACTCAAACGCCACTACAAAAACGGCCATGCTCTTCAGCTGACGCTGCAGCAAGCCAATATTCCGGAACGCACGCTCAAACGCAGATTCAAATCCGCGACAGGCTTGACTCTGATTGATTACCTGCAGAATATTCGCATCGAAGCCGCCAAGCGCCAGCTTGAACAGACTCAACTGCCGGTGGATGACATCAGTTTTGAGATCGGCTATGAAGATGCGTCGTTTTTCCGTCGCTTGTTCAAACGCAAAACCGGCTTAACGCCAAGCCAGTATCGCCGAATGTTTAAGCCCATCATTCATGCCGCAGACTAAAGCTGACAACTTCGCAGTAATCACGAATAGTCAGTGCTTAGATCAGGTCGGGGTTTGAAGCCAAGCCATTTTTTGAGGTAACTGAATTATTCAGGTTTCGACTCAAGCCGTTGAATCTCTTCAACCAGAAGCTGAGACTCTTCGGTGAGCCTGGCAAACTTGCGTATGTCACCATTACGTTGCGCCAGCATGGCCTGCTCACGTTTTTGAGCAAGCTGCTTTTTCAGTTTTTTGACTGGGTCCGACTTGAATAATGAAAACATGGTTTGTTTCTCTCAGATAGACCCTAATCAGAGAGAAACAAAACAGGAAAGTTCATTATTTTGGTAGTTCGTAATCGTAATCAATAGTCAGCGGTGCATGATCAGAGAAGCGTTCATCGCGATAAATATCGGTTGCTTTGACTTTACCTTTCAGACTCGGGCTCAGAACATGATAATCGATACGCCATCCTGTGTTATTGGCCCAGGCCTGACCACGGTTGGACCACCAGGTGTATTCATGTTCAGCCTGCGGCAGTTCACGGAACGCATCGACAAAATTCATCTCATAAAACAACTTATCCAGCCAGGCACGTTCTTCAGGTAAAAAGCCGGAGTTTTTCTGATTGCCTTTCCAATTCCGGATATCTTCATTCTTATGAGCGATATTCCAGTCACCGCAAATAATGTAATCTCGACCGGATTCTTTCATTTCCTGCATTTTATTTTCGAAAAACTCCATGCAGCGATATTTAACCTGCTGCCGTTCATCACCTGATGTGCCTGATGGCAGATAGAGGGAGATCACGCTCAGATTGCCAAATCTGGCTTCAATATAACGACCTTCGATATCAAACTCGGCATTGCCCATGCCTGTAATAACTTCGTCCGGTTTTTGTCGACTGTATATCGCGACACCGCTGTAGCCCTTTTTGACTGCATCGTGGTAATAACAGTGATAGCCTTCAGGAGTGAAAATCTTGTCTTCCAGCTGATGAACTTGCGCTTTAGTCTCCTGAATGCACACCACATCGGCATCCTGTTTTTTTAACCAGTCAAAAAATCCCTTACGCGCAGCGGCTCGGATCCCATTCAAATTCGCTGTTATAATTCGCATCATTCACTCGTACTTGAAAAAAGACAGCATCATACCATTTACAAATGGAAGCAAAATCAGGATAATGCCCGGTTCATATACAAATAGCTGATTCTTAGGAGAAACACTTTGGCAAACTCAGCACAAGCAAAAAAACGCGCCCGTCAGGCGGAAACACACCGTCAATTAAACGCTAGTCAGCGTTCTGCGATGCGTACTAAAGTTAAAGCACTCAGAAAAGCGATTATCGCTGGTGATAAAGAACAAGCCGTGGCTGCATTTCAAGCTGCCGTACCCGTTCTGGATCGTATGGCACGTAAAGGCCTGATTCATAAAAATACTGCTGCTCGTGGCAAAAGCCGTTTAAACAACGCTGTCCGTGCGATGTAATTGACTGTTCTATAGAATCAGCTAAAAAAAACCGGCTAACGCCGGTTTTTTTATGTCTGTCCTTTATCCCGTAACGACCAGATTATCCCGATGGATTAACTCCGGCTCATCAACATATCCCAATAAACTTTGAATCGCCTGACTGGGCTGCCCCATAATTCTTACGGCCTCATCAGCATTGTAGTTCACCAGGCCCCTTGCAACTTCCCGCCCGTGCAAGTCTGTACATAACACTAATTCACCACGAGTAAACTGCCCATCAACCTGACGTACCCCAACCGGTAAAATACTGCGGCCATGCTGTTTGATCACAGCTACTGCGCCATCATCCAGCATTAATCGTCCTTTGGGAATTAAATGTCCGGCAAGCCATTGCTGGCGAGCTTTAATCGGTTTCATATCGGGCCACAACAACGTACCCACGCCCTGGCCAGCTGCCAGGTGACGTAAATTCAACGGATGTTTTCCAGATAGAATCACTGTCGTGGCACCGGATCTCGCGGCACGTCTGGCCGCCGCTAATTTGGTTGCCATACCGCCACGGCCTAACTCACCTTTACTGTCACCGGCCATAGCGTCCAGATTTGAATTACTCGCGGCAGAAGCCGCCAGCATTCTGGCATTTGGATTTAACCGTGGATCACTATCAAATAAGCCATCCTGATCAGTCAGGATAACCAATACATCGGCTTCAACCAGATTGGCGGTCATTGCCGCCAGCGTATCATTGTCCCCAAAACGGATTTCATCGGTAGCAATGGTGTCGTTTTCATTCACAACCGGCAGAATACCCATATCCAGCAAAGTGTGTAATGCACTGCGTGCATTCAAATGGCGGCCACGATCAGCTAAATCAGAATGAGTCAGTAGAATTTGTGCAGTATGAATGCCATGTTGCTCACAAGCTGTAGCGTAAGCATGGATAAGCCCCATCTGACCCACACTGGCTGCGGCTTGTAACTGATGTAAGGCATGGGGACGACGCCGCCAGCCCAGTCTTTGCATACCCGCAGCAACTGAGCCGGAGGTGACCAGAACGATCTCTTTACCCTGATTTCTCAACTCGGCTATTTCGCCACTTAACCAGCGAATGCGATCCACATCCAAGCCTTCTCCCGGCTTGGTTAGTAAAGCACTACCAATTTTAATCACCCAACGTTTGGTTGATAAAAGTTGCTGATGCGGATTTTCCACAGTTAGTCCTCGATGGGTTTAGCGGGAGGCTGCTCACTCTGACGTAAATCATCCAAGTATTGCATGATATCTTCACACAACTTCGCGCAACCTTCACCCGTCTGTCCACTGATTTTGTAGACCGGTCCTTGCCAATCCAGACGCGTTAACACTTCCTGAGTGAGCTCATCACGGATATCATCCGGCACCAAATCCATCTTATTGAGAATCAGCCATTGCGGCTGTTTACCCAGCGCTTCACTGTAGTGAAGTAATTCGCGATTAATAATGTTAACGCTTTCCACCGGATCCTGTTTCACATCAACGGGTGCCATATCAACCAGATGCAACAGCAATCGAGTGCGTGTTAAATGCTTAAGGAACTGGATACCTAAACCGGCACCTTCCGCCGCGCCTTCCACCAGCCCGGGAATATCGGCAATAACAAAGCTGCGTACATCTCTGAGAGTCACCACACCAAGGTTTGGATGCAAAGTGGTAAAAGGATAATCGGCCACTTTGGGCTGGGCAGCAGAAACCTGACTGATAAAGGTCGATTTTCCGGCATTGGGTAGTCCCAATAATCCAACATCGGCTAGTAATTTCATTTCAAGGCGCAATGTACGCTCTTCGCCTGGCGTTCCGTCTGAGGTTTGACGTGGCGCACGATTAATACTGGATTTGTAACGTGCATTACCCAAACCATGCCAGCCACCTTTGGCGACCATCAGTTTGTCACCATGCTTGGCCAAATCGCCAATCAGTTCATTGGTATCTTCATCCCAGGCTTCCGTCCCGACAGGCACTTTAATAATTAAATCTTCGCCACGGGCACCACTGCAAAGTTTGCCGCGGCCATGTTCGCCACGTTGGGCTTTAAAGTTACGTTTATAGCGAAAATCGATCAGCGTATTAACTTGTGTATCTGCCAGCAGATACACATCACCTCCATCGCCTCCATCACCACCATCCGGACCACCGAAAGGGATATATTTTTCACGACGAAAGCTCAGGCAACCATTACCGCCGGCACCCGCGCTGATTTTTATTTTCGCTTCATCAACAAATTTCATACTGCCGACCAGATAATTTTTTTAATAATTGCCACAAACAAAAAACCCCGCATCAGCGGGGCTTTCAGCTGTTTGCCCCAACGGGCTAACAAAATCTTTATTCAGCGATAACGCTGACAAACATGCGATTGTTCGCACCTTTGGTTTCGAATACCACTTTACCATTGGCTGTCGCGAATAAGGTGTGGTCTCTACCGATACCAACATTACGACCTGCATGGTAACGGGTGCCGCGTTGACGAACCAGAATGTTACCGCCTAATACTGCTTCTCCACCGAAGCGTTTAACACCAAGGCGTTTCGACTCGGAATCGCGACCGTTGCGGGTACTACCGCCAGCTTTCTTATGAGCCATGTTAAGTCCTCTTTAAATTTGTCAATCTTAGGCGCTGATGCCAGTGATTTCGATTTCTGTATAAGATTGGCGATGCCCCATCTGTTTCCGATGGTGCTTACGACGACGAAATTTGATGATTTTGACTTTATCACCACGGCCATTGGCTGACACAGTTGCAGTGACTTTGGCGCCTTCCAGGTAAGGAGCGCCGACTTTAATGTCATCGCCTTCACCTACCAACAGAACTTTATCCAGCTCAACCGTATCTCCGGCTTCTGCGGATAGTTTTTCAATACGGAGCTTTTCGCCCTCTTTAACTCGGTACTGCTTACCACCAGTCGCGACAATAGCGTACATCGCTTTCTCCAAAAAAATAAATGTTATTGTGGGTAACCCAACAAAAGACCGGGAATTTTAACTGCTTTCTACATACAGATCAAATGCAAATTGAATTATTTGCGAATCACCGTGACCCATGAGAAAGTACGCGTTTAATTAATCTAGACAGGCAGACAAACGCCCCGTGGATATACAATCCATTTACGCACTTATCCAGCAGGATATGGATGCAGTTGACGCAATGATACAACATCGGCTGCAATCTGAGGTTGTATTAATAAACCAGCTTGGACATTACATTATTAATAGTGGTGGAAAACGCTTGCGTCCCGCTATTGCACTGCTCAGCGCCCGAGCCTGTAATCATCAGGCTTCTGCGCATATCAATCTTGCGACTATTATCGAATTTATTCACACTGCAACCTTGCTGCATGATGATGTAGTTGATAATTCCACTATGCGGCGTGGTCAGGAAACAGCGAACAGTGTCTGGGGAAATGAAGCCAGTGTATTGGTCGGTGACTTTCTCTATACCCGTGCGTTTGAAATGATGGTGGAACTTGATTCGATGCGTTTGATGCAAATCCTTTCCCACACCACAAACGTCATTGCGGAAGGTGAAGTATTGCAACTGTTGAATGTACATGATGCCGATACGACTGAAGAACGCTATCTGCAAGTCATTCATCATAAAACAGCCAAATTATTTGAAGCAGCCGGTCAGCTGGGCGCTCTCATCAGTAATGCCTCCGACGAGATTGAAATGGCTTTGGCTAATTACGCCATGCACCTTGGCAGCGCTTTTCAGCTGGTAGATGATTTACTCGATTACAGTGCATCCAGTGAAACTATCGGTAAAAATATTGGTGATGATCTGGCTGAAGGCAAACCGACTTTACCGCTGATCTATGCCATGCAAAATGGTACCGTCGAACAGTCAGCCATTATTCGAGAAGCAATCGAACAAGGCCAGCGCGATAAAATTGAGGACATTATTGAAATTATCCACATCACTGGCGCTATTGATTATACCGCTTCAGCCGCTCTCAATGAGGCGAAGCAGGCAAAAGACAAGCTCATCATTATTCCCGACTCAGAGTACAAATCCGCCTTGATTGGACTGGCTGATTTCGCTGTTTCACGACATTTTTAATAGAGGATAAATGACGACACGACTTCCGCTTTTACATATTTATTCCGGCTTCGTTAAGCTGAATCGACACTATGGCTGAAATATACAAATATCATATGTTCATTTGCACACATCAGCGTGATGATGGCTCTGATTACTGTGAGGAACACGGCGCGCAGTCACTACGTGACTATGCCAAACAGCGGGTGAAAGACCTCAAATTAAAAAAAGTCCGGGTCAATAATTCCGGTTGTCTTAACCGCTGTAAATTGGGACCAGTTATGGTTATTTATCCTGAAGGTGTCTGGTATCAATACCATGACAAAGCCGATATTGATGAAATCATCGACACCCATCTGGTCAACGGCAAAATTGTCGAGCGTTTATTAAAATGACACCGCAGCAATATTGCCGGGATAAAGCGGCGAAAAGCGGTTCAAGTTTCTACTACAGTTTCCTTTTTTTACCTGTCAAAAAACGTGAGGCTATCATGGCCTTATATGCTTTTTGCCGTGAGGTTGATGATGCCGTTGATGAAATAAGTGATCCACTTGTGGCTGCACAGACACTGGCTTGGTGGCGTCAGGAAATCTCCCGGACATTTGCTGGGCAAGCGACGCATCCGGTTGGCAAAGCATTAGCAGAAACTTTGCACGACTTTGATCTGCATGAAGAATATTTTCACGAAATTATTGATGGTATGGAAATGGATTTAACCCAGCATCGATATCCAGCATATAAAAATCTGGCCTTGTACTGTCATCGCGTTGCCAGTGTGGTGGGCTTACTTTCCGCACAAATCTTCGGTTTTTCTGACCGAAAAACCTTAAAGTTTGCTGAGAAACTCGGCCTCGCCTTTCAACTGACCAACATAATTCGCGATGTTCGTGAAGATGCAGAGCGGGGACGGATTTATCTGCCATTGGATGAGATGCAACAGTTTGGTGTCACTGAACAAAGTGTTCTGGCTTTAAAACAAACCGAAGCGTTGACGGAGCTACTTAAATTCCAGACACAGCGAGCTGAGCAGTTTTATCAGGAAGCCATGCAACTGTTGCCTGAACAGGATCGACATAATCAATGTACTGCACTGATTATGGCTGAAATTTACCGGACTACTTTGCACGAAATTGCCCACGATAATTTCCCGGTAATGAAGCAGCGAATATCGCTTACTCCAATCCGTAAATTGTGGCTGGCCTGGCGAACCCTGCGTCGTGAAAAAAAGCGCATCAAAAGCCATCGCTAATATGCAAACCCTTATTATTGGAGGTGGCTGGAGCGGCCTTGCTGCGGCAGTTCGCTTAGCTGAAAAAGGCCAAAACCCCATAGTTTTTGAAGCAGCAAAACAACTTGGCGGACGGGCACGAACGGTCAGATGGCAAGATATTGACATTGATAATGGCCAACATTTGATGATTGGTGCATACCGACATATGCTGGATCTGCTTCATCGGGTTGGCATAGAAGAAAACAGCGTGTTTCAGCGCAAGTCATTAGATCTGCAAATCCTTGATCCTTACTTTTCTCCACTCCATTTATCCACCACGAGGTTATTACCTTGGCCAATTGCAATATTGCCAAAGTTATATAGCAGTCTCGGTTGGCAAGGCTTAATGAGCTTTTTGCGAATTGCCAGACAGATAAATTCATCATCCGTTTCACCACACCTTACAGTAGAACAATGGTGCAGACAGACAAACCAATCGTCACGCATCATCTCGCAATTATGGGTCCCGTTGTGTCTGGCGATTATGAACACTCCAATAAGTCAGGCGTCAGCCAGTGTTTTTGCTGCCACTTTGAAGGATAGCCTTGCTGCAGACAGGCAATCTGCCGATTTGCTAATCCCTAACAAACCCCTCGGCAAGGTACTTCCAGAACCATGCAACAAATTTATTCTCAACCAGGGCGGTGAAGTGCGATTGCAGTCCCGTATTGAGAAAATCGTAATTGATGCTGGAAAAGTCACTGGTGTAATCACCAGTAAAGATGAATTTATTAACACAGAAAATATCATTGTCGCGGTGTCACCCCGTATTCTGCATAAACTTTTAGGTAAGCAGCTTAACTTACCGAAAGTTACTGAATATCCTATAACCACGGTGTATCTGCAGTATTCGGCGCAATTTAGATTAAAAGCCCCTATCATCGGTTTGAGTAATAGCTTATCTCAATGGATCTTTGACCGCTCAGATCAATCCCCCGGCCTGATTGCAGTCGTTATCAGTGGGCCAGGAGAGCATGAATTGCTAACAAAACTACAGCTCATTGAACAGGTTATCACTGATTTAACAGGAATTTTGCCTGAACTTCCCCATCATTATCTGGCAACACATGTAATCCGGGAAAAACGAGCCACTTTCAGTTGCGGGGTGGTTGATAACAGCCAGAGACCTAGCTGTAAAACCATAATAAATGGGCTCTGGATAGCTGGAGATTATGCAGAAAACGCTTATCCTGCTACATTGGAAAGTGCTGTAATGAATGGTTATCGAGCGGCAGAAAATATTTTAGTGGGAAATTTACCCTAACAACCTGTCGATATAGTCGTAATTGCTTGTTATACTCGCCCATTAGTTCATTTAAACCTAAAGAGGGGATGCCATGTTAAATCGTATGCGTTTAATTTTTACCGGTCTTTTTTTGAGTCTGGCCCTGATCGCCTGTAGCAATGAAAGCGACAACGCTGTCACCGATAGCAGTGAAACAGAGACATCAGCTCCTGCAACAGTAGAATCTGCACCGGAAGCTGCTGAAGCAGTAACCGAAGAAAATGAAAATGGCATCCAGGCCGGTATGACCAGAGATGAGCTTATCTCGACTTACGGCGAGCCTGATATTGCTCAAGAAAGAACGCTTGATCAAATGAATATGGAAACTCTGGAATGGCATAATGATGACGCATTGATTATTGCCCAATTATTAGATGGCAAAGTCACTTACGGCCGTATCGTTCCTAAATCTGAATAAAATTCGCCATGTTATCCCAAGCTGAGCAGTCCATACTCAGCGGGCAGGTTGTGCTTGTTACCGGTGCCCTAGGTGGCATCGGTAGCGAAGTCGCACTGGCTTACGCTCGGCATGGCGCAACGATCATTCTGCTCGACAAACATATTTCCCAGTTGGAAAAGCTTTACGATCTTATTCTGCAGGAAAGTGGCATTGAACCCGCTATATTTCCCATCGATTTTAAAGGGGCAAATGCAGAGAATTACCAACAACTCGCTCACACCATCAAAGAAACCTTTGGCCGCCTTGATGGTTTAGTTCATTGTGCAGCGGATGTTGGACAGTTAGCCCCCATAGCCAATCAGGATATTAAACAATGGACGGAAACCCTGCAGGTTAACCTGACTGCAGCTTTCTTACTGACTCATTCATGTCTTCCATTGTTGCAGGAAACGGCTGAGCAAAGCTTTATTATTTTCACCACTGACAGCCAACATGATAAGGCCTATCGTGGCGCCTATGGCTTGAGTAAAGCCGCCTTAGAGTGTTTCTGCCACCAATTATCACTGGAAACTGAAGCTGCCGCTAAAGTCCGGGTGAATTGTATTGACCCCGGTCAGGTAAAAACCAAACTGCATGCCCGGGTTTACCCAGCAGCTGATCCACAGCACTTGCCGGAACCCACCGCCGTCATTCCGGCCTATCTCTATCTTGCCAGCGCACAAAGCGGCCATTTACATGGTCAATGTTTGAATGCGCAGATGGAATTACCCGTCAAAGTTTTGGCTTAACTACATAACACCTTGTAAATATTAGTAATTTAAACCATGGCACATATTTAGCATGGTTATTGTAAATTATCTTATTTACGAGCGTGCACATGATTCATTCACTGCCATCAGACACCACAAATTTGCGTCGACTGGAACAGAATACGGTTTCGGTTATACAAGCAGGCCCGATTTCCGCTGAACGCGATGATGCGTTAGCTAAATTACCTTTAATTTTACAGACATCCCTGGATACCAGACAGTTACTCAGACTGTTTGATGAACAGATCAAACCTTTGCTCGCTCACAGTGGCCTGCAGTTTACGCATCCTGATAATAAATTTGAGTTCAGATTGGGCGCAAAACGCCATCATAAATGCAATTATCAACTGGAAATTGACCATGAGTATCTTGGTCAACTGACTATAAGCCGTGCTTATCGTTTTTCCAGTACAGAAATTAACCTGGTTGAGGATTTATTGTGCAAACTGGTTTACCCACTCAGAAACAGTCTGCTTTATACCCGCGCTTTAGATGCTGCTCTGACTGATACGTTAACCCAGCTTCCCAACAGACAAGCATATAAAAATACCATTGAACGTGAAATTGACCTGGCTCATAGGTTAAAACTGCCATTGTCGTTATTGGTTTTAGATATCGATCACTTTAAACAGATAAATGACAACTTTGGTCATCAGGTCGGTGACGAGACTTTATGCCGCGTTGCTGACACATTACTGTCCAGCTTAAGACGCAGTGATGCATTGTTTCGTATTGGTGGTGAAGAATTTGCCATCGTACTCAGTCATTGCCATCATGAAGCCGCTCTGCTGGCAGCAGAACGACTTCGTCACGCCATCAATGATTTAAATCAAAGCGATAGTGAACAACAATTTCCCGTCACTATCAGTATTGGTCTGGCTGAATTATGTGTAGGAGAATCAGCTGACAGCTTATTTCTTAAAGCTGATGAAGCGTTGTATCAGGCAAAATTTGCCGGGCGTAATCAGGTAGTTACGGCCAGTGTGAGCCTTTAATGTTCACTGCGTCCACGAATACGTGGCCCTTTTCTGGTTTTTGGGGCTTCACGTTTACCAGATCTGGGGGCGGTCTTTGTTGCCGCTTTTGCGGATTTATCAGGCCACTTTGATGATTTAGGCGCTTTATCGACAGGAACTTCTTTTTTATCCGCAATTTTTTCTGCTGGTGCTCCCTTCTTGCCGGGTTTGGATTTTAATCCCGCTTCTTCATACAGATATTCCAGCTCTTTCCCTTCCAGCATCATCCAACGACCAGGTTTAAGTTTATTCGGCATAATCACTGGTCCATAACGTAAACGAACCAAACGACTTACCTGAACACCCTGACTTTCCCATAGCCGTCTGACTTCACGATTACGGCCTTCCTGAATCACCACATGAAACCAGCTGTTAGCCCCTTCGCCACCGCCGGGCTGAATATCAGAAAAATGCGCTTTGCCATCTTCCAGTTCAACACCATCACGTAACGTCTGCATCATTTCCGAGGTAACATCGCCTAATACACGAACGGCATATTCACGATCCATCTCATTGGATGGATGCATTAACTGATTAGCCAGTTCACCATCGGTAGTCAGGATAATCAAGCCACTTGTATTCAAATCAAGACGACCGACACTGACCCAACGACCTTCTTCAGGTACAGGCAAGGACTGGTAAATAGTTCTACGACCTTCCGGATCACTGCGAGTACAGACTTCACCCACCGGTTTGTGATACAGCAATACCTGCGGCATTGATTGCTGCCAGATCCGCTTGGATGATAAAGGTCGCCCTTCAAGCGTTACCCTATCCCTTTCAGAAATTTGATCGCCGAGAGTGGCGGGCACACCATTGACCTGTAACTTGCCGTCTTTTATCCAACTCTCAATCAAACGGCGCGAGCCGTATCCGGCACGAGCCAGTACTTTTTGTATTCTTTCAGCCATAATATTTTTCCTTCGGCTATTTATAAGCCAGACCCATTGCTGCACGTACTTCGCTCAATGTTTCCTGAGCTACTTCTCTTGCTGCAGCACTGCCATCATCAATAATACGTCGTACATCTTCTGGATGTCGGCTGAAATCATCCGCGCGTTCGCGGATGGGTTTAAGTTCGGCGATTACCGAATCAATAAGTGGACCTTTACAATCCAGGCAGCCGATCCCAGCCGAGCGGCAACCTTGTTGAACCCATTGTTTCTGATCTTCATCAGAATACACTTCATGTAATTGCCAAACCGGACATTTATCCGGTTCACCGGGGTCGGTACGGCGTACCCGGTTGGGATCCGTTGGCATACGTTTGATTTTTTCGGCAACGGACTGATCCGACTCTCGCAATGAGATGGTATTACCATAGGATTTGGACATCTTCTGCCCATCCAGACCTGGCATTTTAGAAGCCGGGGTCAACAATGCTTTCGGTTCTGGCAAGATCACTTTACCGCCGCCTTCCAGAAAGCCAAATAAACGCTCCATATCACCCAGCGCCAGACTTTGTTGATTTTTTAATAATTCACGAGCCGTCTGTAATGCTTCAGTATCACCCTGCTCTTGATAGGCTTTACGCAAATTGTTATACAACTTGGCATTTTTCTTACCCATTTTTTTCACGGCAGATTCGGCTTTATCTTCAAAATCTGCTTCACGTCCGTAGATATGATTAAAGCGACGGGCAATTTCACGTGTCAACTCAACATGAACCACCTGATCTTCACCGACCGGCACCTGACCGGCGCGATAAATCAGAATATCAGCGCTTTGCAGTAATGGATAACCCAAAAAGCCGTAAGTCGACAGATCTTTTTCTTTGAGTTTTTCCTGCTGATCTTTATAAGTCGGTACACGTTCCAGCCAGGATAAAGGCGTGATCATTGATAATAATAAATGCAGCTCAGCATGTTCAGGTACACGTGATTGCAGAAACAATGAAGCTGAAGAAGGTTCAATACCCGCCGCCAGCCAATCAATCACCATTTCCCAGACACTGTCTTCAATCACCCGGCTATCTTCATAGTGCGTGGTCAAAGCATGCCAGTCAGCAACGAAAAAGAAACAATCAAATTCGTGTTGTAATTTAATCCAATTTTTCAGAACGCCATGATAATGCCCCAAATGCAACTGCCCTGTCGGACGCATGCCTGAAACAATACGACGTGACTGATACGCTACCGTGTCCAAAATAATCTCCTGATGAGCTTGCTCAATTCAGTGTTTTACAGAATAAAAAATACTTGCATTGGCATATCAAAGATAAATGCCAGCAATCCCATATATGCCTGCATCAAAGGCCATAAAATCATCATAACGATGCCAAAATAGAGTAATGCCAGCAAGATAAAAAATCCGTAAGGCTCAACTTTTTCTACCCGCCAGGCCAGGTGAGGTGGCAATACACTGACCAAGACCCTTCCACCATCCAGTGGGGGTAACGGCAGCAGATTCAATAACATCAACATACCATTCACTAATACACCGGCAACCCCCATGTAAATCATCGGCCCGGAAATAAGCACATCATTCACGGCCAGCAATAGACCAATCTTGGCAACCATCGCCCAGAAAAAACCCATCACTAAATTGGCACCTGGCCCTGCCAGAGCGACCCAAGCCATATCTTTTTTTGGATTTCGCAGATTTTGAAAAGTAACAGGTACCGGTTTGGCCCAGCCAAACATAAAGCCGGTAAACATCAGTAATAAAGCAGGAACCAGAATCGTGCCTAATGGATCGATGTGCTTAATCGGATTGAGTGTTAATCGCCCCATCATCTGGGCTGTTTTATCACCCAGCTTTAATGCCGCCCAACCGTGAGCGACCTCATGTAAAGTGATGGCGAATAAAACCGGCAATGTCCAGATAATAATCTTCTGGATCAGACTAAACTCATCACCCATGAATTTTATCCACGCCGCCCATATAGGCACGAAGTGGCTCGGGAATGACGACACTGCCATCTGCTTGTTGATGATTTTCTAATATCGCCAGTAAAGTGCGTCCCACAGCCAGACCTGAACCATTTAAAGTATGCACCAATTCAGGTTTTCCTGTTTCAGGGTTCCGCCAGCGCGCCTGCATTCGCCGCGCCTGATAGTCGCCGAAATTACTGCAGGAGGAAATTTCCCGATAAGTATTCTGGCTCGGTAACCAGACTTCCAAATCATAGGTTTTGCTTGAAGCAAATCCCATATCGCCAGTGCAAAGCAGCATTTTACGATAAGGCAGATCCAACATCTGCAGAATTTTTTCAGCTTGACCGGTCAATTGCTCGTGGGCTTCGGCAGAGACTTCTGGCGCAACGATCTGCACCAGCTCGACTTTTTCAAATTGATGCTGACGAATAAGACCACGTACATCACGGCCATGTGAACCGGCTTCGCTGCGAAAACAGGGTGTATGTGCAACAAATTTCAATGGCAACTGTGCAGCATCGACAATACTGTCACGCACAATATTGGTCACCGGTACTTCGGCTGTTGGGATTAGATAAAGCTGACCATCATCAACAGCAAATAGATCTTCAGCAAATTTGGGCAGTTGTCCGGTTCCACGTAAAGAATCGGCATTGACCAGATAGGGTACGTAAGTTTCGGTATAACCGTGATCAGTTATATGGGTGTCCAGCATAAACTGAATTAACGCCCGTTGCAGTCGCGCCAATTGACCTGTCAAGGTCACAAAGCGCGCACCACTGATCTTGACAGCAGTTTCAAAATCCATCTGCTGTAAGCCTGCTCCCAAATCTACATGATCCTTAGGTTCAAAATCGAATTGCCGCGGAGCGCCCCAGCGAGAGACCTCGACATTGTCATTTTCATCTTTACCTTCGGGCACATCATCCTGTGGGATATTCGGTATGCTCATCGCAAGATCGTTCAACTGATCCAATACTTTGGCCAGTCTGGCTTCAGCGGCTTTATGCTGATCACCTAAATCGTCGATCTCGGCCAGCAATGGTGCAATGTCTTCACCCGAGGCTTTGGCCTTACCAATCATTTTGGAACGCGCATTACGTTCGGTTTGCAATGACTGAGCATCCAACTGTGCCTGACGGCGTTCAGTTTCCAATGTTGCAAGCAGGATCACATCCAGCTGAAAGCCACGACGGGCCAACCCCTTTGCCACTTCCTGAGGTTCGGTACGTAATAATTTGAGGTCTAACATGTTAAATTCCGCTTTGCACTGGCCAGCTGACAATATGATCAACTTCCACCATAGTTTTTATTTTAGTGATGATATCGTTTATTTGTTCTGGTTTATCAAAAAACTCGATAACCATTGGCAAATCCGACGACAAATCTAGTATCGACGCTTTATGAACCAGACCGTTGGAACCTAAGCCGGCTACCCCCCGAAACACGGTAAAACGCACTTTATTCTGCTCCAGCTGTTTAAGCACTTGCCGTACTTCATGTCGTCCATCAGATAAGTAAACTCTCACTAATGTCAGATTCATAACTGTCTTCCCAGACTGATGCCTAACCATGTTGCCAACAGGCATAACACGACGCTTAACAATACATTTAGTCCTGCTTTAACAAATGCACCATCTTCCAATAATGTAAACGTTTCCAGCGAAAAGGTGGAAAAGGTTGTAAAGGCGCCAAGCAGTCCAACAATCAATCCGGCCCGCCATTCAGCTGCTACGGCTAATTTTTCAATCAGCAGGATGAACAGTATTCCGATCAGCAATGAGCCAAGCACATTAACCGCCAAGGTCCCATAAGGAAAGTCACGCCCTAATATTTTATAAACACCATTGGACATTGCAAAACGCAATAAAGCACCAGCAGCACCACCAACAGCGATAGCAGTAAGTTGCAACACGGCATAAGCCCTGTAGATACAAAGTGTGTTATTTTACCTGATTCATAACCAAGACAGGCAGCGAATGTGTTCGAAGGATTATGAAACTACCCCATGGTCAAATCATCGTTAATTTAACTTGGGTGTTAATTCTCCACTGCGATACCGTTCGACCATGTCATGTAATGAAATAGGTTTGATCCTGCTGGCATGACCAGCACTGCCAAAGGCTTCATAACGTGACTGACAAATTATCTGCATCGCTTTGGTAGCCTCTTTATAAAACTTGCGCGGGTCAAATACGGCTGCGTTTTTTTCATCCGTCAAAAACTGCCGGATAGAGCCGGTCGAGGCCATGCGTAAATCAGTATCAATATTGACCTTACGCACACCGTATTTAATGCCTTCAACAATCTCTTCAACCGGCACACCATAGGTTTGGCCAATATTTCCGCCGTATGTGTTAATGATTTCTAACCAATCCTGCGGCACTGAACTGGATCCATGCATCACAAAATGGGTGTTTGGCAAACGTTGTTGCAAGGTCTTCAAATGAGAGATTGCCAGAACTTCGCCAGTCGGGGGCTGGGTAAATTTATAAGCGCCATGACTGGTACCAATGGCAACAGCCAACGCATCTACCTGAGTCTGCCTGACAAACTCAACGGCTTCATCCGGATCCGTCAGCAAATGACTATGATCAAGTTTGTCTTCTGAACCATGCCCATCTTCTTCACCCATCATGCCAGTTTCCAATGACCCCAGACATCCCAGCTCACCCTCTACTGAAACGCCACAGGCATGAGCCATTTCACTGACTTTTCGGGTGACGTTTACGTTATAGTCAAAATCAGACGGGGTTTTCATATCTTCAAGCAATGAACCATCCATCATCACTGAGCTGAAACCGGATTGAATGGAACGAGCACATATCGCCGGGTTGGCACCGTGATCCTGATGCATTGCCAGAGGAATGTGAGGATAGGCTTCTATTGCTGCCAGAATAAGATGTCTGAGAAACGGTTCACCCGCATACTCCCGTGCACCGGCACTGCCTTGCATGATAACTGGACTATCAACCGCATCAGCGGCCTGCATAATCGCATGCACCTGTTCCATATTATTCACATTGAAAGCAGGTATGGCGAATTGGTGCTCTGCTGCATAATCCAGTAATTGTCGCATTGAAACTAATGCCATTTGCTGCTCTCCGACTGAACCGGTTTATTCACTGCTGTTTCCTTGGGTTCGACCAATTCCCCCACGCGTACAATTTTTATGGCATTGGTGCTGCCCTGTACTTCAAGATCCCCTTTGGTAATGATCACTATATCACCATCATGAACCACGCCGCGACGCTGTAATTCTTCAACGGCTTCTTTATTCAAAGCCGCGTGATCGGTATGTTCCACGACAAAACTTACGGGATAGACCCCGCGATATAAAGTCACTCTGCGTCGTGTCGCGACATGGGGCGTTAAAGCAAAAATCGGAATACCCGAACTGACTCGTGACATCCATAAGGTTGAAGATCCCGATTCTGTTAACGCGGCAATTGCTTTAACATTAAGATGATTGGCGGTGTACATAGCCGCCATCGCAATGGCTTCATCTATACGTTCAAATTTTGAATCAATCCGATGACGTGACACGCGAATTTCCCGCTGTTGTTCAGCCTGCAGACAAATACGGTCCATAGCTTCAATGACTTTTACCGGATGATGACCAACCGCCGTCTCACCAGAAAGCATAACCGCATCAGTACCATCCAAAACGGCATTAGCGACATCAAATACTTCTGCACGGGTTGGAATCGGACTTTCTATCATTGACTCCATCATTTGGGTCGCTGTAATGGTCAGCCGGTTCATACGTCTGGCTTTGGCAATTAACTGTTTTTGAATTGGCGGTAAAGCAGCATCCCCCATTTCCACACCTAAATCACCACGGGCGACCATAATACCTTCTGATGCTTCAATAATGGCATCAATATCATCCAGGGCTTCAGAACGTTCAATTTTGGCAATAATGCCACCATAGCCCCCGGCTTCACGAAGTAATCGACGGGCCAGATGAATATCTTCAGCACTACGGGGAAAGGAAACGGCCAGATAATCGGCCTGCATATCTGCAGCGATTTGAATATCCTGCATATCTTTCGATGTGAGGGCTGAGGCAGACAGCCCGCCACCCTGCCGGTTAATGCCTTTGTTATCCGTCAACAGCCCGCCAACGGTGACACGACAATATATCTGCTGGTCAATAACTGACTCCACCCACAGAACAATACGTCCATCATCCAATAGCAATGTGTCACCACGCTTTACATCCAGTGGCAGGGATTTATAGTCGACTCCGACCTGTTGATTATCACCGGCATCATCCGCTAATGCGGCATCAAGGATGAAAGGGTCATTTTCAGCCAGTTCCACCCCACCATTTTTAAAACGTGAAATGCGGATTTTCGGGCCTTGTAAGTCCACCAGCACCCCAACCTGGCGACCAAAGGCTCTGGCGCGATTGCGAACCCTTTCGGCCATATCAATGTGTGAAAGGGCAGATCCATGAGAAAAATTGAGCCGGACAACGTCCATGCCCGCCGATATCATCGCATCAAGAACAGCAGGATCTTTTGTCGCAGGACCTAAGGTAGCAACAATCTTTGTTCTTCGACGAACAGACATATTAATTACTCATTGATTACTCGCGGCACGTTGCTCAAGAATTTCTACTGCAGGTAATGTTTTGCCTTCCAGAAATTCCAGGAAAGCACCACCACCGGTTGAAATATAAGATACATCATCACAAATTTTGTACTTAGATACTGCTGCCAGCGTGTCCCCTCCACCAGCAATTGAGAAAGCATCCGACTCCGCTATCGCCATCGCTATCTCTTTGGTGCCTTCACCAAATTGACTGAATTCAAAAACGCCTAATGGTCCGTTCCATACCACCGTACCAGCTTGCTTGATAATTTCAACCAACTCAGCAGCAGATTTAGGACCGATATCAAAAATCATATCATCATCACTTACCGCTTCAACGGCTTTTAATTCTGCTTCAGCATTTTCAGCAAAATGTTTGCCACAGACAACATCTTTGGGGACTGGGATATTCCCCCCCCGACTAATCGCCTCTGCGGAGAGTCTTTTACAGGTATCGATCAAATCGGGTTCATATAATGATTTACCCACATTATGACCCGCTGCAGCAATAAAGGTATTGGCAATACCACCACCAACGATTAACTGATCCACTTTCTTAGACAGGGTTTCCAGCACCGTCAGCTTGGTAGAGACTTTTGAGCCCCCCACGATAGCCACCATCGGCCGGGCAGGATTATCCAGTGCTTTGGATAGCGCTTCCAACTCAGCTGATAATAAAGGTCCTGCACAGGCAATCGTGGCGTATTTAGCAATTCCGTGGGTTGAGGCCTGTGCCCGATGCGCTGTACCAAAAGCATCCATCACAAACACATCACACATCTTGGCCATACGTTTTGCCAGATCATCATTATTGGCTTTCTCGCCAATATTGAATCGCACGTTTTCACACAAAACAACTTCACCCACTTCCACTGGAATGAAGTCGGGCTCCAGCCAGTTCTGCTCAAGACGAACCGGTTTTTCCAATAATGCCGAAAGATAATTGGCAACCGGCGCTAATGAGTACTTGTGCTCATATTCACCTTCAGTTGGCCTTCCAAGATGTGACATGACCATCACCTTGGCACCTTTATCCAATGCCAGTTTTATGGTCGCTAAAGAGGCATGGATACGCGTGCCATCTGCCACAACGCCGGACTTGAGCGGTACATTCAAATCCTGTCGTATTAACACGCGCTTGCCTGCCAAATCCAAATCGGCCATTTTTATTACTGACATAAGGTTTTGCCCTCTTGTAATTATTTTGTGAACCAGTTCTGATTATAGCCTTCACAATACATAAAAAAAGGCTTCCTTTACAGGAAGCCTTGCATTAGTTTTTTTCAGACACTGCAACGATGTATTAACTCGCTACATGTCCGACCAGACGCATCATATTGCAGGTATAACCATATTCATTGTCATACCAGGCCACTACTTTGACAAAAGTACCATCAAGCGCGATCCCGGCACCCGCATCAAAATTTGATGGCGCTGTATGACCACGAAAATCTGTTGATACCACACTCTCTTCGGTATAACCCAAAACGCCTTTCAGCTCACCCTCAGCAGCAGTTTTCATCGCCGCACAAATCGCTTCATAGCTGGCATCTTTGTTTAATTCAACGGTTAAATCGACTACCGAAACATCCGATGTTGGTACGCGAAATGCCATACCGGTTAATTTACCGTTTAATTCTGGTAACACCTTGCCCACGGCTTTTGCTGCACCGGTGGATGAAGGAATAATGTTTTCCAGAATACCGCGACCACCGCGCCAGTCTTTCATGGACGGCCCATCAACCGTTTTCTGCGTGGCAGTTGCGGCATGTACCGTAGTCATCAGACCCCGTTTGATTCCAAAACTGTCATGCAAGACTTTGGCTACGGGAGCCAAGGCATTGGTGGTACAGGATGCAGCAGAAACAATGGCTTCGCCTGCATAAGATTCATGATTCACACCATAAACAAACATTGGAGTGTGATCTTTGGAAGGTGCAGATTGCACTACTTTTTTAGCGCCTGCATCAATATGCGCCTGGCAGGATTCCTCGGTCAGGAAAAATCCGGTACATTCAATAATCAAATCGGCACCGACTTCGTTCCATTTTAAATCTGCAGGATTACGTTCAGCGGTAACGCGAATAGTCTTACCATTAACGACCAGATGTCCATCTTTAACCTCGACATCACCGTCAAAGCGGCCATGCACAGAATCATACTTGAGCATATATGCCAGATAATCCGGATCCAGCAAATCGTTGATTGCTACTACTTCAATCTCAGGAAAATCTTTTGCTGCAGCACGAAATGCCATGCGGCCAATACGCCCAAAACCATTGATTCCAACTTTAATTGTCATTGTTTTTCCTTCCGTATTTAAACGATACGTCTAAGGTTTTAACTACACAAAGAAGTTTAAACATAGTCAACACCCATGCTGCTAAAAATCAGTATCGCCACGATGTGTTAACACAGACTCGTCAAACATTCATATTGTTTTAAATTTCACTTCCTGCAATCTCACATGAAGTGTATGGGATTCTTTTAATAAACCAAACTAAATTATTTTTATCCAGAAGATAAATGAAATTTATAGTTTGTGTTGTAAATTAATAGCTGGAGCCCTATCCATTTCAACGCCCACTTAACTTCTCAGACAAGAAAAAATTTACACTCATCAAAAACAAGAATGACGAGTAAGTTTTCACTCACTCGCCATCTCATTAACCTCAGCTAAAACTTACGTTTGTGATTTACAAAGTATCTTTTACAGTTTTAACCACATTTTCGACAGTAAAGCCGAAGTGTTTCATCAAAACACCGCCTGGAGCAGATTCACCGAAGGTATCGATACCAACTGTGCCGCCTTCCAGACCTACGTATTTACGCCAGAAGTCAGTTACACCGGCTTCAACAGAAACACGTTTGACACCTGGTGTCAGGATACTGTCTTTATAAGCCTGATCCTGACGATCAAAGACGTTGGTTGAAGGCATAGAAACAACACGTGCGTTGATACCATCTTCAGCCAATGCTTCCTGTGCTTTTGCTGCCAGATCTACTTCTGAACCAGTTGCAATCAGGATGACATCCGCTTTGCCACCTTTAGCTTCTGACAGGATATAAGCACCTTTGCGCATTCCTTCAAAGTCAGCTGCATCATGCTTACGACCCGGAATACCTTGGCGACTTAAAACCAGGCTGGTTGGGCCATCTTGACGTTCAATAGCAGCAACCCATGCCACAGCAACTTCTACTGAATCTGCAGGGCGCCATACATCCATATTCGGAATGTAACGCAGACCAGCAGTGTTTTCGATAGGTTGGTGAGTAGGACCGTCTTCGCCCTGACCGATAGAGTCATGCGTCAGAACAGCGATAGTACGCAGTTTCATCAATGCAGACATACGCAGAGCTGATTTCGCATAGTCAGAGAACATATGGAACGTACCACCGAATGGCAACAAACCACCGTGCAACGCCATACCATTCATGATGGCGAACATACCGAATTCACGTACGCCGTAAGAGATGTAGTTACCAGGCTCTTTACCTGAAACATGCTTGAAGCTTGAACAGCTGGTCAGGTTAGACCCGGTCAAGTCAGCAGAACCACCCAGATATTCAGGCAATGTAGGTGCCAGAGCAGCAATGACGTTTTGTGATGCTTTACGTGACGCAACGCTCTCTGCTTTTTCATTGGTTTCAGCAAACAGTTTTTCGGTAACGTCTTTCCAGTTAGCCGGTAAATCACCTGCCATACGGCGTTTGAATTCAGCAGCTAATTCTGGATATTCTGCAGCATACGCGTCGAATTTTTTGTTCCATTCAGCTTCAACAGCGTCACCTTTCGCTTTAGCATCCCAACCAGCATAAACATCATCAGGGATAACAAAAGGTTCGTAGTCCCAACCTAACTCTTTACGAGTTAATGCAACTTCTTCTTCACCTAATGCCGCGCCGTGGCAGTCATGGCTGGCAGATTTGTTTGGTGAACCGAAACCGATGATAGTTTTACAGCAAATTAAAGATGGTTTGTCAGTGACTTTTTTTGCTGCTTCAATAGCGGCATTGATAGCATCAGAATCATGTCCGTCTACTGATTGAACGTGCCATCCGTATGCTTCAAAACGCTTGACGGTATCATCGGTGTACCAGCCATCGATATGACCGTCGATAGAGATATTGTTGTCATCCCAGAAAGCGATCAGGTTGCCGAGGCCCCAGGTACCAGCTAAAGCACATGCTTCATGAGAAACACCTTCCATTAAACAGCCATCGCCCATGAATACATAGGTGTGGTGATTAACAATGTCATGACCAGGTTTGTTGAACTGATCAGCCATTAACTTCTCAGCCATCGCAAAACCAACACCGTTGGTAATACCTTGGCCTAATGGACCAGTTGTCGTTTCTATGCCTGGCGCATAACCGTATTCAGGGTGCCCCGCACATTGTGAATGCAGTTGACGGAATGTTTTCAGGGAATCCATCGGCAAATCATAGCCGCTCAAATGCAGCAATGAATAAATGAGCATAGAGCCGTGACCGTTAGACAAAATGAAACGATCACGATCAGCCCATTTCGGGTTGTTCGGGTTGTGTTTCATGTGGTCATTCCACAATACTTCAGCGATATCTGCCATACCCATTGGGGCACCTGGATGGCCGGAATTCGCTTTTTGCACTGCATCCATACTTAACGCACGGATTGCATTTGCTAAATGTCTACGTGTAGCCATTATCTACGTTCTCCTATTAAAAAAAATTAAGCTGCTCGCCATTTAATGGAACAGCCCATACTGGGTATCTGTTGTTCTGGACCATGACCTGTTTGAGCAACTTGTTTCATCGCTTCAAATAAATCACGGCGTACGTCCGCTGGAGCGGCTTCTTTGCGGCTGGCATCAAGGCGACCACGATACTGCAATGTCAGATCTTTGTTGTAACCAAAAAAATCCGGCGTGCACACCGCACCATAGGCTTGAGCAACCTCTTGGCTTTCGTCATACAGATAAGGGAAAGAAAACCCGTTTTGTTCAGCAACAGTTTTCATGTTGTCAAAAGAGTCTTCCGGGTAATCAGCGACATCATTGGCAGAAATTGCCACAGAATTGATGCCCAGCTGTTTGAGTTCGTTGGTATCACGGATCAGTCTATCCATTATGGCTTTGACATAAGGACAATGATTACAGATGAACATGATTAACAAGCCATTCTCACCACGACAGTCTTCCGGTGTCCAGATTTTGTTATCTGTGCCCGGCAGGGCAAAGTCTATGGCCGCTTGGCCAAAGTCACAGACGGGTGTCTCTAAAGCCATTAAGATCTCACTTTAGTTCCTGTTTTTAGGCAATTTCGGTGATCTTTAACCACACGAAACCAATTTGGAGTTCAGCATATTACCAGACAATTTAGATAATGCGAAATAAGCCAATTCGCCAGAATATGTTCGCTAGGTTTTTGTATATTGAGACAAAACCGATATAGTCGCAGGACTTGTTTTAGTCAGCAGAACTTATTCAGCGACTTCATTCACCAACATTGCTCTGCGCTCAGCATTATCAGGGTGAGAATCAAGATAACTTTGCCAACCCGCTCCCTCAGTTGCTTGGCTGATAAGCCAGCCTTTCTGTTGAGCCTGTTGTAAACCACCTGGAGTGTCACACAGGGATGATTGCGAGTTATCTTCAACTTGTAAGGAAAAATAGGCACGACATCTGATATTGAGTTCAATACGATCCAATAGATCAGCCAAATGAGAGCCTGCTATCTGATTGAAGTGCATATATCGCAAAGCAAAACGATCCGCTTCGCGCTCAAAATCTCTTGAATAGGCACTCTGCATCATCACAATAGGCATCCCCATAAAGAGTTCGGCAATTCCTGATGTGTCCCCGACAAAAGCCATTGCCATCACCACCAGCAATGAATTCTGCATTACCGACTGGGCTCCGTGCCGATGGGCCACATGGCCAATCTCGTGCAGCAGTACCGCAATCAACTCTTCAGGCCGCTCTGCCAGTTTCACCAGCTCATCCGTGAATACTATTGTGCCATCCGGCAAGGCAAACGCATTTGCACCTAAATTACCGCCATGTCGAAACTGGATAGTTATCGGCAAATCCACTTGTTGGCTGTACACCTTAAACTTCGTTAAAAGCTGATCCTGCTGTGATCGTGGCAGTTTTGAGGGTGATAACACGGTTTCATCGAGCAAACGGAGTGTGTGACTGGCCGCTTGATCAGCAACACTTGAGGGCAACCAAAAAGCCATTTTATTTGCCACAGCAGGCACACCATACTGCACCATTCCATAGCCGAACCCGACAAATAGTATCAGTGCAATAAAAACCAGTTGCCAACGACTTTCAAGCAGGTAAATGAATCGGGAAAAGCCATGCCCTTTGGCGATAAGCAGTTGATCAATGGTCTCATTATCCAGACTTTCAAATTTCTGGCCTTGCTGAAAATACAACTGGCGACTGGTGTTACCCAACCGTGAAGAAATTTTCAGATCATCCAGTGAACAGCAAACCAGCTGAGCGCCATCCGAACTGTCTACAACTTCGATATCCTGCTCGGAAATATGTCGTAAAAAGGCAGTCCGCTGTCTGGAAACACCTTCTTCATACCAGAGACCATCGATCCGCACACGTTGCCAAAGTGGTTGCATTGTTAAAAACCGACATCCATATCAAATACATCGCTGACACCCTCACCCAATGGCCCCACACGTTGACTGACAGTACTGGAAAACTGATTCAAATCACCCTGCACCAGCATTTTAGTATGTACTGCCTTATACGCCGCCACTCGAACTTTTGCCCATGGTATAAACAAGCCTAAAGTGAGCACAATCGCAAATGTGTTGCTTAATACTAACCACAGATATGATGGTGTTGTGTAGTTTGCAGAAAATCCATGTTGAGCGAGTTTTGCATGATTAAACAACAAGTTCGTTGTTTTAACAGTGAAAAACACTAACAATGTGAGATACATCATCATGGATAGCACTATCGTTAGCACTCCTAAGGCTTCACGGTTTAATAAACTTGCCAGCAGAAACACACCAATCAATGTTATGACCACAATGCCAATCATCGCCAGAGCGATTTTATAATAGGCACTGACCATAGGCTCAAACTCAAATGCGGTATCACCATAACGCATATTTCTCACCATAAAACACTGCTGTTTATATACGGCAAAAGGCATCAGCAAAGAGAGACTTAATAAACCAAGAACAGGCCAAATAATATAAACGGTAAAGGCCTCACCATATTTACCATCAAATCCGAACCGCACGTTTCGATATTCACTATAAAAAGCATTGAATGTCAGTGACTTGACAACCAGCCAAGGAAACACAATGACAAACAACAGAGCAAATATTACCCCGGTAGCAGGGAAAAGTGACGTTACGGCTATATAGACAACAAAAAAAGCAAAGGCGATCAAGCGCCCCTTAAGAATCTGCAGCGGAACGGCTCGATAATTAAAACTTGCTTCATCCAGTTGCGTATTAGCATAGAAATACTGTTTATTGCGAACCTTAGCCCAGGCTGAATAAATGCCCAAAGTCAAAATTGTGAGAACAACGTTGACTATCCAAATCCGAAAATATTCAGCACCTTGTCCACTGAAAAAAAATGCCCTTCCCCGTGGCTTTATTTCAGGTTCCAACACCGACTTCTGCTCACTTGCAGAATTCCCGTATAAATAAGGCTGATGAGTAGTCGCTAAACGAGGCTCCTTTTTCATATGCCGCATTAAATACGAATCTGCCCCGGCATTCTGTAATTTTTCCTGTTGCAACTGAGCCTGCTTGTAATCCACCCCCTGCATCACCATGGTATGTTTTTGCTGAAACAATTCAATAACAGCGTTTTCTGTCATGGCTAGCAAACTCGCTAGATTTTCGCTCACTTCCTTGATATGGAATCCATCTAATAATTGTCCACTCAGAACAACGTCATAGCGCAACTCTGACACGTTAGACCTCCTTGTCTGTTTAAATTAATTTTGCCGAAGTTTGTAGCAAGCTGACTTGACGGCAACCTTCAGCTTTATAACAGGATAATAACGATTGCTCCAGTTAGAATAGAAAGACTTTGCTAATATAAGCAGCTAACCGATAACGTTAATCTCCAGCCCAAAAACTTTCAGGATTGTCAGGCCCAAAAGGCCTTATTGATCTTTTACCACCACCACACTTACTTTTCAGGCTATGGTACGTAAAAAAAACATCCCCTCTCGCCGGCAACGAACAAATCCTCGATTGAACAAAAACCGTCGAGCTTTTATTTCCAAAGGAACACTTTTCAAGCTGTTGCTTATTTTCCTGGCGCTCCTAGGGCTGGCAACATTTTATCTGGATACTCAAATCCGCAGCCAGTTTGAAGGGAAGCGCTGGGAATTACCGGCTAAAGTTTTTGCCAGACCGCTGGAGCTCTATGTTGGCGCCCCGTTATCCATTGACGATCTGAAAATTGAGTTAAAAGCTTTGGGCTATCAGTTTGTTGATAAGGTCAAAGGGCCGGGACAGGCTGCTTTTTCTTTTTCACAGGCAACGATTTCCACCCGCGGCTTTCATTTTCCTGATGAGCATGAACCTGCCAGACAACTTATTTTAGATTTCAGTGGTGACTCCCTAAGTCAGATTCGTTCAGCTGATCAGCAATCGCTGACATTAATCCGGCTGGAACCTGCCTTAATTGGGGGCATTTATCCACTGAATAATGAAGATCGCGATTTAATTCAACTTGAAGATGCACCGCAAGCCTTTATTGATGCGTTGATAGCGATTGAAGATCGAGACTTTTACGATCATTTTGGCATCTCACCCAAAGGCATTGCCCGCGCTACTTTAGCCAATATTCGCGCTGGAGCATTTGTGCAGGGTGGAAGTACCTTAACTCAGCAATTAATCAAGAATTTTTACCTGACTGCCGACCGCACATTGCTACGCAAAATGCTGGAGGTGCCAATGGCAATGATTCTGGAATGGCATTACAGCAAAGAAGAAATTCTTGAAGCCTACTTAAACGAAGTCTATCTGGGACAGTCCGGTAATCGTGCGATCCACGGTTTTGGTCTGGGAGCAGCACATTATTTTGCTCAGCCAATACAGGATCTCAAATTACATCAATTGGCATTACTGGCCGGCCTGGTGAAGGGCCCTTCCTATTATGATCCTCGCCGCAATCCAGAACGTGCCAAAACCCGGCGAAATCTGGTACTCAGTGTTTTACACCAGCAAGGCTCTATTACCGATGAAGAATATATGCTGGCTTCCACCGCTGATCTCGATGTGGTGCCATCAGGTCGTTCGATGAAAGAAGCCTATCCGGCTTATATTGATTTAGTGAAACGTCAGTTACGACGCGAATACAAAGATGAGGATCTCGGTTCGGAAGGATTACAGATTTTTACCAGCCTCGATCCAATCAGTCAGCACAAAGCTGAAGCTTCGCTTGTCAGTACCATTGAAGATTTAGGCAAAACCTATGGTGAAAGCCTGGCAAAACTCCAGGGCAGTATGGTGGTAACAGATCCGCAAACCGGAGAAGTACTGGCGTTGATTGGCGATCGCAATACCCGCTATCAGGGTTTTAACCGTGCTTTGGATGCGATGCGGCCTATTGGCTCTTTAGTTAAACCCGCGATTTATCTGACAGCATTTGAACAGGGATATACCTTGATAAGTGAATTGGATGATTCATCTTTCAGCCTCACTTTACCTAACCAGCAAACCTGGACACCGAAAAATTTTGATGGAAAAACCTACGGCCAGATACCGCTGCATACTGCTTTGACAAATTCTTATAATTTATCAACTGCACAGTTGGGGATGGAGTTAGGTGTTGATAACGTCATTGAGACATTAAAAAGACTCGGCGTGGAACGCAAGCTGGACGCCTACCCTTCCTTGCTACTGGGTGCTCAGAGTTTGTCGACATTGGAGGTGGCCGCCATGTATCAGACTATTGCAGCAACAGGATTTCAAATTCCGCCACGTACCATTCGCACCGTAACAGACAGTGTTGGAGAACCACTTTCGAGCTATCCTTTTCAGTTGCAACAAAGCATTGATGAAAAACCCATGTTTTTGCTGCAGTATAATCTGCAACAGGTAACCCGCAATGGCACAGCACGCAGTATCTATCAACAATTGCCAATGAATATCAATACTGCAGGGAAAACCGGCACCTCGGATCAACAACGCGACAGCTGGTTTGCCGGCTTTACTGGCAACCGCCTGGCGGTAGTCTGGCTGGGACTGGATGATAACAGCCCAATGCCAATTACCGGCTCTAATGGTGCCTTGCGCGCGTGGACAAGGTTTATTGCTCAAGAACCGTTACAATCCTATGAACCGGCAATGCCTGAGGGCATTGAAATGCTCTGGATTGATCCGTTAAGCGGAAAACTCGCTGATGGATTATGCGAGAATGCGACACAGATACCGTTTATATCCGGCACGCAACCGACTGAAACTGCAGCCTGCGCCATGCCAGAAGAAACTTTTATTGAAAACCCAATCAAGCGGTCAATCGACTGGGTCAAAGATATTTTCAGATAGGTTTTCCAATGCGACACACCATATCAAAATCTTTTTTTATCATGACCTGGCTGGTCCTGTTTTTATCGGCTTGTACTACGGCTCCGGTCACACAAAAACCACCGGTTGACAGCCGGGACGTGCCATCTCGCCCGCAGACACCGGACTCAGCACAAACAAAGGCTGACCCTACCCAACCAGCTACTCCTCAGGGCATACCCATGCCCCCGGGTGAATCGACATCAGCAGAGGAGCTGCTGCCAGCAACCAAACCGGCACCAGCCCCCAGTAACCCGGCAGTTCTGGCTTTACTAAGTGATGCTGAAAAATATCAACAGCAGGGTAATATGTCTGCAGCTCAATCCCGTTTGCAACGTGCACAACGAATTTCACCGCGGGATCCCAAGGTTTATTACCAATTAGCCCAGACACATTATGAACTCGAAGATTATCGCTTAGCGGAACAGGTGGCTTTAAAAGGGGTGTCTTATGCGCAGGGAGATAATGCCCAACAGAAACGTTTTTGGTTATTGCTAGCCGAAATCCGTACTAAGTCGGGTGATAGAGCGGGTGCAAAATCAGCGCGCGAACAGGCCGCGCGCTACTAGTTATTTAATTACGCAGGTCCAATACATCCTGCATATCAAACAACCCCGTTTGCTGCTGCATCAGCCACTTTGAGGCACGCATCGCCCCATAGGCAAATGTCATGCGGCTTGAGGCTTTATGGGTAATTTCCACCCGCTCGCCTTCGGCAGCAAATAATACTGTGTGATCGCCGACGATATCTCCGGCGCGGACTGTCGCAAAACCAATGGTATTGCGATCGCGCTGACCGGTACGGCCTTCACGACCATAAATAGCACATTCTTTCAGATCGCGGCCCAAAGCTTCAGCGACAACTTCACCCATTCGTAAAGCGGTGCCGGAAGGTGCATCTACTTTATGACGGTGATGCGCCTCAATGATCTCGATATCGACGCTATCGCCTAAAACGCGGGCGGCCATATCGAGCAATTTGAGGGAAAGGTTGACGCCAACACTCATATTCGGAGCTAACAAGCTGGCAATCTGATCGGCGGTGTGTTGAATAATCTGTTTCTGAGTGTCATCAAACCCCGTTGTACCAATGACCGGACGACATTGATTTTTGGCACATAATGGCAACAATGCCATGGTGGCCTCAGGGATAGTGAAGTCAATAATCACATCGGATTGCTGAGTCGCCAGTTCCAGATCAGCTGACAACAGAACGCCCAGTTTTCCTACACCGGCTAATTCGCCGGCATCCACACCAATCAGTGAAGACTCTGGCCGATCAATAGTAGCGGATAGTTGTAACCCTTCGGTTTCCGCGACGGCTTGAATCAGGCAACGGCCCATACGGCCAGCGGCGCCGTTGATAGCAATGTTAATGGCCATGACGAATATCCTTAATGGCGGTTTTTTAGAAAATAAAAAAGCTGGCTGGCAAAAATAGCCCAGTCAGCTTCCAATTGGCAAATATGTTATTCAAAAAAACGTTTTACCGCATCCAGCCATGATTCGTGTTTTGGGCTATGAGTAGCACCAGAGCCTTCCATCGTCTCGGCAAATTCCTGCAATAACTCTTTCTGTTTTTTCGATAGTTTCACCGGTGTTTCAATAATTACGCGGCACATTAAATCGCCTACTTCACCCGTGCGGACTGATTTAACGCCTTTACCGCGCATTTTGAATTGCTGTCCGGTTTGTGTGCCCTCCGGTACTTTTAATATCGCCTTACCTTGCAAGGTGGGCACTTCCAATTCACCACCTAAACAGGCTGTGGTAAAGCTGATCGGTACATCGGAAAATAAATTATTGCCATCCCGGGTAAACACATCATGGCGCTTAACGGCTACTTCAACATATAAATCACCGGCAGGTGCGCCACGCGATCCAGCCTCACCCTCACCGGCAAGACGAATACGATCACCTGTGTTCACACCGGCAGGCACTTTAACGGAAAGCGTTTTATGTTCTTGTACAACGCCTTGACCATGGCAGTCATGACAAGGATCCTGAATCATCTTGCCGGTACCATGACAGTGCGGGCAGGCTTGCTGAACAGTAAAGAAGCCTTGTTGAATGCGTACCTGACCATGGCCACCGCAGGTGGTACAGGTGACTGGCTGGGTACCGGGTTTGGCGCCCGTTCCATCACAGGTTTTACATTCTACGTTGACTGGAATACGGATTTTAGCCGTGGTTCCGGCAACCGCCTCTTCGAGTGTCAAATCAAGACGGTATCTTAAATCAGCACCACGAAAGCTTTGACCGCCAGCCCCACCTCCGCCAAAAATGTCATTAAATACATCGCCGAAAATATCGCTGAAACCGCCAGAACTTCTGAAACCACCACCGCCACCACTGTTATCCACTCCGGCATGGCCAAATTGATCATAGGCCGCACGTTTTTGAGAATCAGAGAGTACTTCATAGGCTTCTTTAGCCTCTTTAAACCTGGCTTCAGCGGTTGCATCATCCGGATTACGATCAGGATGATATTTCATCGCCATACGACGATAGGCTTTTTTGATTTCGGCTTCAGTCGCAGTGCGTGATACACCAAGTAGGTCGTAATAGTCTTGTTTGGCCATGTTTTGTTTTTCTTGTATCTCTTAAACAAGACAGGCGCAAGCTCAATGCCTACGCCTGTTTTTAGTTAATTGTGTGAAAGATTATGAATTTTTCTTGTCGTCATCGACTTCTTCAAATTCGGCATCTACCACATCATCGCTTTGTGCTGCTGCGTCATCTGTTGCAGCACCTTCACCTGCTTCTGCATTTTCAGCATAGGCACGTTCAGCCAGCTTACCTGCAGCTTCTGATAATGCAGCGGTTTTGGCTTCGATATCCGCTTTATCCTCACCTTTCAGAGCCTGTTGTAACTCCTCAATGGCCGCTTCAATCTTGGCTTTTTCATCCGCTTCCACTTTATCACCCAGATCAGTGAGTGATTTATTGGTGGCATGAATCAAGCCATCCGCCTGGTTGCGTACTGTGACCAGTTCATGGAACTTACGGTCTTCATCAGCATGAGCCTCAGCATCTTTAACCATTTGTTCAACTTCTTCATCGGACAGACCGCTGGAAGCTTTAATGACAATAGACTGCTCTTTACCAGTCGCTTTGTCTTTCGCAGACACGTTCAGAATACCGTTGGCGTCAATGTCAAAAGTGACTTCGATTTGCGGTGTACCACGTGGAGCTGGCGGAATATCCGCTAGATCAAAACGGCCTAGTGACTTGTTCGCTGAAGCAATTTCACGTTCACCTTGCAGCACGTGAATAGTCACCGCAGGTTGGTTGTCATCTGCTGTTGAAAACACCTGATTCGCTTTTGTTGGGATGGTGGTGTTTTTCTCAACCAGTTTAGTCATTACACCGCCCATGGTCTCGATACCCAGGCTTAATGGGGTAACGTCCAGCAGCAATACGTCTTTTACATCACCAGCCAGAACAGCCGCCTGAATCGCCGCACCAACGGCAACCGCTTCATCGGGGTTCACGTCACGACGTGGCTCTTTGCCGAACATTTCTTTAACCGCTTCCTGCACTTTAGGCATGCGAGTTTGACCACCGACCAGAATAACGTCGTTGATATCAGAGATTTTCAGACCAGCATCTTTAAGCGCCATTTTGCATGGCTCCATACTGCGTGAAATCAAGTCTTCTACCAAAGATTCCAGCTTGGCACGGGTCAGACGGATTTCCATATGTTTAGGACCACTGGCATCTGCAGTAATATAAGGCAGATTAATGTCCGTTTGTGAGCTGGAAGACAACTCAATTTTGGCTTTCTCGGCAGCATCTTTCAAACGTTGCAAGGCCAAAGGATCTTTACTCAGATCAACACCCTGATCTTTCTTGAATTCAGCAACCAGATAATCAATGATACGTTGGTCAAAGTCTTCACCACCCAGGAATGTATCACCGTTGGTAGCCAGTACTTCAAACTGATGCTCACCTTCAATATCAGCAATTTCAATGATAGATACGTCAAAAGTACCACCACCCAAATCATATACAACAACCGTGGAATCACCGCGTTTTTTGTCCATGCCGTAAGCCAGCGCTGCGGCAGTCGGTTCGTTGATGATACGTTTGACTTCCAGACCGGCAATCTTGCCCGCGTCTTTTGTGGCTTGACGTTGTGAGTCATTAAAATAGGCCGGAACGGTAACAACCGCTTGGGTGACTTCTTCACCCAAAAATTCTTCAGCGGTTTTTTTCATTTTCATCAAAACGCGAGCTGAAATTTCAGGCGGAGCCATTTTTTTGCCGTTGGCTTCTACCCAGGCATCACCGTTATCTGCTTCAACGATTTTGTACGGCACCATATCAATATCGCGCTGTACTACATCATCTTTGAATTTACGGCCAATCAAACGCTTGATTGCGTACAAGGTGTTTTTGGCGTTAGTGACAGCCTGACGTTTAGCAGACTGACCTACCATCACTTCGTTATCTTTGTTGAATGCAACAATTGACGGGGTTGTGCGATCGCCTTCACTGTTTTCGATGACACGGGCTTTGCCGTCTTCCATCACCGCTACACATGAGTTGGTCGTACCCAAGTCAATACCAATAATTCTACCCATAATCTTTTCTCCATCGTACTAAGTTCGTCTGGCTATTCCAGCCGTTGTGATAATAGATGGGGCAGGAAATTTTGATTTCAAGCCCTTAAATTTCGTCCGGTTATTGAGAGACCACTACCATGGCAGGACGTAACAGACGTCCATTGAAGCGGTAGCCTTTCTGCATAACATTCAATACCTGGTTAGCTTCTACGCCTTCTGCAGGCTGCATTGCCATGGCCTGATGCAGATCAGGATCGAAAGCCTCGCCCTCAGGATTAAGTTGTTCAAGACCGAACTTACCGATCGAGCTCATAAACATTTTGAGTGTCATTTCCATGCCATCTCGCACTGTTTCGAGCTTGGCATCTTCATTTTTTGCTGCGTTGAGACCAAATTCCAGACTGTCACAAATAGGCAACAGTTCTGTTACGAACTTGTCCAGCGCATGTTTGTGGGCATTTTCCAGATCACGACTATGTCTGCGACGCATATTTTCCAGATCGGCTCTGGCACGCAGCAATTCATTCCAATGTTCATCGGCTTTGTTACGGGCATCTTCCAGCTGTTTTACAACATCTGCTTCAGATTCCGCTGACTCAGCTGTTTCAGGTGAGGTTTCGACCGGCTCAGATTCCGCCGTCGCTTTTTCGATTTCTTCGTTGCTCATGATTAATCAGATTCCGCTTTGCTCAACACAAAGCTGCTATTTGGGGGTCAAAAATCTGATTTCAAGCGGCGGACAGAACTTTTTGTTAAAACAATTTCAACGTTATTTAAGCCACACACAATTTCCATCACTGCTGGCTTGCAATTTTTCGAGCATCATCTGATGAGCAGCCAGTTCGGCAGTATCAGCCTGAATCACTTTTAATACCGAGCGTGGACGTTCGATTGTAGTGAGATCATTCTGCTCAATATCCTGCTGTGGCTCAAATTGCTCGGCAGCTAATGATAAGCTGACCTGCCCACCAGTCATCATTAAATAAACATCTGCCAGGATCTCGGCATCCAGTAAAGCGCCGTGCAATTCGCGGTTAGAATTATCTACACCGTAACGTTTGCATAACGCGTCCAGATTGTTTTTCTGTCCGGGATGTTTGTCTCTTGCCAGTTTCAGCGTATCCAACACTGAGCAGATATCTTCAATCTGAGACGTATGACCTAACTTGGTGAATTCATGATTGAGGAATCCCACGTCAAACGCTGCATTGTGGATAATCAGTTCAGCGCCTTCTATAAACCGCAGGAAATCTTCAGCAATATCGGCAAAAACAGGTTTATCTGCCAATGATTCATTGGTAATGCCATGCACCTCCATGGCCCCTGCATCAATGGCACGTTGTGGATTAATGTATTGATGAAAGGTTTCACCGGTCAGCCGACGGTTGACCAGCTCCACACAGCCAATTTCGATAATGCGGTGATCATCAGCGGTGCTCAGACCGGTGGTTTCAGTATCTAAGACAATTTGACGCTGACTGGTTTGCTCTGCCATGGCTTAATCCTGTATTGCTATTCGCGTTCGGGCATCGACGGCTAATTGATCGGCACGTTCATTTTCCGGATGACCATCATGACCCCGAACCCATTGCCATTCCAATTTGTGTGGCTGTGATGCCGCATCCATGCGCTGCCAGAGATCAGCATTTTTTACCGGTTGTCTGGCGGCCGTTTTCCAGTTCTTAGCTTTCCAGCCTTTCAACCATTCCGTCATGCCTTTCATCACGTATTGTGAATCAGTGGTAATGGTGACATGACAAGGCCTTTTCAATGCTTCCAGACCAGCAATGACGGCCATCATTTCCATGCGATTATTGGTGGTCATTTTTTCGCCACCAGACAATTCTCTTTCTGTGCCTTTGGCTCTTAATATGGTTCCCCAGCCACCGGGACCGGGATTGCCACTGCATGCACCATCGGTAAAAATTTCAACCTGTTCCATTAATGCTCTTTTCGTGTTGCTGAAGGGGTCACCAGTTGTGGTCTGGGAAATAATTTTCTATCCTGCCACCGACTTTGCAACGGGGTCACCAGTATCGTACGTTTTTTCGCCACAATCGCCGTTACGCCACCAAAGTAAGGCCACAAACGTCGGCCCCACCGCTCCAAAAAACCACTGCGCTTGATCCACCGTTCATTTTGCAATGGTGGACAATAGATAATGGAACGGGCTTCAATTACATCAAAATCCAGTAATGCCAGCCAGTCTTTTAATCGTTGACGCGAAAAAAACTGGCCGCGCCAGGGCAGTTTATCTTGCCACGAAAATAACCGTCGCAAGCCCCAGAAACTAAATGGATTAAAGCATAATAAAATAAGGGTGCCGTCTTCGCTTAATACTCTGTCTGCTTCCCGTAACAATTGATGTGGATGTCTGGAAAATTCCACAACGTGCTGTAATAACATGACATCGACACTGTCTGTTTTAAAGGGTAATTGTTCAATTTGTGCATGAAATTGCCCCTCCATACCCATTAGAGCCTGATAAGCAGGGCGTATTGAAGGCGGCAGGATAAGTTTTTGTCCGCCAAACTGCAGTTGAAAATAACCATGTAATTTCGCCTGTCGATACTGCAACCATTGCTGTTCCTGGGTTTGCAAGTAGCGGGCAAGCGAAGATTGCCACCATTGTGTCATCTCTAGGTCATGCTCTTTATAATCGCACATAGGCCATTCCGGCGGAGTAAAAAATGTTACAAATTCATGCTGTAAAGGCATTCAGTGATAATTATATCTGGTTGATCCAGTCAGCCCATAACCGTGATATCTTAATCGTCGATCCGGGTGATGCCGGGCCGGTGATCAAATTTGTGGAAAAAAATGATCTGCAACCTGCTGCTATATTAGTCACGCATCATCATGCGGATCATATTGGTGGTATCCGTCGTCTGGATGATTTATATGATTTACCGGTCTTCGGTCCACAGCGAGAACATATTAAAACTGTTGATACCCCTTTGTACGCACAGGCAGATCAATTGTTACACCCATCCTTTCCCCACTTTAAAATAATGGACACGCCCGGCCATACTCCAGGACATATCAGTTATTTAGTAGAGGATAACCTATTCTGTGGCGATACCATATTTGCAGCAGGTTGCGGCCGTCTGTTGGGTGGTACGGCGGAACAGTTGTTTGCTTCATTAGGGAAAATCAAACAACTTAAAGATACTACCTATATTTACTGTGCCCACGAATACACTCTGGCAAACCTGCAATTTGCCATGGCGGTAGATAAAAATAATCCGGCTCTGCATGAACGCTTAAATAGAACTGAAGCCTTGAGAGAACAGCATATCGCAACGGTTCCCTCCGTTTTGCTGGAGGAAAAACAGACAAATCCGTTTTTACGCTGTGATGATGCCGCAATAATTAAAGCGGCTGAAGCTTACGCTGGTCAGCCGCTCGAGAGCCCTCTGGCGGTATTTAAGGTATTACGCGCCTGGAAAGATAATTTTTAGGCTGATTCGTTTTTGTCCTGAGTGGATGGTTCATTTGCTGCATCAACATTATTAAAATGCACATCCATTTGTGGATAAGGGATACTGATGCCGTTAGCATCAAATGCCAGTTTGATAGTTTCAATCAAATCCGCTCTCACAGTGGCCAGATCAGCAGAATTTACCCATGGCCATACATTAAAGGTGATACAGCTGTCACCCAACTCAGCAATGCGGATAATCGGCGCGGGATCCTTCAATACCAGTTCATGTCCGGTCACGATATCGGTCATAATTTGTTTGGCTTTCAATAAATCATCTTCATAGCTGATACCAAATACCATATCGATGCGTCGGGTATCCCGTGCCGAAAAATTGGTAATCGTATTGGCGTAAATTTTGCCGTTGGGAACAATGACTTCGCGATTATCGGGGGTACGCATTACGGTATTAAAGATGGTGATTTGTTCAACGATACCCATTACACCCGAGACTTCCACAAAATTACCGATTTTGAATGGGCGATACATGATCAGCATTACCCCAGCCGCAAAGTTTTGTAATGAATCCTTTAACGCCAAACCGACAGCTAAGCCCGCAGCCCCCAGTACGGCTATCATTGATGTGGTATTTACACCCAGCTGATCCAGTGCGGCGATCAATACAAACAGCAACAACAGTACATTAATAATCGAGCTGCAGAAATTGATCAGGATCGGATCCATATTGGCCCTGACCATCATTTTACGAGACAGCTTAACTAACCAGCTAACCACTGTGCGACCAATAATGACAATCAAGGTCGCAAAGAAAATACTCAGCAGAATATCGCCTATGACGCTGCCTGTTCCGGTCTCCATGTTATCTCCTTACTTGAATGGTTTTGACAATATCTTGAATTAATTTTGGGCCTTGATAAATCAAGCCACTGTATATTTGCACCAACTCTGCCCCTGCCTCAATTTTCTGCATAGCATCTTCTGCACTCATAATGCCGCCAGCAGCAATAATCGGCATTTCGACTGGCAAAGCCTGTCTGAATTGTTGAACAATTTCAGTTGATTTAGCAAATACCGGACGGCCACTCAACCCTCCCGCCTCATCGGCATGCGGTAATCCGGCAACCGCCTCTCGGGACAGGGTGGTATTGGTTGCAATGACAGCATCAATCCTGAAGCGACTAAAACATTCTGCCAATTGCTGCACTTCTTCCAAAGTTAAATCCGGCGCTACTTTAACGGCCATCGGCACATAACGTCGCCATTGCTCGGCAAGTTCTGTTTGGCGTTTTTTCAACGCATCCAGCAATTTATCCAATGCTTCACCGAATTGCAGATTACGTAATCCCGGCGTATTGGGTGAAGAGATATTTATGGTGATGTAATCCGCATGTGGGTAGGCTTTTTCCAGTCCAATCAGATAGTCATCCAATGCTTTTTCGACCGGAGTATCAACGTTTTTACCAATATTAATGCCAATAATGGCATCAGTTTGAGCGGCCTGAACCTGCTCAAGCAAATGGTCAATACCAAGATTATTAAAGCCCATACGATTAATTATGGCGTCTGCTTCAGGCAGTCTGAACAATCGGGGTTTGGCATTGCCAGGTTGTGGTCTTGGTGTCACTGTACCGACTTCTATAAAACCAAACCCCAGTGTCGTAAGGGCTTCAAGATAGTCGGCATTTTTATCCAGACCAGCGGCTAAACCCACTGGGTTAGGAAAACGTAATCCCATGACATGAACTGGTACTGTTGGTATTTTCGGGACAGCCAAGCCAAGTAAGCCAGACATTTCCAACCACTTCAGACCAGTCATACCAATATGGTGTGACCTTTCAGCATCCATTTTGAACATCAGGTCTCGTAGCAGACGATACATTACCATTACACCTTCATTGTTATTTGGTAACCATTGAACTTGCGGATATTTAATACGCCAATATCGAGGATCAGATATTGCCCTTTTATGCCTAATAGCTTTCCCGTAATTTCCGGGGTTTTATCAAAGTTCAATGAACTGATTTTTTGCGGATATTGTGAAACAGGATAAGTTATTTCCAACGGCTTCTCATCAGTAAAAATCGTGATAGCACTTTCCCCCACCTGATGTTGCAGCAGCTGGATTTCGTCAGCGCATTCTGTCAGTAAACGATCTCGCTGTTCAGCCAGATCAATATAATCAGCCGATCCACGCAACATTTTCCGCCAATCCGTACGATCAGATACATGCTGTTTGAACATAACCTCAACTAAACCTGAATGGTAACGGCTGCTCACCCGAAAAACAGGTAAAGCCTGAGTGGCTCCTTGATCCACCCATCGAGTCGGAATTTGCGAGATGCGGGTAATGCCCACTTTAATACCCGAACTGTTGGCAAGGTACACAATATGGTCCTGCATACAGACCTGCTCACCCCATTCCGGCTCCCGGCAAGTGCCCTGTGCAAAGTGACACAATTCCGGCTTCATAAAACATAAATCGCATTGTGCCAGTTTTTGTGAACAGGGAAAGCAAAAGCCACCGCTATAACTTTTTTTTGTCTTTCGCTGACAATGTTGACAGCGGATTTCGCCCGCGTAAATCAACTGTATGTTTTCGTCTACAAGCGGATTCATTGGCACTTGGTGCTCGCCCAAAATCATTTTGTATTCTACGGGAGCATCCTGATCCGCCAGAGTTACCTGCATCTTATTGAGCTGTCCTGCAAATTCTGTCACTCAGCTAACCCTTTTGTTTAAAACAACCGATAGTTTAACGTAGCCTGACAATGGCACCTATAGAAGTCGTGTAATAATTATTCTGAGACACAATAGATGACCGTTTTTTTTACCTGGCCGGTAATAACTTAAAGCCTGATTATTGGTGAGTATGAGGAGGAACGAAAGTCTTATCCAGCAATCCCATTTCCGACTTAAACTGAGCCGGCTATGAAATCTCAACAATACCGGAGGACTGTACACAGCTGGAAACGATGGCTTTAAAAACCGATAATCGTAAAGGTGTGTTAAAGGCTGGTCATTGATGTTTTATTAAGGTATAAATTGAGCACGATTATAAACTTACGACATTATGATAATCCGTTATGTTAAAAATTAAAAAACGGCTTTGGCCTCTATTTGCAGTGCTTTCAGTGCTTGTCAGCGGCTGTAGCACCACCTCAAAACATACCGAAACGGTCAGCGCGGATCCTCCTCAAAATACCTCTCATGGTCCTCTAAAAAAACATACCAACTGGAAAAAAAATCATCTCACTCAACTGAGTCTTCAGGATTTAAACTTATCCGTTCTGGATGATGATTCAGCTGTTGCACCCCAAACCGTTGACGTCTGGCAACGGATTCGTGATGGTTATGGACTGTCTGAATATCATAGCCTGCAACCGGAAACACAAAACCGGCTGACCTGGTTTGTTAATAATCCTGAATACGTTGATAAAGTCGTTGAACGTGCTCGCCCCTATCTGTTCCATATTGTCGATGCGTTGGATCGACGCAATATGCCATTGGAAATTGCTCTGCTGCCAATAGTAGAAAGTGGTTACCAGCCGTTCGCACTTTCATCTGGACAAGCAGCGGGCATATGGCAATTTATTCCTGCTACGGGCAGAGTATTTGGCCTTGAACAAAACTGGTGGTATGACGGCCGCCGTGACGTCATTCAATCCACCACTGCCGCTTTGGATTACCTACAAAAACTGCATAATGATTTTAATGATTGGGAACTTGCAATAGCGGCTTACAATGCGGGCGAAGGCACTGTAGGTCGTGCCATCAAGAAAAATCAAGAAGCTGGCTTGCCAACCGATTTCTGGTCATTGGAACTGCCAGCAGAAACAACGGCTTACATACCAAAATTACTCGCTTTGGCCCATTTGGTTAAACAACCTGCACACTATGATTTAACACTCAGTCCCATTAACAACGAACCTTACCTGAGTGTGATTAATGTAGGCAGCCAGATCGATTTATCTCTGGCAGCCGATCTGGCCGAGATTACGCTGGATGAGTTGTACTTGTTAAATCCTGGTTTCAACCGTTGGGCGACTGCGCCGCAAGGCCCTCATAACCTGGTATTACCTTCAACCAAAGTCAGCGCGTTTAAAACAGCATTGTCAGGTCTCTCTGATGAAGATCTACTGCGCTGGAAACGTCATGAAGTAAAACCGGGTGAATCACTCAGCACGATTGCTTCTCAGCATCAGACGACTGTCCCTGAACTGAAAAAAGCCAATAAACTTACTTCTAACTTTCTACGTGCAGGCGCGCATTTGCTGATTCCCATATCCACCGCCCAAGCCGATGAGGCCGAAGCAAATGCCATCAACAATCGCAGATTACAACAGGGCAAAAAACTGAATTATTCAGTCAAAGCTGGTGACACATGGTGGAATATTGCCAAAGCGTATACGGTTGATGTGTTTGAACTGACACAATGGAATGATAAAACGCCTTCGGATGTTCTGCACTCTGGTCAGCAATTGGTTATTTGGCAACCAAAACAGACCCAGTCAAAATTAAAAACCATTAACTACACTATTCGCAATGGTGACTCGCTGTGGACCATTTCCCGTAAATTTAATGTTACGGTGGACAAGGTCAAGGAATGGAATGGTTTAAGTGATCGCACTTTGTTGCAACCAGGACAGAAATTGACTCTCTACGTCGATCCGACATTACAAATCAGTCACAGTTAGTCGTGCTTCACATTGCGCTCTATGAGCCTGAAATCCCGCCAAATACCGGGAATATCATTCGTCTATGTGCCAACACAGGGGCACAGTTGCATCTGATTGAACCACTGGCTTTTGTTTTGGATGACAAACGCCTCAGAAGAGCCGGTTTGGACTATCATGAGTTTACTGATGTAAAAGTGCACAGTAATTTTGCAGCCTTCCAGCAGTGGCAAAACAATCGTCCGCTATTTGCCTGTACTACCAAGGCTAAACAATTTCATCATCAGGCAAACTTTCTGGATGAGAGCGTTTTACTGTTTGGACCGGAGTCCCGGGGGTTACCTGCAACAATATTGGACTCATTACCGGATAGACAGAAAATCCGTATTCCCATGCATACAGATAGTCGCAGCTTGAATCTTTCCAATGCTACAGCAATTATTCTTTATGAGGCATGGAGACAGTTGGGTTATAACGGAGCGGTGTGAGACACGCCACCGCTCCTCTGGTTTTACTGGGCAGAGCTGATACTGCGCGGCCCATCTTTAAGTGGAATTGATTGAATTTGTTTTGCTTGCTGCAAATCAATAATTGACAGTGAATTGCTAAACCAATTTGTGACATAGGCATGTTGCTGATCGTTTGAAAGAACCACACTTTCTGGCATTTTATCGGTTCTGATGGTCTTTCTGATTGCTAAACTCTTGGCATCAAATTCGACCAGGGTATTATCGTTCTGATTCACCACATAAAACTGTTTACCATCATCACTGACCGTAACTCCATACGGTGCACGGCCAGGTTTGAGGTCAGCAATTTTCTTGTAGCTTTTCGAGTCAATGACAGTCAATGAGTCATCATGTACGCAAGCAACATACAAATGACCGTTATGCGGATTAAATGCCACGGCATAAGGGCGTTCGCCAGTTTCAATCGTAGCATGCAGATCGGGAGTATCTGCATCCAGCACCATCACATTATTACTTTCGCGGTTTGCCACAAATACCTTTCTGCCAACAGCATCAATCGCAATACCTGCCGGACTTTCTCCTACTGCGAGTAAATCAACCAACTGCTTACTGGTCGTGTTGATTACCAATACAGTATTTCTTGACCAGTCTGTAACAAACATCTGCGATTTTTGGCTATCAATAACCATTGCAAAAGGCTGCCCGCCGGTTCTAATTTCGCTGATTAATTCATGACTATTAAGATCTAATACTGATATTTTGCCTTGTTCAGGATGAGATAAATAAATGGCATTATCCGGCTTATCAATGGCGATCATCACTGGCGCGGCAGACACATCAAAAGAATCTCTAATTTCTGTCGTTTGAGAATCAAATACAGATAACTGATTACCGGCCTGACTGGTGATATAAAAATCATCGGCCATAACCATACTTGGTAATAATGCGACGCAATATATTAATGTCTTAGTAAGCATCACGGTTTATTTTTCCAATGAGGCTTTTAAACCTTCCAGTCCAGATGTGGCAAACTCCGTCATTGCCTTAACTGCAGCCTCGTCATTTAAGTTTTCTGGTGGAAAATTACCAGTATCTGCACGATAGAAGCGTCCGCTCCAGATCACCTGACTTCCTTTATCAGCCGCTTCGACTTCAATGCCGATAGTATAAAAACTGACTGGCATCGCTTCGACATTTTCAGTTAATAACCGATAGCCAATGTAATGCCGTTCAGCATCTGACTCGTCCAGGCTTTCAGTGATTTCACCACCGGATTTCAATTTTACAATTCTGGTTGAATCGTCCTGCATGGTTATAGATTCGACGGCAGGGTGCCATTTATCCAGTTGGTCAAAGGCCATAACCTGCTGCCACACCGTCGCAACATCAGCATCAATAATAATCTGTTCATCGACACGCTGCGGAGTGGGTCCATGAGCAAAAACGCTGCTGCTCATAAAGACCAAACTTAAACCAGCCAAAGATAATTTCTTAATAATTGTATTCACTTTCCAACCTTTTCTATTTTTCAAAGATATAAAATTTATTCAGGACTTCTATTTGTATTCCCTAAAGTCTCAATATAATTATTTATAATTCCAATTTGTGTGTATTTATATGTTTTATCTGTATTACCAATTTTTACAATATTTTTATAAATCCAGAACTCCACTGTTCCACTTTCATTTTCACGCTTCATTATTTCTGCTGGCTCACCTAATTTATCTTTTACAAAATCAGCATCTTTACCAGAAAAAATCTTAACAAATTCAAACTCTGCTATTGGTATGGATGGGGCCGATTCTGCAGAAGCTATATTTAGTGTCCACAGGACCAGAAAGACTGATATGACAATATTATTTAAACTTTTTTTCATTAATAAGGGCTCCAATAAAAACTTGACTTATGCTACAGACTGTCTGTTGCTGCCAAATAGAGCAGACACCCCATATCACATAGGGAAAATGTCACGCTTATTGTTATGACTTTTTCCTGTTTTTTGTTTTTTTGTATTTATCCTTAAAATTGCCATATACATATCAAAATTAATCATCATAAAATAGCTGTTTAAACTAAATGTTAGATATGGACATGACCTGAAATGATCTCAACTAAATTATCCCTGAATGATAAGAAAAACAGGGGCAAAATTGATTTAGCAATCATTGTGGTCGCATCATTGCTAACCTACCTTGTCGCCGGCTATTTTGATTTAGCTGAGCGCTGGATTAACTGGGCTGCATTAGGTGAGTTTTATCAACTGGATGAGATTATTTTTGTATTACTGGTCTTCAGCAGCGGATTGATGTGGTTCGGCAGGAGACGCTATATCGAATTACAGGAAACACTAAAACGCAATCTTGAAATTAAAACCAAACTCGAATTACAGAATGCTGACAATGCCAAGTTACTATTGCAGAACAGAGCACTTATAAAACACATCACTCAGGTAAGAGAGGCAGAACGAAACCACCTGGCCTCTGAGCTGCATGATGTCTTTGGACAATATCTTGCAGCAATTGATGTAAATGCTTCTGTGGCTATCAAATACAAAACAGATGATCCCAAACTTCAATCCATTTTAAAAACCATTCAAGACAGTGCTAGCTACCTACGCAATGTCACCCGTTCACAGCTGCGCAGCTTAAAACCGCCGGGTCTTGAAACGGTTGGACTGTCAGCCGCAATTGAAGATCTTATTTCACAATGGCAAATGTCATTTCCCCAATACGAAATTAATATCAATATTGAGGTCGATGACAGACTTGTTGATTATGACACCGCACTGACTGTCTACCGCTGTTTACAGGAAGCATTAACTAATATAACCCGTCATGCCGAAGCCCATAAAATCTGTATTGATCTGGTTACCCAGAACAAATCCGTTCAGGGAAATGATATCAGCCTGACTATTCGTGATGATGGCAAAGGCTTTGATCCCAATGAAGCCATGGGCAAAGGACTGGGCCTCATTGGCATAAGAGAACGGGTTCATGCTCTTAATGGTTTGTTCAAACTCCATCAAGCAGAACCAACGGGTTCAGTTTTAACATTAAATATTCCGTTATGAATATCAACATGAGCAAATTTCACTTTCGTGATGAGGCACTTAGATAAATGAATAAACAACGAACTACCATCTTATTAATAGATGATCACGCCATCCTCAGGGAGGGTTACCAGCAACTACTTGAATCAGCCGGATTTGAAGTAATTGGTCAATCAGGAAATGCGGAGGATGGCTATCAGGCGTTTATCGCATTGCAGCCTAAAGTCTGCATTATCGATCTGACGATGCCGGGAACCGGTGGCTTGGAATGTGTTAGACGGATCTGCAACCGGGACAAGGATGCTCGCATCCTTGTTTGCAGTATGCATGAAGAAACAACGTTAGCCATGCGTGCTCTCGAATTAGGTGCAATGGGTTATATTACTAAATCCTGCTCCTCGGATGTATTGATTGAAGCCGTTAAAGCGGTGGCTGAAAAACGTCATTATCTTGGAGCAGAAGTTGCCCGCTCTATTGCGATGGAAAAGCTGATTAAAACCGATCAGAAAATTGACTCGCTATCCCATCAGGAATTTGCAGTTTTCAGAATGGTTGCAGAGGGCATGAGCATTGAAGAAATTTCTAAAAGTCTTACCTTAGCGCCTAAAACCGTCTCCAACTATAAGACGAATATGATGCGAAAACTTGGTACTACCAAACTTGCAGATATTATTTTTCTGGCGCAGAAAATAGGTTTAATTCATCCACCAAATAATCAATGACAGTTGAAATTCAGCAATATCCGTAAGAAAAGCCCATGACCCTGATAATTATGTGAACACTTCCCTACAACACAGATGGCGCTACTCTCTATCCCCTAACCCCGTTAAAAACTGATGATATCACTGTGCACAACCGCATTCCCGAATGTGTGTTGAGACACAGGGTCAGCGCAAGCTGACATCCAGTTAAAATAGGAGGATATATGAGAGAGAAAAAACTAAGCCGGTTATCTAAAACCGGTTCAGCTGCATTGGTCAGCTCCGTCATCGGCATGATGACAGTAGGCGCTGCATTCGCCAATGACAAGCTGGTTGAACTTCAAAAGGATGAAGCTAACTGGGTTATGCAGGGTAAAAACTATTCTGCTGACCATTACAGTACTTCAAAACAAATCAATAAAAAGAACGTCAGTAAATTGGCGCCATCCTGGACTTTCTCCACAGGTGTTTTAAGTGGTCATGAAGGTGCTCCTCTGGTTATTGGTGACATGATGTACATTCATTCACCCTTTCCAAACAATACCTTTGCAATCAACTTAAAAGATCCAGGCACCATTGTCTGGGAACACAAACCAAAACAGGATCCCGCTGCCCGTGCAGTTGCCTGTTGTGACGTGGTTAACCGTGGTCTGGCTTACTGGCCAGGTGATGACAAAACTCCGGCAATGATCTTGAAAAGTCAGCTGGATGGTCACGTTGTTGCATTGAATGCCGAAACCGGTGAAGTGCATTGGCAGGTTGAAAATGGTGATATCAGTGTTGGTCAAACACAAACACAAGCACCATTTGTTGTTAAAGACCTGGTCATCCAAGGTTCTTCTGGTGCTGAACTGGGTGTTCGTGGTTATGTCACTGCTTTTGATATCCACACAGGTGAAATGGTATGGCGTTGGTATGCAACCGGTCCTGATGATGAAATTGGTTTAGCAAAAGACTTTAACAGTGCTAACCCACATTACGGCCAAAAAGATCTGGGTCTGAAAACCTGGGAAGATGATGCCTGGAAAATCGGTGGTGGTACAAACTGGGGCTGGTATGCATACGACCCTGATTTAGAAATGTTCTATTACGGTTCAGGTAACCCTGCTCCATGGAACGAAACCATGCGTCCAGGTGATAACAAATGGACCATGACTATCTGGGGTCGTGATGCGGATACCGGTTTAGCCAAATTCGGTTACCAGAAAACACCTCATGATGAGTGGGACTACGCTGGCGTTAACGTCATGATGCTTTCCGAGCAAAAAGACAAAAGCGGCAAAATGCGTAAATTGCTGACTCATCCTGATCGTAACGGCATTATCTACACGCTGGATCGTGAAACAGGTGATTTGGTTTCTGCAGACAAAATGGATGACACTGCAAACTGGGTGAAAAAAGTTGATCTGGAAACAGGTCTGCCAATTCGTGACCCGGAATTCAGCACCAGAATGGGTCACCGTTCACGTGACATCTGTCCTTCAGCCATGGGTTTCCACAACCAGGGTATGGATTCTTACGATCCTGAAAGACAAAACTTCTACTTAGGTATCAATCATCTTTGTATGGATTGGGAACCGTTCATGCTGCCTTATCGTGCGGGTCAATTCTTCGTAGGTGCAAACGTATGGAGCTATCCTGGACCTAAAGGTGATCGTCAACGTGGTATCGGTTCTGGCCAGGTTAAAGCCTACAACGCTATTACAGGTGAGTTCGCTTGGGAAAAAATGGAAAAATTCTCAATCTGGGGCGGCACCATGGCAACAGCTGGTGGCCTGGTATTCTACGGAACTCTCGATGGCTTCATCAAAGCGCGTGATGCAGACAACGGTGACTTGCTGTGGAAATTCAAACTTCCTTCAGGCGCTATCGGCCATCCAATGACTTACACCAACAATGGTATTCAGTACGTTGCCATTAACTACGGTGTAGGTGGTTGGCCTGCCGTTGGTCTGGTCTTTGACTTGAATGACCCATCTGCTGGTCTGGGTGCTGTAGGTGCCTTTAAAGAACTGGCACGTAACACCCAAATGGGTGGTGGTCTGATGGTCTTTGCTCTGGATGGTAAAGGACCTTACGACGATCTGAGTGTTGGTGAGTACGAAATGTAATCACTGACTCGCTATATAACTTGGGATATCAAGTTATATCGTCGTATTCAATCCGGCTGGCAGCACAACGATTGTGTTGCCAGCCCCTTCTGAGAGTGTAAGACATGTTAAACAACGATTGTAAAACCAATAAAAACAAAGTCAGTACAAAATTATTAACCCATTGCAGCCTGCTGATGGCTTCACTGCTTACGGTATTGACTCCTGCACAAGCAAACAGCGAATTACCTGAAACCTTAAAAGTCTGCGCGGCTGGTAATGAAATGCCTTACTCAAATAAGCAGCAACAAGGTTTCGAAAACGAAATCGCTAAAGCTCTTTCTGAAAGTATGGACATGCCTTTGGAATTTGTCTGGTCTGACAAAGCGGCGATTTTCTTAGTGACAGAACATTTATTAAAGAATGAGTGCGATGTGGTTATGGGGGTGGATACTGATGACCCACGCGTTGCCACCAGCAACCCTTACTACAAATCGGGCTATGTATTTGTTTATCGTGCCGATAAGAATCTGGACATCAGCGACTGGGATAGTCCTGACATTCAAAAGCTGAATCGCTTTGTTGTCGTGCCTGGCAGCCCATCAGAAGTAATGCTTCGGGAAGTGGGCAAATATGAAGGTAATTTCAATTACACCAAATCACTGGCTGGCTTCAAATCTCCACGTAATAAGTATATCCGTCTTGAGCCTAGTAAGTTAATCGGAGAAGTAACCTCTGGAAATGGGGATATCGCCCATCTGTGGGCCCCGGAAGTTGCCCGTTATGTACGTGATTCAGATACACCTTTAGAAATGGTTTTAACACCAGAAATAGGCGAACTTAAAAGTGGTGAAGGAATTGTTCAGCATTACGATCAATCTGTAGCCGTACGTGAAGATGATAAAGCTTTACTTGAAGCTATCAATAAAGGGTTGGCAGCTGCAGCACCAAAGATAACTGCCATCCTCAAAAAAGAAGGGATTCCACTGCTTTGATGCGTAGTTACGCAGTCTCTTTCAATTTAACAGGATTACTTAAACACTATGATTAACAATGTAAAGATTTTAACCAGTAAAGCAGCTTGTCTACTGGGTTTATCAATGATAACCGTCGTCAGCTTGACACCAATGACTGCAGAGGCACAAGTAACCTTTCGTAATGCCACAACAGGTGAAGTGATTGATTTTTCATTTGGTAAAAAAGGTGAAGAAACTGAAGCCGTAAAACATTTTATGGAAACAGCAGAAAACTTATACAACCAGGATGAAGAAGCCATCACAATCGGACAAGACCTTTATATGACAGCATGTTCAGGCTGTCATGGTCATCATGTTGAAGGCAAGCTGGGACCGGCATTAGGAGATGCCTACTGGACATACCCAGCAGGCCGCTACGATAAAGGTTTCTTTGAAATCATTTATGACGGTGCCCGCGCGATGATGGGACCTCAACGAAATAACCTGAGCATTGATGAAATTCTGCATGTTATGGCTTACGTTCGCAGTGTTTATTGGGATGATCCAGAAAAAGCATTATGGCTGTCTGAGGAAGAACGCGCCAATCTGGTTCCAGCAGAAATGCCTGAAGAGTTTAGAGAAGCTTTAGAAAACTTCAACAAAACTCATTAATTAAAATTAATTATTTTGAATGATAAAGACAGATTTTAAAGATTAGTGGTTGATAGCTTGGCCTCAGCCAGCTCAGGGCAGCCTGGCTATCAAACATTATGTTGTCAAAACCAAAAGGAGAGAAATATGAAGAAAATTAAAACATTAGCCGTAACTGGCGCGACAGCATTATTGTTAACCTTCGGCATGTCAGCAATGGCTTACGATGGCACAAAATGCAAAGCATCAGGAAACTGCTGGGAAGCTAAGCCAGGATTCCCTGAAAAAATTAAAGGGTCTAAATATGATCCTAAACATAGCCAAGCTGAGCTGGATAAACAAACCAGTGCCATGGAAGCTATGGAAGCACGTAATGCAAAGCGTGTAGAAAATTTCAAAAAAACGGGTAAATGGTCTTACTAAACCCACGTAGAGGCCAGTGTAAAAGCTGGCCTCTTTTTTATTTATAACTCCATCGTCCATTCCCCGTCCAGGCATAAAGCAAATGAGCAACGCTGCTACTCAATCTGATAACTACTTAAACGATTGGCATCATCAAGCAATCACTCTACAAAACAATATTAACCAGACAATCCTAGGCCAGGAAAACATCATTGAATTGATGGTTTTAGCAATATTCTGCCGAGGCCATATTTTGCTGGAAGGTGATGTTGGAGTAGGTAAAACTACTTTGTTACGGGCAGCAGCGGAGAGTCTGGGGGGGGATTTTGAGCGTATTGAAGGCACGATAGATTTAATGCCCCATGATCTGGTGTATTACACCCATATTGCCAGTGATGGCAAACCCGCTGTCAGTGAAGGCCCATTACTTAAACACGGTGAAGATTTATCCATCTTTTTCTTTAACGAAATCAATCGCGCCCGACCTCAAGTACATTCGCTACTGCTTCGAGTGATGGCAGAACGCAGCGTCAGTGCATTTAACAAAACGTTTCACTTTCCACATCTGCAAGTGTTTGCTGATCGAAACCGTATCGAAAAAGATGAAACATTCGAATTGCCAGCTGCTGCCCGTGATCGTTTTATGATGGAACTGCATATAAAGCAACCCAGGGCCGAAGCCCAACTGAAAGAATTAATGTTTAACACACGTTACTACGATGCCGATAAATTAGTCGACAGTGCTGACAAAGCGGTTTTACCGTTTAATCAGTTAAATGATATTGCCGTTATGATTCAAGCCCAGATTCATACCAGTGGGGCAATTCAGGATTATGGTTACCATCTTTGCCAGGCCCTGCGAAGACCACAGGATTATGATATTAAGATCAGTGATACCGATTCATCAAAGTTAGTCTTAGGTGGGATGGGGCCTCGTGGAATTAGTTATTTAGCCCGAAGTGCAAGAGCTCATGCCTGGTTAAAACAACGCAATAATGTAATACCTGAAGATTTTCATGCTGTTATAAGAGCGATCAGCAAGCACCGCATTTTTATTAATCCGGTTTATAACTATAACGGTGAAGCAATTATTGAAGAACTGATCAGCAGCGTCCTTAATACTATCCCATCCCCATGATGCAGCACGATATTCAACACCTTATATTTGATTACAAGACCCCATTTTTGTTGAACGCCTTACGTGAAAGTGAACATAAAAGTAAACGTCAGGGACCGGGTAGTGATTTTTACAAAAAATCTGTTTTTCTAGCCGATCCAAATCCCGCCCGAATTGATCTGGCAAGCAGTGTGACCGATCCGTTTGAATCCATTTATGTCAAAACCTTTCGTCAACGCAGCAAACTCGATGTACTCACTTTTATTGATGGTTCTGACTCAATGGCTATTCCCGGGAAAGTTGATCTGCTGAGCTTGAGCGAGAGAAGCATTTCCTGTTCGGTTGCTGCGAGAAATGACAATTATCAAAGTTATTTATTCAGCAACTCGATTCATTCTGTAACGGATTCAGATTTGCTATACCAACATTATTCTCCAAGTGAAAATTTGTCCCGTCACAACACCGCCCGGGCGTTTAAAGATCTAGAACGCTTATTACCCAAGCGTCGCTCGCTAATTTTTTTGCTCTCTGATTTTCACTGGAGCAACGAAAAACTTAATCAGGTGTTGAATACATTATCCGGACATTACCTGGTGCCGATTGTTATATGGCGTTCAACAGAATATGAAAATTTTCCGTTATGGCGATTTGTGCAAATCCGTGATGCAGAAACGGATGAAAATCGTCTGATTTTTGTTACGCCAAAACAAAAAAAGCTTATCGAATCGACTTTTGCTGACCGAAAAATATTTCTTAATAATCAATTTCAACGCCACAACAGCAGAGCATTTTGGTTGATTGATCAATTTTCAGCACAAAACCTGAGTGAGTTTTTTCATGGGCATTAATCTGTTTTTCAAACATAAAATGGATACAAGAAACTTCGTTGCTCTGACTCTGATGTTGCTTATGTTTACCTGCCCTATTCATGCCAATCCAGTCCGTACCGGTATTGTCGAACAGTCCCTGGGGCGGGACTTCGGGATTCTGGTAGGCGACATCATTGAACATTATTACGTTGTTCAAGTACCTGCCGACTATAGCTTGACTCCCGCCTCACTTCCCCCGGATGGTGAATTAGATTACTGGTTAGAACTGCTCAATAGTGATTATGCACTGATCGCTGAAAACGCTCAGATGCGTCGCTATCGACTGCATTTCACCTTTCAAACATTTTATGCCCCTTTAGATGTCAGAGCATTAGTTATTCCATCATTTACGATACGTTTTAATGCGGATGACAAGGCTCACCCTGTTGTCATACCGGCTTGGGGTTTTACTATGTCACCGCTTAAAGAAATTGCCCCTCGCGGCGTAGCCAGTGATTCAACCCAAAATGCTTTTATGAAAGCAGATTTACGTCCTATAACGGTTCCAACTGATGACTTGCAAGAACAAATCTGGATCTTAGCGACTGGCTTTATCATCCTCGTTTTGTTCTGGCTAAGTTTAAAAGGTTATCTGTTTGCTTTTACCCGTTCACCTTTTCAACAGGCTTACCACCAGGTCAAAAAACTTCGTAAATATCATGCGGAGAAGTCCGCTTTTACTCAAGCCTTACAAGCGGTACATCAGGCCTTTAATCGCAGAGCAAAACAGGCATTATTCGCCCACCAGACAGATGATTTTGTATTGCAGCATCCGGAGTTACTGGCCTATAAGGAAGAAATTGATAATTTCTTCCAGTCATCTGCTGAAACGCTTTATTCAGAACAAAAAAAGGCTTCTCCCAGTGACTTCGATCAACTACTAATACTTTGCAGACAATTAGCCGGCGCTGAAAAACTGGCACTGAAAAAATCATGAACATAGCATTTGCCCAGCCATGGGCGCTTTTATTATTGCTGTTAGCTGTGTTGCCTGTTCTGGGTGGAATTTTCCGTAAGCGCAAAGCGAGTTGGAATCATTTAATTCCAGCTTCAGATGCCACCCGCTGGATTAACCGGTTTATTAAACTGCTGGGAGTCATGGCGTTTACCGGCATTGTGTTAGGTTTAGCAGGACTTTATCAATCTGAAAAATCGTTCACACGCACTGGAACAGGGGCACATATCGTGTTTGTTTTGGATCGTAGCGCCAGTATGAATGAAACATTTGGTGGCAAGGTCCCGGATGAGGATACCCCAGCTAAAAGTCAGGTTGCCCGTCGGTTGTTATCCAACTTTGTTGACGAACGCCCACACGATTTATTTGGTGTTGTGGGATTTAGTACCCAGCCTTTTTTTATCAGTCCATTAACAGAACACAAGTCAGCAACACAAGCCGCGATAAACAGTCTGACCAGCCCCGGGTTGGCATTTACCAATGTCGCCAAAGGGCTTGGCATGGGATTGAGCTACTTTCAGGATCAACCTCATACCGGATCCCGTGTGATCGTACTGGTCTCTGATGGTGCCGCCACGTTGGATCATCGTGCTCAGAGGGTACTTCGTGAATGGTTTGAACGCTATCAAGTTCGTTTATATTGGTTTTTTCTGCGTACCGAAAACGGTCTAGGTATCACTTCTGAACCGGAAACACCACGAGATGACAACCCAAGAGTAATGCCGGAAAGGTATCTGGATCAGTTTTTTCGTACTCTGCCGATCCCCTATCACGCTTATGAAGTGGATACCCCGGAATCTCTGGAAGCAGCTATTGATCAGTTGGATGATCTGGAAAGTTTGCCTCTGGTCTACAACGAACTTATCCCCCGCAACGATTTAACACGTTTATGTTTTTTAGGCGCTCTGTTTGCCGTTATTATTTTAGTAGGCATTAAATTGCTGGAGGCAAAATGATCTTTTTAAACCGAAACAAACTTATTTATCTGGTCAGTTTGTTGCTGATCTTAGTTTTGATTGGGTTGGCTTTCAGTATTGTCACTTTACAACAACGACAACAAATCAATCAGCAAATTACTTTGCTTAATCAAGGTGAAATGGTTGATCTCGATAAATTAAATATGCAGTCTCCTGAAGTCAGAATCGCCTATGCACATCTGCAGCGTAGATTAAATTTGTTTGATGAAGCAGTGGAAACCTATAGTGGTACGGAACGACTGGCCAACCAGCAACAACGGGTTCATATTCACTATAACCTGGGCAATCTGTATCTGATTCAAGCAATAGATTTAGCGGAGAACCTCTCCGTCGATCGTGCTGTTGCAATGGCGGATGTGGCAAAAGACTTTTATCGATCAGCATTGAAAAATCAGCCAACTTTCTGGGAAGCCAAATACAATCTGGAGGCAGCACAACGTTTATCCCGAGACTTACCAATGGGTGATGTCACGATCAGTGAAGAGTCGCAGGATGCCAGTACAGAATTATGGTCCGCCATGCCTGGTTTTCCGATTGGTCTACCCTAGGTGTTGGCAATATGAAATCCATCTGGTTACTTATCAGTTCAGCCTCACTGCTGCTAATTGCTGTTTTAATGCCAAATCTGCCCTTTCCCAGCAAAAAATATGATTATTTTTTTATGGTGGACATTACACGCAGCATGAATGTACAGGATTATCAGAATGACAATGGTGACCCTGTCAGCAGACTGGAAAAAGTTAAAGCAGATGCATTGATTGCCATCCAAAAACTGCCCTGTGGCTCGCGTGTGGGACTGGGAGTGTTCACCGAACGTATGCCGACGCTGCTCTACACGCCAATGGAGGTCTGTGCAGACTATCCGGAAATCCGTGAGAGCATCAGGCGTATCGATTGGCGAATGGCCTGGGTGGCTGACAGCAATATTATTCTGGCTTTAACCAATACGCTTGAGTTGATGCGTACTGTTGAAATTGAAAACACGACCCTGGTATTTTTTACGGATGGTCAGGAAGCGCCTCCGATGAATATGCGATATGCCCCCGACCTGGCTGAATTACAATCTGCCGATAATAATGCTCAAAAGCGAATTCGTGGACTGATTGTCGGCACCGGTGATCATGCTTTGAGCCGGATCCCAAAATATGATGAAGACGGCATCCAGATTGGCTTCTATACAGCAGAGGATGTGCCACAGGGCACGACTTTTGGTTTACCTGAAGATCCCAGTAAAATCGAAGGCTATGTCCCCAGAAATGCCCCGTGGGGAAATCAATCCCGTGCTGGTAATGAACATCTTTCCAGTGTGAAAGAGGAATATCTGAAATCACTGGCTGAACCGGCAAAACTTCATTACCATCACTTGCAAACGGCCAATCAGTTATATAACGCATTAACGCATGAAGACTTTTCCCAGCGGCATATCCGGCAAACAGATTTAAGTTTTATCCCTGCCGCTTTATCACTGATCTTTTTGTTTTTAGCGTATTTACCTGAAAACGGGTTCTCCTTTAAAAGGAACAAAAGCGTAAAACCATTTCGTAAAACCGCTAGTTGATTGTACTTGGCCCGATTAAAATTATAACGACCAGCAATCCAGATACCGATTAATCCGTCAAAGAATTAAAATTCTTGTTATTATCAGCATGTTATTCCAAGACGAATCTCATGCGCGTCACGCCTTACAATTTAACTTTATTGTTACTGTTTATCCTGCTTACCAGCTTGCTCGGCCAGGTTAAAGCAGCATCGACGGAATCTGTAACGGTACAACTAAAATGGCGTCATCAATTTCAGTTTGCCGGTTTTTATGCGGCTATTCAGCAAGGTTTTTACCAGCAGGAAGGTCTGGAAGTCTCTCTCCGCGAACGTCATCCCGGTATCAGCGTCATTAACGAAGTGACCAGTGGTCGTGCTGACTATGGCGTTGGCGGTATTGGCTTGTTAGCAGAATATGCTGATGGCAGCCCAATCAGGGCATTAGCTGCCATATTTCAGCATGATGCATTAGTACTGATAAGCAAAGCCCAGTCGGGCATTGTCAGTCCCTATGAAATGACAGGCAAACGAATCATGTTTGATGATTCAGCAGGAAATGATGCCGTATTCCTCGCCATGTTCGCTGATGCCGGCATATCCTCGGAAGACTACAAACTTATTCCACAGGATCAGCAGCTTGATAGTTTTATCAATGATCGTGTCGATGTGATGTCAATTTATCGGACCGATCAGCTTTTTGCTTTGAATCAGCTTGGCGTTACGGTTAACATCATCAACCCTCAAAGCTATGGCTTTGATTTTTATGGGGATATTTTATTTACAGGTGACCGGGAGCTGCGCAACAATCCTGGCCGCGCTGAACGTTTCCGCCGGGCGACATTAAAGGGCTGGCGCTATGCACTGGATAATCCCGATGAAATTATTGACTTGATTATCAATCAATATGGCAGTGATGCCAGCCTGGAACAACTCAAACATGAATTCAGAGAAATCCAAAAACTGATATTGCCCGACCTGATCCCCTTAGGACAGCTGGATCCAGCCCGTTTACGTCGCAGCGCACAAATATATGAACGTTTAAATATTGCTCCGGCACTTTCTGAATCCCAATTAGAGGGATTTATTTACCAATCCAATGCCGCGCTAAGACTGAGTCCTGAAGAACAATCCTGGTTGGAAGAGAATCCTGTTATCAAACTCGGCATTGATCGCGCCTTTGCTCCCTATGAGTGGATTAACAGCGAAAACAACTATCAAGGTCTGGCGGCAGAGTATATTCAGCTGCTGCAAGCCAAGCTCGGTATAGAGTTTGAGATCATCACTGATAAACCATGGCATGAGATTATCGCGATGGCAAAACGTGGTGAACTGGATATGCTGTCTTGTTTGAATATGAGTCCTGAACGCTCAGAATATTTATTGTTCAGCCAGCCTTACATCACCAATCCTGTTGTCATCGTCAATGCTAACCGCTTTGGCTATATCGGTACTCTGGAAAATCTGAAGGGTAAAACTGTGGCGGTGGAGAAAAACTATCATGTTCAGGAAAACCTGGCATTGAATTATCCTGAAATTAACCTGTTACTCACTGAAACGACAACAGAAGCCCTGAAAAAAGTCGCTACAGGCGAAGCTGATGCGTATGTTGGAGACGCTGCATATGCCAATTACGCGATCAAACAGGCCAACCTGATCAACTTGCAATTTGCCGGACAAACTCAGCAATACAACGCTTATCGAATGGGTATCAATCCCAGACATCCCCACTTGCAATCTATTATAAATAAGGTTTTGGCCAGTATTTCGGCAGAAGAAAGACAACGAATCGAACAATCCTGGATGGGGCTAAGCATTAACAGTGGTATTTCAAAAGCAACCCTCATCAAAATTGCCTTAACTATAGTCGCTATTATTATGGTTTTTGCGTTCTGGATCTATCGCCTCAAACAATCTGGCCAGGCATTAGCGCGTAATGAATCCAAATTACGCAGTATCGTAAACGCATCGCCTATCCCGCATATTCTGAGTGATGGTAAAAGTAAAATTATTTTTGTAAATAAAGCCTTTGTTGAGAGTTTTGGTTACGCACTTGAAGACTTACCCAGCTTGGCAGCATGGCTTGAAAAAGCATATCCGGATCCATCCTATCGTCAACTCACTAAACAGACCTGGGATGAGTTTGTAGCGGAGGCATTGCAACAGCGACTTCCCTACCGTGGTGAAGCAGTTGAAGTTAAAGTCATGACCCGTCAACAACAAACCAAGCATGTTTTGATTTCAAGCACAGCGATTAATGATGGTCAGACCAATGTGTTTATCACTATTTTTTATGACATCAGTGAACGTAAACTGGCCGAAGAAAAACTGAAATTATCCGGCCGGGTATTTCATCAGGCACATGAAGGCATTCTAATCACCAGCCCGGATGGTCGCATTGTGGACGTAAACCCGGCATTTTGTATCATTACCGGTTACAGCCCCGAAGAAGTTATTAATCAAAACCCTTCTATCCTCAAATCAGGGAAACACAGTGAAGCCTTTTACAGAGATATCTGGAAAAACGTTATAGAAAATGGTTACTGGCAGGGAGAAATATGGAACCGTCGTAAAAACGGTGAATTATTTGCCGAGCTTCTGACAATATCGACGTTATCCGACGAGCAAGGGAAAACCTTGCATTACCTTGGATTATTTTCAGATATTACCGAGATAAAAGAACAGCAACATGCGCTGGAAATGATGGCGCATTATGACATGCTGACCCAGTTGCCTAATCGAACGTTATTTGCAGACAGATTTCAACAAGCCATAGCGCATAGCATTCGTCAGCATAGCCTGCTGGCCGTTATTTTTCTGGATCTGGATGGCTTTAAACCCATAAATGACACTTACGGTCATGAAATCGGCGATCAGGTTCTCATTGAAGTAGCTCAACGCATTAAGGCATGTATCCGTCTGGATGACACGGCTTCCCGGTTAGGTGGAGACGAATTCGCTATTTTGCTCAATGACATCAGTTCAGTCGAACATTGTGAGCGTTTAGTGAGTAGATTGTTACGCACCATCCAACTGCCTTACCGGATTGACGGCGATTTTATTCAACTGGGCGCGAGTATGGGCGTCACCATTTATCCGTTGGATCAAGCTGATGCAGACACTTTACTGCGCCATGCTGACCAGGCGATGTATCAGGCCAAGCAGACGGGGCGTAACCGTTATTCAGTGTTTGATGCCATCCATGACAAACAAATTCTGCTCCAGCAAAGCAAGCTAGATAATTTGCATCATGCACTTACCAATGATCAGTTTTGTCTGTTTTACCAACCTAAAATTAATATGCGTAATGGACGTATTTACGGTGCTGAAGCACTGCTCCGCTGGAATCACCCGCAGCAGGGCATTCTGGAACCCACCACTTTTTTAAGTTTATTGGCTGGCACCGACCTGGAAATTCGTATTGGTAACTGGGTTATCGCTCAAACGCTAAAACAATTAGTGACGTTTCATCAGCAGGGCCGGAAGATAGAAATCAGTGTCAATATTTCTGCCCATCATCTGCAGTGGCCAGGATTCTATGACAGTCTCGATAGAATACTGTCGAAATACCCCGATTTATCCGCAGAATATTTGCAGCTGGAAGTTCTTGAAAGCAGTGTTTTAACCGATATTCACACTGTTTCGTCAATTATCGGAACCTGTCGCAATGGGCTTGGAGTCCGAATTGCCCTCGATGATTTTGGTACCGGCTATTCATCGTTAAGCCATCTGCGCCATCTGCCAGTCGATGTGATTAAAATTGATCAGAGCTTTGTCCGCGACATTATGGATGATCCAAATGATTTCACTATTGTCGAAGGTGTTATTGGCTTAAGTCATGCCTTTCAGCATCAGGTCATTGCTGAAGGTGTTGAGAGTATAGAGCACGGTTTAATGCTGATGACGATAGGTTGCGATATGGCACAAGGATACGTTATTGCCCAGCCAATGCCCGCAGATAAATTAAGTCAATGGATGCAGGATTACCAACCTGAAATACGCTGGCTGAACCATGCGCGTAATTCATTATCGCCTCAACAACGACTGCTGGCATTGATGCAAATGCAAGGGGAACAATGGTTACAGCGGGTGATTGCTAATCTTCACAGTAGTCCTGCGGAAATCATCAACTGGCCTTTAATGAATCCTAAACGCAGTCACTTCACACATTGGCTGGAGCAAGGCAAGCAGGAGGAATTGTTTAACCAGTTCTGGCTGGATCGACTCAAACTGGCCTATTACGAACTGTTTCATGCCGCGGCCGGTTTGCGTAATCAATTTGAAGAAAACGAGACTGAATCAGCCCGAAAGGGCATTGCAGACCTGCAAAAGTTATATGCAGAAGTACAGACCATTCTGGCATCACCATCCCAGTGGTAATCAACGATTATGGCTATATTTACTTACTGGTAGATTTTAGGATGGCACTCAGATTTTCCAGCATGCCTTGCTGAGCTCTTTTTAATACCAGTCCGGCATGAACATGGAATAAACGCAGATGACAATTAACCGGTAAATGTAAATTGTCCCGATGCCGTGTTTCAAACTCCAACCAGGCGGCTACAGGAACGTCATTTAACGCTTTATCTACAATAATCCATGCATCACGTTGCACTATCAGTTCAAGCGTTTTTAACTCAGGAATCGCAAAGCGTAAGCCATCTGGAAAACGCTTTGATACCCGCTGAGCCTGATTGAATAAAACGGCTTCTACCCAGACATGTCGAGTTTCAAAAACCGGAATCTCAAGATGTCGGGTATACATCGAGACTCTTCAGACTTCGTCGATAAGATCTCGCTCGGCGTCCCAGCCGGCCTGCCTGGCTTGAGCAAAAGCAGAATTATGAATACGCATAAAATTCTGCTGCATTTCCGGTGGCAGATTCGCCACCCGAAAGCCATATTTTTCCCATTCGAGATTGACCTTGCGCCACAAATCTTCTAATCCGGCCGCCAGCCAGCCTTCACAGGTTTCCGTTTCCGGAATCAAGCCGAATACCCAGGCATCCCGAATGATTTTGCCGGTATCGGTCATCGCACCATTAATTTCCTTATCAATACCAACGTAACGTTTTTGATCTTTCATGATTTTTCCTAGGGCTTGTTGATCTTTCATATCCACCACTGCTGGCGGCTATTTTTTCGTCCTACAAGACGGAAATGATGCGATGTAGTTGTTCTACATAAGTCATTTCCAACGCCGTAGGGCGGAAAAATAGCCCCAGCCCTTTGGGTTGTGACTGAAAAACGCCACTCTTCGTTGCTCGTCACTTATTTAGAACAACTACAAAAACGCCGGGAGCGTTTTTGAGCGTATAAGCCCCAATGGGGTGAGATACATGGATGTATCTCACAAAAGGCGCTCCTCGTGCCTTGATTGACGCTTTTTCAGCTCACAACAGAGGCGGAGATGAAAGATCAACAAGCCCTAACGGGTCAGGCTGGCAAATAAAGTAGGCAATTTTTCCGGTAAACGATCAACATGATCGATGATCGTGTAGTTATTTTCACCAAAAATTCGTTTAACGTAACTATCAGCATTCGCATCAAGCGTCAGACAATAGGTCATCACACCGCGGCTCCATAATTCATCCACGGCTTTGCGGGTATCATGTCGTAAATGTTGTGGATCGCGCTCATCTATATCCGAAGGTTCACCATCGGTGACCAGCAATAATAATTTGCGGCGTTCCGGTTGTTTTAGCAGGTGTTGTGCCGCGTGACGCATCGCGGCGCCCATTCGTGTCGATAAACCACCCTTCATCCCCGCCAGCCGTGATTTTGCTTCATCATCAAAAGGCTGATTGAAATTTTTAAAGCGGAAATATTGCACATCATGCCGGCCATCCGAGGCAAAGCCATGAATCGCAAAGGGATCACCGATGCCATTGATGGCTGTAGCCACCAGGGTTGCTGCTTCACGCGTCAAATCCAGAACCGTCTTCTCACTGCCTTCGATAACATCATTGGTGGATTCCGATAAATCCAGTAACACCGTTACGGCTAAATCCCGATTTTTTATCACATTACGCATGGTGATACGTGTATTGGGTTGCTCGCCCATACGGATGGCAATCATTGCATCAACCGCAGCATTGATATCAATTTCGTCGCCATCTTCCATATTGCGAACTCGCTGCACCCCGGCCGGTGTCAATAAGTCGATGATCTGCCGGATACGATGTGCCACCGGTTTATATTCTTTGAGGATATTATCAATGTCTTCTGGATCACCTTTCTTGGGACGATATTCATATACCGTGCTCCAATCCGGACGATAAAGCTGTACCTGATAATCCCATTCCTGATAATGATAGGGTCCGGAGACGGGATCTTTACCCCACATCTCATTAAAGCTGACCGTGGCTTCACCGGCATCTTCATATGGCATGAATTTGGTTGAGCAGATCCAGATTTCCTGGGCATCATCGCCGGCCAGCTCACAATCCACTTCATTGGCCATTTCAACGGCGCTGACATATCTGCGAACCTGCCGCTGGCTGGCCGGAATATATTCAGCCCCGTGCGCCAGAAAATCGAATTCTTCAAACTCCCAGACAAAACGGTTATCGTCGCGATAAGGCAAACGAATGGATTCTAATATTCGTAAACTGGGCACCTCGCGCTTTTCGGCAAACACATGAAACAGCTCCATTCCCAGATCCCAGCTGAACTGGTTATTCTGAGATTGAGTTGCAATGTTTTCATGAAACCTGACCGCTAAAGCATCCAATTGCTCATCATCATTTTTAAGTGATGCATCATGCAGGCAACGGGCGAATTGTTCGAGTTTTAACAGGCCAGCATGTTCCACATTCTGACTTTGTTCAACATTTAACAGGTTGCCCCAGAGCTTCTGCAGACCGGGGAAATCCTGTATCGCCAGATATTCAACGCGGGCATCTTCCACCAGTCCGATAAAAAACAGCTGCGCCGGGCTGAGTTGTTCGGCGGAAATCGGTGCTCGGGTATATTGAATATGGGCTGCCAGATGGGCGGCCTGAGCCCGATAGAGCGCCAGACCACTGACACCTTCAATATCATCCACAGCATCCGGAAGATGCATCACAAAATGGTCGATATAAGGTTTGAATCCTTCGTAATCTGCTGCGGTGGGTCGCAGAAAAAAATCCCTGCCCCATAATGCCCGCAGATAAAAATTCAGTTTGCGTTGAGTATCAATAAACAACGTACCGCGACGCTCCTTCTGCAGCATTTTCTTGCTGTCAGCGGTTTCCAGGGCAAAGTATTTGACCAGGCTGTTCAAATCGCGACGGTAAGCCTCGGCACCAAAGTTGGCCCAGCGACGTAAACCGGACAAAGTAAGTTTGGACAATAATTCATCCATAATACCCAGCATAGGTCTTAAGCCACGGGAAGATTTGGCTGACAGCTGATGAATCAGGTTTAAATAACCGCGTAATAATTCTGGGTCACCCAATCGCCGGGCAGCAATTGGCAGACTATGAATCATCAGTGCAATGACCTCACCTGAGGTCATTGACGATAATTTCATCGCCGCATTGATGCAATCACGAATGACATCTTCACCACATTCTTTGACAACTTGTGGAATATCTTCCAGAAAGGCAACCACCAGCTCTTTACCCCGACCCAGCTCTGCCAAGCCTTTGGCGCCTTCCATATATTCCTGCAAACCGGCAGGCGACATGATTCTGGCTGCATCCTGAAAAGTACTGTCCAAGGTATGCACCAGTTCTGGCGCTATTTTTTCAAGCTGTTCGCGGTAATCGTTTAGATTGACGCTCATGATGTGATATCCAAACCGGAGAAACCGGGTCGGCCTTTATCAACTAACAAAGAAGGTATGAACAGCGGCTTCCAGCGTTTCACGCATATCCGGATCATCAGTCAATGGTGTGACTAACGTCATCTGGCAGGCAGCCAAAGGCTCAACACCTTCTGCAATCATTTGCCCTGCATAGACCAGAAGACGGGTGGAAATACCTTCATCCAGGCCATGACCTTTCAGGTTGCGGGCACGATGCGCAATCTGTACCAGTTTTTTGGCTATCTCAGCATCGACACCGGTTTCCCTGGCGACAATTTCGGCCTCCAGCTCGGCGTCAGGATAATCAAAATTCATTGCACCGAAACGTTGCTTGGTGGATTGCTTGAGATCTTTCATCAAGCTCTGATAACCGGGATTGTAGGAAATCACCAGTTGAAAATCTTTATGGGCTTCGACCAATTCACCTTTTTTATCCAGCGGCAGGCTGCGACGGTGATCGGTTAAGGGATGGATAACGACGGTTGTATCCTGACGTGCTTCCACTACTTCATCCAGATAACAGATAGCACCGATACGGGCAGCCGTGGTCAATGGACCATCCTGCCACTTGGTACCATCTTTATCGAGCAGAAACCGCCCAACCAGATCGGAGGCGGTCATGTCTTCATTACAGGCAACTGTGATCAACGGGCGGCCCAGTTTCCAGGCCATATATTCGACAAAACGGGATTTACCACAACCGGTCGGACCTTTAAGCATTACCGGCATACGGCGCGCGTAAGCGGCTTGATACAGCTCCACTTCATTACTGACCGGACGGTAAAAAGGTTCTGTTTTGACTTTATACTGTTCAGCAATTTTCTCGCTCATCGCAGTAACCTCAGGGTATTCGTTGGAAAGTTTGGTGGTACGTATTTGAAAAAGCCCCTGACACTGTGGTCAGGGACTGATTCGATTTGATGTTATACCGACTGACCGCGGAACACGACCATTTCTGCGCCTTTAGATTGAGCATAATTATCATAACCCACCAAACGCACATGGTTTTTCGGATGTGCTTTGTGGCAGGCTTCGGCTTCAGCCAGAATGCGATCCACATCGGTTTCCCCGAATAAAGGCAGTTTCCACATATACCAGTAGTGACCAAATGCATTTTCTGGTTCAGTGTGTTCTACTGCAGGGTTCCAGCCTTTACTGACGATGTATTCAACCTGTTTACGGATACGTGCAGCATCCATTTCCGGCAAATATGAGAAGGTTTCAAACTTACGGCTTGATGCATCGGCAAGGCTTGAAGCGTAATCTTGCATTTCACTCATTGTCATTTCCTCAAATAATGTCAAATTCGATATCAGTAAACCATGGTCAGCAGTGCCGACCAGCATCGCTTATTTATGGGCAACGTCTAATTTATCGACGGTATCGAATTCGAATTTGATTTCTTTCCAGGTTTCCATTGCGATCTTCAGCTCAGGGCTATGCTCAGCAGCAGCGGTCAGGATTTCTTTCCCTTCTTTTTCCAGCTCTCTGCCGTGGTTACGTGCTTCTACGCAAGCTTCCAATGCCACACGGTTGGCTGCTGCACCCGCCGCATTACCCCATGGATGACCCAATGTACCGCCACCAAACTGTAATACCGAATCATCACCAAAGATGCTGACCAGTGCAGGCATATGCCATACGTGAATACCACCGGAAGCGACCGGCATAACACCAGGCATGGATGCCCAATCCTGATCAAACATAATGCCGCGGCTGCGATCTTCTTTGATATAAGAGTCACGCATAATATCGATCCAGCCCAGTGTTGCAGCACGGTCGCCTTCCAATTTACCAACCACAGTACCTGAATGCAGGTGATCACCACCTGACAGACGCAGCATTTTGGTTAATACACGGAAATGGATACCATGGTTCGGATTGCGATCCAGTACCGCATGCATTGCACGGTGAATATGCAGCAACATACCGTTATCACGACACCAGTTGGCCAGACCTGTGTTGGCCGTGAATCCACCCGTCAGGTAGTCATGCATGATAATGGGTGCACCCAGTTCTTTGGCATACTCAGCACGTTTGTACATTTCTTCAGGGGTTGGCGCTGTAACGTTCAGATAATGACCTTTACGTTCACCCGTTTCGATTTCAGCTTTGTCGATCGCCTCCATAACAAAGTCAAAACGTTGTCTCCAGCGCATAAATGGTTGTGAGTTAACGTTTTCATCGTCTTTGGTAAAATCCAGACCGCCACGCAAACATTCATATACGGCACGACCGTAGTTTTTGGCAGAGAGACCCAGCTTTGGCTTGATGGTGCAGCCCAGCAATGGACGACCATATTTGTTCATGATGTCACGCTCAACCTGGATACCATGAGGAGGACCACCACAAGTCATTACGTACGCAACAGGAATTCGCACGTCTTCCAGACGTAATGAACGCACTGCTTTAAAACCGAAAACGTTACCCACCAGAGAAGTCAGCACGTTTACGACTGAACCTTCTTCAAACAAATCGATGGGGTATGCAATAAAGGCATAGAACGCCTCATCGTTGCCTGGAACATCCTCAATAGCGTAAGCGCGACCTTTATAGTAATCCAGGTCTGTCAGCAAATCAGTCCAGACAGTGGTCCAGGTGCCAGTCGATGATTCCGCCGCAACCGCCGCAGCCGCTTCTTCACGAGGCACACCTTCTTGCGGGATGACCTTGAAGCAGGCCAGGAAATCAGTGTCTTTCGGAGTGTAATCAGGCATCCAGTATGTTTCGCGATACTCTTTTACACCCGCTTGGTAAGTCTTTGCCATGGTGTTCTCTCCAGGATTATGCGCAAGCAGATTAATCAAACTGTTTTTTTGCCGAGGTAAGTTTACTTCAGCGACAATTTTATGTCTGTGACAAAAATAGTTGACTTTAACCATTAAAACAAGTTAATAATTTTTATCCTTAACATAAATTAAAGTTATATATGCTGCATGCATCCTTACAACAATTACGTTTATTCGAAGCGACGGCTCGATTGATGAGTATTACCCGCGCCGCAGAAGAAAAACATTTAACACAACCGGCCGTGTCGATTCAGATGAAAAAACTGGAAGAGTCTGTCGGCATGCCACTCTTCGAAACGGTAGGCCGAAAATTGCACCTGACGGTTGCGGGCCATGAACTCTATGATGCCTGTCGCGATGTATTAGAGCGGCTGGCAGATCTCGATGCCGCTCTGGCTGATTTACAGGGTGAAGTCGCCGGGCCGGTCAATCTGGTGGTGGTCAGCTCCGCCAAATATTTTCTGCCCTATCTCCTGGGTAATTTCATAAAACGCTATCCCAAAGTCGAACCAAGACTCCGGGTAACCAATCGAGCACGGTTATTGGAGCGTCTGGATGCCAATGAAGATCATCTTTATATCATGGGTCAGGTGCCCGAGGATCTGCCCGTAGTTGAATATCCGTTTCTGGAAAATGTCCTGGTCATTGTCGCCCGGCCTGATCATCCATTGGCTACACAAAAAAACATTCCGTTAAAAGCCATTGCGGAACAACGTCTGATTGGCCGGGAGCCCGGTTCCGGCACACGCAAAGCAGTTGAAGAATTATTTGCCAAATCAGGACTCAAGGTCTCGCCCTATATGGAGCTAAGTGGGGCAGATGAAATCAAGCATGGGGTGATGGCTGGCCTGGGGGTGGCAGTGTTGTCATTACATAGTCTGCGACTGGAATTAGCTGCTAATAAAATTGTAATACTGGATGTGGAAAACTTTCCATTACGCCGCCGCTGGTATGCTGTGCATCGTCAAGGCAAACGATTGTCACTGGCCGCACAGACATTTCTGGATTATCTGCAACAGGAAGGTGAACAGGAAATCGAACATTTATTGACGCATGACAGTGCTATCCTTGCTGGCACCCCAGACGTTTAGCCTGATCAATCAAATCCACCACCGAAGTTTGCTGCTGATTGTGGCATTGACTGAGAAAGCGTCTCTGTGTGCCGAGGGAATAGGTGTTTTCAATAAATCGGCAATCATTCATTGAAGCGGATTTATCCCATCCCGCCAGGCGTTGAATGGATTGGGAGAAATTACCTTTCTGAAATAACACCACCTCAGCCGGGCGTTGTTCAATTTTGCTGAGATGTACTTGATATCGATCATCACAATCCAGCTGGGTTATTGAATACTGCAGAAATAAATGACCAGCGAACCCAGACAAATTGTTCAACTAAGGTGAAAATCACTCCGGTCAGGCACAATATAACGCCCGTATAGAAAAATACCGGAACCAGCCATTTTGCATACCTTGACGGACTGCCGATAAAACCAGCCAGATAGCCGTAAAATAACATCGAAACCAGCAATATCGCCACGATAAGGCTAACAGCTACTCTGGCAAATAATGGCATCATGGCAGAAACAGAAAAAACCGGACACCAGACAGGTATCCGGCCCAACCAGATTTATTTCTGTTTCAAAATGTCGCGAATTTCGGTTAACAGAATTTCTTCTTTTGTCGGCGCAGGTGGTGCCTCAGGAGCCGCCTCTTCTTTCGCTTTCAATGAGTTCATGACCTTGATGGCTATAAAAATCGCAAAGGCAATAATCACAAAATCAACAATCGTTTGAATAAACTGCCCATAGGCAATAACGACTGCCGGCGTATCTCCAACCGCTTCTTTGAGGACTATCGCCAGATCTTTGAAATCGACCCCACCCATTAACAAACCGAGTGGCGGCATAATGACATCGGAAACAAACGATGAAACAATCTTGCCAAATGCCACACCGATAATGATACCAACTGCCATATCAACCACATTACCGCGCATCGCAAACTTTTTGAATTCTTGTACCATGCTCATAAACACTCTCCTTTTGACTTGAACAAACTTCCTGACAAAACGCATTTTTACGTCTTTTATATCAGCAGTTTAGAATATATGACATAAAAAATTTTTCTTTGGAAAATTAGCGGACAATAGAAGTGTCTTTATGTAAGTAAACACTTTCTCATTCTTCGACAAATGTATAAGGCTATTTATGGCAATTGGTTTTTTTCAAAAACGCATTGAAGAAATTATCAGCAATATTGTGAACGCTGACGACGCTACTGCACTATCAGCGGAACAATTGGAGCAACTCTCATCACAGTTAGCGTTGTATTTTTCGACTATCCTGCTGACTCTGGCAGGCATTCTGCTGATTGCAGTATTTCTGTTATGGATAGTCAAACGACGAGCCAATGATGGTTCACAGACAAATAAAGAACTGGAACGACAACGCCTGTTACAGGACCTGGAAAGCCAATTTCTGTCTATCAGCAATCAACCGGCGTTATGGTTAACCAATCGATCAACATTTGATGCCAAAGTGGTCTATGAATTCGCATTGGCTCTGACACCTGAAGTAAGCTGGTATACCCCGCAAAATATTAAGACGTCATGGCATATGGGTGACCGCATGGCAGTTATCACTGATCAGGATGATTTACTGACCGCCAGTGTGCTGGATGAAATTCTGTTCTGGTTCCGCAGCCTGGATCGTGCTGTAGCAGGCGAATTAATTAAAGTTGAGGATATCTATAGTTTGTGGCGTCAGATATTGCCCTTTTCCATTGATAACCGTTTCAGTTTTATGGCCGCCTATTTTGCAGAGGATAAGCGGGGCAGCCTGGATGATTTGGAAGCTGTTCGGCAAGTATTGATGGGGGTAATTCGTTATTGCCAGCAGCAAAAACTTTCCCAACCATTGAAATATATAAATGGCCGGCTTGATCCATTATTCTTTGATGAACTTCCCAAAGGGATGAAAACCGGGCTCGAAGCGGCCAGACCCAATAAAGTCCGTCGCCAGGATCCCGTTGTCATGGATGAAGCGCCAGTCATTACACAAAAAAATAAAACTGAGCGTAAAGAACCACTGGTTATCAACCCTGAAACAGTCGCTGAAAAACCTAAACATACGACACGTAAAGAACCGACCGTCAGTTTTGAAGGTGTGGATATCGAGACCCAAAAACCGGAGTAATATCTGGTAAACCAGAACGAGTGGATCGGTATAAAGAATGGGGGGCTGGGTAATGAGAAATTATTCAATTGTCTTATTGATATGTATCGGCATATCACATGTCAGTCTGGCCCAGCAAACAGAAGAGATATATGTGATTGCCGATGGTCGCTTGCCATCGGCAGCCACTGATCAAAGTTACTGGCTAAACCATCCAGCTATTCTTCAGTCGAGTAGTCAGTCCAGAGAATACTGGCTCCGGCATAACGCTGTGTATGAAGAAGATTTTCGAATCATGGATAGTGCTCAGGGCAACTTCACCCGATCAGCTAGCGAGCAAACCGCCGTATTATATTTACTGAGCTTATGGCCACGCTGTTGCAGCAATATGGGACTCGCCATCGTTGAAAATCAGCAGCTTGTTCGCAACATCGTATTTGCTGGAGGCACTCATCATTTATTTCCCGTTGCTGATATTAATGATGATGGGCTGGATGAATTAGCACTGGTTAGTAGTTTTGGCATGGGTGGTAGTAATGAAACCAGTTTAAGTGTTATTTCGTTGGCTAACGATTCAACGATATTAAAAGGTAGATTTCCTCTGATTCAGAACAACTGTGCAACAATGAGTGAGCGTAGTGAACGAAATTTCTTTCGTATTAGTTTTGATAAAACCGCTCCAGATCAATTCAGCCTTGAGCAATACCAAACCGGATGTGATGATGTTCAAGATAACGAAAAAGCCACCTCGGTCACTAGCATTCCGGTAGAAGCCGTCGAAATCAACGATGACTATATTGATTTGCCAATTAACTGACCAACTTATTCCACCACATTATTTGTTTTACAAACGTTTGATAATACGGCGACAGCCAAATCAATCTGGAAAGTAGGTTCTTTGTGCTCTTGAAGAAAATACTGTTGTACTCGATAGGCTTCTTGCTCTTTTTCAATGCGTTGTTCACAGCTCATTTCCGACGGCACTAACTCACCATTTAAGTCCTGCAGATAATGCACCATTTCGTGAATAATAAAGCCTCTGGCACTTTGATCCTGCTCTAATTGCATCCGCTCATCGTAGTAAATAATTTGTGTATCTGTGTCGTAATAGGCTACAGCGGTACAGAATTGATCTTCACATAATGTTTTAACCAATTGTTGATGGCTCACCGCTTCAACCACCGGCAAATCAACAGGCTGTTGATACCCGGTTAACGTAACTGCCCAAACTAACAAACCGTTTATTAGCTCCTGCATGTCTATTGCTCCAATGCTGACAAAGTCATGTGGGATAAAATGCCGAAATTAAAGCGATTCAAAGAGCTCCAGTATCGCTTCCTGATGACTCAGTTTTTGTTGTCTTAAATTACTGTAATTCGCACAAAGTTCACCATAAACAAAACGCCCATTTACGGTTTGAAGTTGAGCTGCAAAATCCTCAAGCATTTGATCTTCGTCTGCTGCAATGCCCATTTCCTGTAATTGGCGGGTGGTTTGCACAGTACGATTGGCTATCACACGAGGTTGTTCATGCACATGGGGCTTAATAGACGATAGAAGTCTCTGGTAATAGTTGGTATCGCGTGTTTTATCAGCACCTGGCTTAGCTTGATAAAGGGTTAACAACCATTGCTCAGGTGGAGTAGGATCGGCAACCGATAACATTTCAACGGGTTTAGCTTCAGGCATTCCTTGCTGTAAATTTTGCGGAACCGGCTTGATAACAGCATATGAAGGTTGTTCATCAAACTCTTGAGACTGTTGCACTTCATTATCTTCACAGCCACTTATTGCCATGAAACTTAAAGAAACAGAAAAGACGATCAATAAACGCTTAATTATTACGCCATGGACTGATCTTTCCATTAGTCTGCTCCTTTAGTGTTTCACCCTATTAAGTTTGTAAACAATCACCGATTTTTTGCTGATCAAATCATGCTGTGTATTACTGTTGATCTCCGTATCGTTCGTTTACCCCGGCTTCGCTTATAAAGGTCGCTGAAACCAACTCCCAACGCTGCTCAGCATCAAACACCCTGCTACACCCTAATGCCTGAGAAGCGGAGGGTTTTATGGGAAACATAGATCGCCCGCCCTGTCGCACATCATAAAAATAGCGGTCCAGATGCAAGTCAATGATTTGTTTTTCATGCGTATTTTTTACAAAAATCCGTGCACCACCTTTCTTTTCACAATCCTCATCCGCTTCTTCATAGAACTCAATAAAGCGGCTGGCATCGTCTTCGGCTGCCACTAAACTATTGGCTGATAAAAGTATTCCGGCAAAACAAGCAAACAACGCGACAGACACCGGCTTAATGGACATGAATTTGCTCCTGAGTAATATAAGTTAGACGAATCTACTGCAGACTAGAGGGTAAATTTCAAAGTTTCTCCCGCCCCAACATTGAGGTCATTTTCCCTATAACCTTCAGGAAAACATTGTTGATATTAGCCAATGCTTTACGCAATTCACTGGGTTAACTGAAAGAATAAAATTAAGGCGAAAATTTCAGACATAAAAAAACCTGCCGAAGCAGGTTTTTGAATTTGTGGTGGCTACACCTAGATTCGAACTAGGGACCCCATCATTATGAGTGATGTGCTCTAACCAACTGAGCTATGTAGCCACGAAGCCGAGCATTTTACTTGTCTGGGCAGTAAATATCAACAATTTAGCGATAGGGTTACAACCAATCACTGAATTGAATACCAAAACCAATGCTATTGGTACGGTGATCGTAATCAATCAAACTTTCACCATACCCATTAAACCATTGCACATAACCTCTGAAGTTTTTATACAGAGGAAAGCTCCAGCCCAGTTGCGTTGCACCTTTATTATTACCGCGAAGGTTATTACGTATCATCAGATCAAAGCTGTGGTCACCATATTTATAAACCGAGGTGAAATCGAAATTACCCAAATATTTTTCAATATCCGGATTATCATCCGAACTGCTGCGCTCCGGGATGCGATACCACGGACGGGCGGAGAAATAGAAATCCCCTTTTTCGACAACAAACTCGGCAAACACACGATTCCAGCTTCGGGAAAGCTCTCCACTCTGGCCGTTCGATTGATGATTGATACCCACATTAATCAGAGAGTTCTTGAATCCCAGCAACTCTGTATCATTTGCAAAAGACAGCCATGCTTCAGGTTCATGGTTTGAATCGCGAAATGCTGCCGAGCTATCACTATTGAACATTTGCCAGAAAGAACGGTTGGTATAGGCAATAAACGCATCGGCACGACCATCAAACAACCCACGAACAACGGGCAATTTTAAGCTGATCTGAAATTTGCTTTCCCATGGTTGAAAATCATAGTCACGATCCGGATCCGCTGCATCGAAAGGCGCCTCATTTGCTGAACCTACATTGTTACTGAAGATAAAGTAATTCGGACGATGTGGTAAAAAGGCAAAGGGATTATTTGATTGCGTTTTTTCCAGTACTAAACGGCGTGATAAGGCTGATCCATCTGCCGTTTCAATTGTGCCTTCATTCTCATCAATTGAAATAGCTTCCAGCTGCTCATCATTCATTTCAGAAAGATATGCCGGTTGTTCCTGCTCTTTTTTTTCTGCAGCAATATCGGCAGAACAGATTTCGCGAATATTTCCAACGGTTACACTATCGTCCGATGTAGCCATTTTGGAAAGTATGCATGCATCCATTGCCTGATCTGCATAGGCTACATTGGCGAAAAATGGTGCCAACAGCACCCCGACAAACCATCTTTTCATGACGCTTCCTTTGTTTTCAGAGTGCCTTGTCGAACTTACATGGCAGAGGCAGTATTTGGTCTAAACGTTAAACCTGAAATGCATTACATCGCCGTCTTTGATGACATATTCTTTACCTTCAAGGCGCCATTTTCCGGCATCTTTTGCGCCTTGTTCGCCATTGAACTGTACGAAATCTTCGTAGCCGATGACTTCTGCGCGAATAAAACCTTTTTGGAAATCAGTATGGATCACCCCGGCGCCTTCCGGTGCAGTCGCGCCGACTTCAACGGTCCAGGCGCGAACTTCCTTAACACCAGCAGTAAAATAGGTATGTAATCCCAGCAGTTGATAACCACTGCGGATCACCCGATTCAGACCCGGTTCATCCTGTCCCAGTTCCTCAAGAAACTCTGCTTTATCTTCATCCGCCAGATCGGCAATCTCTGATTCGATAGCAGCACAAATGGCCACCACAATCGCATTCTCTTTTTCAGCCAGTGATTTGACGGCATCCAGAGCCGGATTATTTTCAAAGCCATCTTCAGCAACATTGGCAATATACATCGTGGGTTTAATCGTCAGTAAATGCAAACCTGTTAATAATCCCAGCTGATCTTCATCAAGGTTCATTGCCCTGACAGGTAAGCCTTGATCCAGATGCTCACGAATCTTTACCAGTAAATCCAATCGTGCTTTGGCTGTTTTGTCACCACCTTTGGCATCCTTGGTGGTTTTGGTTATGGCTTTTTCCACCGATTCGAGATCGGCTAATGCCAGTTCGGTATTAATGACTTCAATATCATCCAGTGGTGAGACCTTACCCGAAACATGCACGACGTTTTCATCTTCAAAACAACGTACGACATGTGCGATAGCATCGGTTTCACGAATATTGGCCAGAAATTTATTACCTAACCCCTCACCTTTCGATGCACCGGCCACTAAACCGGCAATATCGACAAATTCCATGGTCGTAGGCAAAACGCGTTGCGGTTTTACAATGGCTGCCAGCTTATCCATCCGCGGATCCGGTACCGGCACGATGCCAACATTCGGCTCGATAGTACAGAACGGGTAGTTTTGTGCTTCGATTCCGGCTTGCGTCAGCGCATTAAATAAAGTGGATTTGCCTACATTAGGTAAACCGACAATACCGCATTTAAATCCCATGAGAAATCCTTAGGGGTTATTTATATATGAATGATTAAAAATTACTCGCACCTTAAACCGTTGCCTATGCAGATCACAATAAACTGAGTTAAAAAACCAAGCTGTTCTTATTGTGAGTGCAGCCAGTTCATGGCTTTTTCCAGATTGCCTGAAAGTACTTCAGGTAAAACCCGCAAGCTGTTATCGATACTTGTCAGAATATTTTCCCGATCTGCTGGTGAGGGTTTACTCAGGACATAATCAGCGACTTGCTTGCTATTACCAGGATGGTCAATGCCAATCCGGCAACGTAAAAATTCTTTACTGCCCAGTTGACTTACGATGTCACGCAAACCATTGTGACCGCCATGGCCGCCGCCACTTTTCAGGCGAACTGTGCCAGCAGGTAAATCCAGTTCATCGTGAATAACAAGAATATTTTCTGGGAGGACTTTATAAAAATTGGCCAGTGCAGCAACAGACTGTCCGCTGCGATTCATAAACGTAAGAGGTTTAATTAGCCAGACTTTATGTTCCGGAGTTGTGTATTGGACCAGTTGACCATGAAATCGGGATTCTGTTTTAAAACTCAGCCCCAAATCCTTAGCCAACTGATCCAACCACCAAAACCCGACGTTATGTCGGGTTTGTTCATATTGGGAACCGGGATTGCCCAGACCGGCGATAATCCAGTTTGTCATAACAGTTCCCGACGACTGAATTACTCTTCAGTCGCTTCCTCATCAGCTTCGGTATCTTCTTCAAGATCCACTTTAGCAACACGTGGCTCATGAATATTAACAACCGCTTGATCGTAAGAAGAACGTTCACCTTCTTCCAGCTGCTCATCCTGTGTATGCGTCAAGGCCGTCAAAGTGACGCCTTTAGGCAGTTTCAGTTCTGATAAATGGATTGCTTCATCCATTGCCAGTTTTGCAACATCAACTTCAATGTATTCCGGCAGATCTTTAGGCAGGCAAGAGATTTCAACCTCTGTCATCAGATGTGAGATCAAACCGCCGGCTTTAACACCAACCGCTTTTTCTTCATTGAGGAAATGCAATGGAATGGTCATTGTCATTGCATGCTTGGCATCAACGCGCAGGAAATCAGCATGAATGATTTTGTTGTCATTGGCTGGGTGGCGTTGCAGATCTTTCAATACAACCTGATTTTTCTTGCCATCAATAACCAATGTCAGAATGTGTGCGTAAAACGCTTCTTCTGCCAAATGGCGAATGAACTGGTTATGGTTAACTGAAATTGAGACTGGTTCTTTTTCAGCGCCATAGACTACTGCTGGTACTTTGCCCGCATGACGTAGGCGGCGGCTCGCACCTTTCCCCTGGTCAGTACGCGCTTCAGCATGTACTTCAAATAAATTTTCCATCTTCTTCTCCAAGACTAAAAAACGGACACGGAGTCCGTTAAATATGCCGTTTTACGGCTTTTCGCCTCCCCCGCGACCAGGTTCAGCACATACAACCAAAAGACTGACTTCTGGTTAATCCATATACAAAGAGCTTACAGACTCTTCATTACTAATTCGGTACATTGCTTCTGCGAGCATTTCCGCAATGCTCAACACGCGGATTTTGTCACATGCGGCCGCCTCGGGCTGCAATGGAATCGTGTCAGTGATGACTAATTCATTTAACAAAGATTTATTAATATTGGACACGGCTGCACCCGACAAAACCGGATGTGTACAGTAAGCAACCACATTGGTCGCACCATGTTCTTTTAACGCGGCTGCCGCAGCACACAAGGTGCCGGCAGTATCGACCATATCATCAACCATTACACAGGTCCGGCCATCAACATCACCAATGATGTTCATCACTTTGGCCACATTGGCGCGTGGGCGACGTTTATCGATAATCGCCAGTTCAACATCTAAATGTTTGGCCAATGCCCGAGCACGTACTACCCCCCCCACATCCGGAGAAACCACGACCAAATCCTGGTATTTATGTTTCCAGATATCCCCCAATAACACCGGGGAGGCATAAACGTTATCTACCGGGCAATCAAAAAAGCCCTGAATCTGATCCGCATGCAAATCGACGGTTAACACCCGATCGGCACCAACGCCAGTCAACATATTCGCTACTACTTTTGCAGTGATAGCAACTCGTGCTGAGCGGGGACGGCGATCCTGACGGGAATAACCAAAATAAGGAACAACCAGAGTAATTCGTTTGGCGGATGCTCGACGGATAGCGTCGGTCATTACCATGAGTTCCATCAGATTATCATTGGTTGGCATGCAGGTAGGCTGGACGATGAAAACGTCTTTACCGCGGACATTATCAAGAATTTCAACCATGATCTCGCCATCACTGAATTTTTCAACGGTGGCTTTACCCAGGCTGATATTCAGAAAATTGGCGATACTTTCTGACAGTTTACGATTAGCATTACCGGTAAAGACCATCATATTGCCGTCTGCGGTACGCTGTTGTAACTGGAGGAGTCGGTTTTGAGTCACTATTGAGATGCCGAGTTCGTTCAATAAACAAAAAGAGTGGCTGGGGTACCAGGATTCGAACCTGGGAATGACGGGATCAAAACCCGTTGCCTTACCGCTTGGCGATACCCCAACTGTTTTTACTCAACTCTATCAATTTGCAGTTACATTCAGACTTCTATCGAAGTCTTTTGCACAAAGACTCAACGGTGATTCGTTGCAGCCTTTGGCAGTAAAAGCATGCCAATGTTCCGGCACATTTTGTAAAACATTTTCAGCCTCAGCGGCTGAATCAAAGCGGGCAAATACACAAGAACCCGTTCCGGTCATTCGTGGAATGGCTGCATATTGTGCCAACCATGCCAGTGCTTGTGCAACTGGTGGATATAATTTTTTTACCACCGATTCGCAAATGTTACTGCCTTCCCCCGCAAGGAAGCCCGCTATTGTGATGGGTTCACAATCGCGTGTCAATTCAGTTGCGGAAAATATTTCTGCTGTAGAGACGGCACAATCGGGAAAGATAACTAAATACCAAGGTTCAGGTGGATCAATCCTGGTAAATATTTCCCCCACCCCCTCAGCCCATGCGGCATGACCGCGGATAAAAACCGGTACATCTGCGCCCAGTTGCAATCCCAGAGCGGCCAACTGGTCCTCAGTTAAACCACATTGCCAGAGTTTGTTCAGCGCAATTAATGTGGTTGCAGCATCTGAACTGCCGCCCCCCAGACCACCCCCCATTGGCAGGTTTTTTTCAAGTTGAATAATGGCGCCCGAGGTGATTTTTGCAGTTGCCTGTAGAAACCTGGCTGCACGAACAATCAGATTATCCTGATCAGCAATATCTGGCAGATCCGCTTTTAAGCTAATTTGTGCATCATCGGTGACAGTAAATTTTAGCTTGTCTCCCTGATCGAGAAACTGAAATGCCGTCTGCAATTCATGATATCCATCTGATCGCCTGCCGGTGATATGTAAAAACAAATTTATTTTTGCCGGCGCAGGCCACCATTCATTCATTTGCCAACTTTCCAGCCATTCATTACCAATCGGATACTTAACTCGGGATGCTCAATGAATATTTTGGCCGGCACATCATTACCTTCCAACGGTACATAATCGATAAACTCAACTTCCCAGCCAGCTTGAGATAGCGTCATCAATCGGCCTTTGTCATCCAGTGTTTTGCCGTCGATCTTTATCGCTGAATACGGTAAGCCTCTCACCCAGTCGCGCAGGGCGCTAACGGGTAGCAACCAACCCATCACTTCTGCCAGAAGCTGCTCAGGAGTAGTAGCAGAATAGGTTTGGCCATCGGAAAACGTCATTGTGACCAGCTCATCGTCACCTTTTAATTCAACGGCTCCCTGAGAAAACGGACCTATCAGACGAATAGTGAAATCATCCTGGTGTTGCTGCCAGGTCACGCCGACATTCCAGCCTTCTTTGTCCTGTCTTATCACTGTCCGGCCACGAAATGACCAGTCGTTTAACTGCTTTAATGATGTTTGATGGTTTTCCCACAGAACTTCTGCAGGGGCGAGTGGTTTTGTTTGCCAAATCGGAGTACAGGCGGTCAGCAAACTGACCGCCAAAATCACCAACAGTTGTTTCATTTGGTCAACCGTTGCAATGTTTCCTGAAGCACTTTGTTTTCAGCATCCAGTTTTGACGCTTCACTCCAGTATTTTCTGGCCTCTGATTTTTTATTCTGCACCCAGAGAACTTCCCCGAGATGCGCCAGGAATTCCACATCAGCCTGAATAGCGACTGCTTCCCGCAAATAATATTCCGCTTTTTCCAAATCACCCATTCGGTAATATACCCAGCCCAGACTATCCAGGTAATACGGATCATTGGGACGCAACTCCAGAGCCTTATTAATCAGCTCTAACGCTTCTTCATGACGGTCAGTGCGATCTGTCAGGGTATAACCCAATGCATTTAAAGCCTGAGAATTATTCGGATCGATTTGCAACATGGTTCGTAAATCGGTTTCCAGCATTTCCAGGTTATCTATCGATTCTGCCACCATGGCTCGGCTGTACAGCAAATCCAGATTGCCCGGATAATTAACCAATGCTTCACTTAACACATTAACAGACTCTTCCGGCATGCCTTGGTCGCGTAAGAAAGCAGACTCAAACAAATAAAAATCAATCGCCTGCTGTGGACGTTCCTGACGCAGTAATTGCAAATGTTTCCGTGCTTTATCAATGTCACCTTGTTCAGCAAGCAGATTGATATACCGGGTTTGCGCCATTTCAAATCGTTGGCTGTCTACAGGTACAGAAGCAAACCACACCAGCGCAGAATCAATATTGTCATTCATTTCTTCTGCAAGGCCCATAAAATAACTGGCCTGGCCTCCGGCATCACCCATTTGTAATAACTGACTGAAAAAGGTCTTGGCGGTTTGTCCATCTTCACGCTCTAACGCCAATAGCCCCAGTGCAAAAATGACGTCCGGATTATCCGGGTTTTCCAGATTCAATTCTTCAAAAACCCGTTTGGCTTTTTCCGATTGACCGCTTTCCCCTAATAATTTGCCATAGGTAAAGCGTAAGGATTCACTGGCCCCTTCCTGCTCTGCCGCTTTGGCAATAAGTTTTAATGCTTCGTCACTTTTGTTGAATGTTTGCAGTAAATCCGCTTTTAATGCCAGATACGCTTCGTTGCGTGGCTCTTCCTCGAGCAATTCATCCACGGTCATTTCGGCAACATCAAATCGCTGGAAATATGCCGCCAGCCGGGCGTAAGTAAAACGTGCTGCCGGATCGTCATTTTTATAGATATCCAATTCCAGAATGGTCTGTAAACCTCTTTCCGGATCGCCTTTTTCACTTAAATTGGCAGCCAGACTTTCCAGATATCTTTCTTTATTTTCCGGCTCCAGAGCAAATGCCTTGTTCATGTTTTTAACCACTTCAGGGTAGTTATCTTCCATTAACAAAAACGGCACCCGCATCACATAGACTTCGGCTTCGTCCGGTGAAACTTCCTGCCAGCGAGTCAATGCCCGATTGATGCGTTTGGGATCCCGGGAAAAAGTGGATATTCGCGCGGAACGACCTGCCAGATTGGGCGAGTCGGTTATTTCTGCTGCCTGATTGTATAAATCCACCGCAATGTCCAGTTGTCCGCGTTGCCCGGCAATTTCAGCGGCAAGTACGTAATAAACCAGTTCCGGCGTAAGTGGCAAATCCATTGCAGGTTGCGCAGTATCGACCACTTCAGGTTTGTTTAAGTCAATCGGTTGCAGTGTAGCGCTTTCGTCTGATTGCTGAGCAGTAGCAGCGCATCCAAACAGTAAAATAGGTATCATCAACCAAGTTGCCGAAGCGGCAAACTGTTTGGAATGACAGTGTAACTGTTGCAATAAATCCATAATTCAACGACCTGACTGATTGAGTTTGATAGAATGGCGAATTAGTCTTATCCAGACCGAAATATCAGACAACTTAGCTGAAGGCTGTAAAGTTTAACAGCATACAACACGACTCCTTAATTATGCATCTTGTCACTTACGGCATTAATCACACAACCGCTCCGGTTGCTGTGCGCGAGAAGCTTAGCTTTGATGCTGATAAATTACCTTTGGCTTTAGCGTCACTGATGTTAAATGACAGCGTCATTGAAGCAGTCATTGTATCAACCTGCAATCGCACCGAAATATACTGTCACCTGGACGAGGATTATGACAATAGCGTCCTGTTATGGTTGCATAACTTTCAGCAACAGGATGCCACTGCGTTACAGTCCTACCTTTATCACTATGAAGGTGCGGATGCAGTCAGGCATTTATTTCGTGTCGCCAGTGGTCTGGATTCGTTAGTGTTAGGTGAGCCGCAGATTCTCGGTCAGCTAAAAACAGCTTACACTCAGGCCCTGAATGCAAAAGCGCTGGGAAAATCATTAGGTCGTCTGTTCCAGCATGCCTTTGCCGTTGCCAAACAAGTACGCACGGATACCGCCATTGGTAACAGTCCGGTTTCAGTCGCCTTCGCTGCTGTCAGTCTGGCAAAGCAGATTTTCAGTAATCTGGCGGAATCAACCGCGTTATTAATCGGTGCCGGAGAAACCATTGAACTGGTGGCACGTCACTTATTTGATAATGGCATTAAACGTTTGATTATCGCTAACCGTACCGTTGAAAGAGCACATATGCTGGCAACGTCGGTGAATGGCTACGCCATCAGTTTAAGTGAAATCCCGGCCCACCTTGCTGAAGCCGATATCGTGATCAGCTCGACCGCCAGTCAATTACCTATTTTAGGAAAAGGGACTGTCGAAAGCGCGTTGAAACAACGCAAACGGCGGCCCATTTTTATGGTGGATATTGCCGTGCCCCGTGATATTGAAGCCGAAGTCGGCCAGCTGGAAGATATCTATCTTTATACCGTTGATGATCTGCACGACATTATTGAAGAGAATTTACAGTCCCGCCGTGACGCCGCCAAGCAGGCTGAGGAAATTATTGATACTCAGGCCGATCATTTTGCCGGCTGGATGCGGAGTCAGGATGCTGTTCCGGTGATCAGAGCGATACGTGATCAGGGACAAATGCTGAGCACCCAGGCTGTTGATAAAGCGTTACGCCAGCTGGAACAGGGCATGAGTGCCGAAATAGTCATGACCGAACTGGCCCGCACATTAACCAACAAACTATTACACGAACCCAGTAGACAACTGCGACAATCGGCATTTGAATCAGATGAAAATAATCCCATGATTGATGCTGCCCGTCGTTTATTTAATATTAAGGATTGATCTGTGAAAGATTCCATCAGGCATAAACTTGAAGCCTTAGTTGATCGCCATGAAGAGATCAGTGGCCTGCTTTCCGATCCGGAAACCATGGCCAATCAGAATAAATTTCGCACCTTATCGCAGGAATATGCGCAGCTAGAGCCTGTTGTAAAACACTTTGGCATGTATTTGCAGACATTAAGTGATTTGAAAGATGCTCAGACAATGCTGCAGGAAAAAGATCCTGAGCTGCGTGAAATGGCCAGAGAAGAGTTAGCCATCGCTGAGGAAAAACAGGAACAGCTGGCGATTGACTTGCAAAAACTGCTGTTACCTAAAGATCCCAATGATCAACGTAATATCTTTCTCGAGGTTCGTGCTGGCACCGGCGGTGATGAAGCCGCCATTTTTTCCGGTGATTTGTTCCGTATGTACACCCGCTACGCAGAGTCCCGCCGCTGGCAGGTCGAAATACTCAACGCTCAGGAAGGTGAACATGGCGGATATAAAGAAATTATCGCCCGTATTGTCGGCGAGGGAGCCTATTCACGGCTGAAGTTTGAATCCGGCGCGCATCGTGTGCAACGGGTTCCGGAAACCGAATCGCAGGGCCGTATTCATACCTCAGCCTGCACAGTAGCTATTTTGCCGGAAGCCGATGAAATCGATCAGATTGAAATCAACCCTGCTGATATCAAAATGGATACGTTCCGTTCCTCCGGTGCCGGTGGTCAGCACGTTAACACCACTGATTCAGCCGTACGTATTACGCATATTCCAACAGGCATTATTGTTGAGTGCCAGGAAGAACGTTCACAACATAAAAACCGCGCCAAAGCGATGTCGGTTTTACAGTCGCGCATCATGGCTGCCAAGGAAGAAAAACAAGCATCAGAGCAGGCGGAAACCCGGCGGTTATTAGTGGGCAGTGGCGATCGCAGTGAACGCATCCGTACCTATAACTACCCTCAGGGGCGTATTACCGATCATCGGATCAATCTGACGCTGTATAAACTGGATGAAGTCATGTCGGGTCAGCTGGATCAGGTAATTGATCCATTAATCAGCGAATATCAGGCCGATCAGTTGGCGTTACTCTCGAAAGACTCCTAAGCCCTATTTCGCTTTTAACGTCAGCCAATCCTGAGGCTGCAGATAATGATCATATAGCCGGGCTTCAGCAGAACCCGGTTCAGGTTGCCAGTTATAGCGCCATTTCACCAGGGGTGGCAGTGACATCAGAATCGACTCGGTGCGACCGCCGGATTGCAAGCCAAAAAGTGTTCCGCGGTCATACACCAGATTAAACTCTACGTAGCGACCACGACGATATAACTGAAAATCACGCTGCGCTTCGGTATAAGGCATATCCTTACGACGTTCGACAATCGGTAAATAGGCTGCGGTGTAACTGTCGCCAACATTGCGCAACAAAGCAAAACAGTGGCTAAAATTCGGCTCATTCAAATCATCAAAAAATAAACCGCCAACGCCTCGCGGCTCGTTGCGATGCTTGATAAAGAAATAGTCATCGCACCATTTTTTGTACGCTTCATAAACACTGTCACCAAAAGGATCACAAGCGCTTTTAGCGGTTTGATGCCAGTGAATTACGTCTTCATCAAAGGTGTAATACGGTGTCAGATCATAACCGCCACCAAACCACCAGATAGGTTCTTCACCCGCTTTCTCAGCCACAAAAAAACGCACATTAGCATGGGAGGTAGGCACATAAGGATTATGCGGATGGATCACCAGTGAAACGCCCATCGCCTGAAAGCTGCGTCCGGCTAATTCAGGACGGCTGGCTGTTGCTGAGGGCGGTAAATTATCACCACTGACTTCAGAAAAATTGACCCCGGCCTGTTCGAATACAGCACCGTTGTTTAAGACGCGGGTCCGGCCCCCACCGCCAGCCGGACGCTGCCAGGCATCTTCGGCAAATTTCTCTTTGCCATCGGTAATTTCAACTTCATTACAGATAGTATCTTGCAGTGAGAGTAAATACTCACGTACCGCATTTATATCAGGTGCACTCATCGCAGCACCTCGTCAGTTAATGCATCACGAATGGTTGATGGCTTAGTGGCACCGCCCAATGCACCGGGCAGCACATAATCCAGCTCAGGTAACTGCCAATGCACCTGATGCACATTTCTGGCGGGGCGCAGACCGGTAATATTTGCGCTGCTTGAAACCAGAGGCCCGCCAAATCGACGTGATAACTCTGCCGCTAAAGGATGTGCCGTGACCCGGACCGCCAATGTCTGACGACCACCGGTTAATAAAGGGGAAATCGACTCACGAACAGGCAGTAACCAGGTCGTCGGGCCAGGCCAGGTTTGGTTTACCTTCGCCAGAAGTTCGGCGGATAAAGGTTGAATGAAATCCTGCAATTGATTGAAATCAGCTGCGATCAGAATTAGCCCCTTTTCCAATGGTCGGCGTTTCAGCGCCAGCAATTTGATAATGGCTGTTTCACTCCACGGGTCACAGCCAACACCAAATATCGCTTCAGTCGGATAGGCAATGACACCATCCTCCTGTAAAGCATGGCATGCCTGTCGTAACTGCCAATCTGAAAAACTCATATTCGACTCATTTCGCTTCTTTTCGATACCTGATTAACCACGTTGGCGTTTTTTATGCATCATTTCTTCAATAAATGGCATCAGAATTATTTCCATGGCCAGACCCATTTTTACTCCAGGAACCACCATGTTATTTGGCCGTGACATAAACGAATCTTTCAGCATCGACAGGTAATAGGGAAAATCAGCCATCTTTGGATCCTTAAAGCGAATCACACACAGACTTTCATCTGCTGTAGGTATTTCGCGCATCACAAATGGGTTGGAGGTATCAATCAACGGCACCCGCTGAAAGTTAATGTGGGTACGTGAAAACTGCGGTGTAATATGGTGAATATAATCCGGCATACGCTTCAGGATAATGTCGACCACGGCATCCTGCGAATAGCCACGGTTGGCACAATCACGTTTGATCTTCTGAATCCACTCGATATTGATAACCGGCACCACACCAATCAATAAGTCGGTGTGCTGGGCGATATTGACTTCATCTGTGACGATGCCGCCATGCAATCCTTCATAAAACAATAAATCGCTGTCAGTATCCAGCTCTTCCCATTCGGTAAACGTACCCGGAGGTTGATTGAATTTAACCGCTTCAGATTCATCATGAATGTAATAGCGTTTTTCGCCACGACCGGTTTCTGAATAGGTCTGAAATAATCTTTCCAGTCTATCGAGATGATTGGCTTCCGGTCCAAAATGCGTCAGTGCACGTCCTTCTGCTTCAGCCCTGGCCACAGCAGCTCGCATCTCTTCACGGTTGTATCGATGAAAACTGTCACCTTCAACGACAACCGGTTTAACGTTAGTACGACGAAAAACATCCTCAAATGCCTGTTTTACCGTTGATGTTCCAGCACCAGATGAACCAGTTACCGCAATGATCGGATGGGACACAGACATTCCGCCTTCTCCTTAAAGTCGTAAGCTATCAGTTCTGGTGTTTTTCGCGGGCAACTGCACGGTAAGCAATATCGGTCCGGTAGTAGGCATCCTGCCAATGAATTTTTGCCACCCCAGCATAAGCCTGTTGCTGAGCAGCGGCAACACCGTGACCAAGAGCCGTCACACATAACACGCGGCCACCCGCGGTAACGACATTGTCCTGATCAAAAGCCGTTCCGGCATGGAATACGCGGGTATCTGCGGTATCCACAACATCCAGTCCGCTAATCACATCGCCTTTTTTATAGCTGTCAGGATAACCACCAGCGGCCATCACCACCCCTACGGCAGCACGTGGATCCCATTCAGCAGTGACCTCATCCAGACGTTTATCCAAAGCGGCTTCACACAATTCGACTAAATCAGACAGCAGACGCATCAGGATTGGCTGGGTTTCCGGGTCACCAAACCGGCAGTTATATTCCACCACTCGTGGTGCGCCCATTTCATCGATCATCAGACCGGCATATAAAAAACCGGTGTATGGACGGCCATCTGCCGCCATACCTTTTACAGTAGGTTCGATCACTTCACGCATCACCCGATCAAATACCGTATCAGTGACGACAGGCGCTGGAGAATACGCACCCATGCCACCAGTATTCGGCCCTTTATCACCGTTATCGCGGGCTTTATGATCCTGAGACGTTGCCAAAGGCAGAATATGCTCACCATCCACCATAACAATAAAGCTGGCTTCTTCACCGGTCATAAATTCTTCGATGACCACACGGTGGCCCGCTTCACCAAAGGCATTACCCGATAGCATGTCTTCAACCGCCGCAATCGCTTCTTCAACGGTCTGCGCCACGATAACGCCTTTACCGGCCGCCAGACCATCTGCTTTTACAACGATGGGCGCACCACGTTCCAGAATGTACTCAATCGCATTGGAGATATTGGTAAAAACCTGATAGGCGGCAGTAGGGATTTGATGACGGGCAAGAAAATCTTTAGTGAAGGATTTAGAGGCTTCCAGTTGGGCGGCTTCCTTACTCGGACCGAAACAACGTAAACCGGCTTTTTCAAAGGCATCAACGACGCCTTGAACCAATGGGATCTCAGGGCCGACAACGGTTAAGCCGATATCATTGTTCTGCGCAAAGGTAACCAGCGCATCAATATCATCTACCGCAATGGCGACATTGCTGACACCTTCTTCATTTGCGGTTCCCGGATTGCCCGGCGCGACAAAAACTTCACTGCAACGCGGTGATTGTTTAAGTTTCCAAGCCAGCGCATGCTCACGACCGCCACTACCAATGACCAGAACTTTCATTATGTTGTTGCCATACCTGCTAAAAGAAACGGCCAATGATACCGTAGATGTCTGTATAACCAAATATTAATAGATGGCTATACCCGTTTGATCGCAGCCAGCATTAGGGTCAGTTGATCTTTCAGAGTCACAACAGAGGCACCGATGAAAGATCAGCAGCCCCGGACACAGATTGTAACTGTGGCGGCTTTTGATTATTGTGATATCCAGACTCCAACCGTGGTGGCGATGAGAGATAAACAGAGCTCAGGAAAATATTGTGGAAGATTTAAAAACATCAGAAGCCTGGCGAGTTTTTCGTATTCAATCCGAATTAATTGATGGCATCGAAACCCTTAACGGACTGGGCCCCGCCGTATCCATTTTTGGCAGTGCCTGCCTGCGAGAGGATTCACCGTATTATCAAGCGGCCAAACAGGTTGCTCAGTCACTTTCACAAGCAAAATTTTCGGTGATTACCGGTGGTGGGCCAGGCATTATGCATGCCGCCAATGCCGGGGCATTTAAACAGGGCGCCCACTCGGTTGGCCTCAATATTGAATTACCGATGGAACAGCAACCTAATCCGAATCAGGATATTAGCCTGAGTTTCCGTTACTTTTTTGTCCGCAAACTGATGTTTGTTAAATCCTCAATGGGTTATGTGGTGTTTCCGGGTGGCTTCGGTACGCTGGATGAGTTTTTTGAAGCGTTAACACTGATCCAGAGCCGCAAAATTCGTCATTTCCCTGTCGTTTTATATGGATCGGAATACTGGAAAGGACTGATTGACTGGCTTCAGGCTGAAGTAATGCGTATCGGCTGTATTCAACAGGAAGATCTGAATATCTTCCACCTGGTGGATACCCCCGAAGAAGTGCTGCCCATTATTGAAAAACATTTTGCCGATCTCGGTGCCCACCCGGAAGATGATCAGCGTTTTTCTGTCTGATCTGGATCAAGAAATCGTGCATTAGCCATTCGGGATAAAAATCAGCTGTTTATAATCATTTGCCACCGTGTTACAAGGCGTTTGTTATGCAAAATCAGCTGATCGTGAACCGCCAGCTTATTCAGAAATACGACACAGCCGGCCCCAGATATACCTCTTATCCGACCGCGCTGGAATTTGATGAAACCTTCAAGGCAAAGGAGTTTCTGCAGCATGCTGAACTTTCCAATCAGCGTGGCGGACCGCTGTCTTTGTATTTCCATCTGCCGTTTTGCGATACCGTCTGTTTTTACTGTGCCTGCAACAAAATCATCACCAAAAATCGTGATCATGCCGCGCCCTACCTTGAAAACATCTCTAAAGAACTCGCGCTCAAAGCCGAATTAATTGATAGCAACAGACCGGTAACACAATTGCACTGGGGCGGTGGCACACCGACATTTATCAGCGAACAGCAAATGCAGGAGCTGATGGATGAAACCCGTCGTCATTTTCATATTGCCGATGATGCTGATATCTCGATTGAAATTGATCCTCGCGAAGCCAATGGTCAGACCATTGCCCTGTTAAAAAAATTAGGCTTTAACCGTATCAGTCTGGGGGTACAGGATTTTGATCCAGCCGTGCAAAAAGCCGTTAACCGGATTCAGTCTGAAGCTGAAACACTGGCGGTAATTGATGCAGCACGTCAGCATCAGTTTCGCTCCATCAGCATTGATTTGATTTATGGGCTACCGCTGCAAACACTGTCAGGCTTTAATACGACACTCGATAAAATCATTGCCGCCGATCCTGATCGTATCTCATTATTTAATTACGCCCATATGCCAAAACTGTTTAAAACACAGCGGCAGATTAAAAGTGAAGACTTACCGACCGCCGAGCAAAAACTGAGCATATTGCAGCTTTCAATTGAGAAATTGACCCATGCGGGCTACCAATATATCGGCATGGATCATTTTGCCAAACCGGATGATGAACTGAGCCTGGCCCAGCAACAGAATCGTTTGCATCGAAACTTTCAGGGTTATGCCACCCATGCCGAATGCGACCTGATTGGTTTTGGCATCACTTCGATTGGCAATATTGGTGACGCCTATGCTCAAAACGTTAAGACCCTGCTCGAATACGATACGCTGCTCAAACAAAACCAACTGCCTTTAATGCGAGGCATCAGCCTGAGCGAGGATGACAAACTGCGCCGCAACATCATTACCCGTTTAATCTGTGATTTTGAACTGAATATTGCGGAACTTGAACAAGAGTACGACATTCAATTTAAAGACTATTTTGCCGATGCCTACCTTCAGCTCGAACAATTTGCCGAAGACGGCCTGTTGCAGTATAACTGGAAATCCATAGTGGTCTTACCCGCTGGGCGCTTGTTAATCCGTAATATCTGCATGGCGTTTGATAAATACAGTCAACAGGCAAAACAGCGATTTTCCAAAGTTATATAGGGCTGATGCTGGAAAAAATCCGACAGTACTTCATATTTGGTCGATTAGGCGTAAAGCTTTATGTGCTTGCCGTTATCACCGGATTATTAGCCAGCCTTGCCATCATCCTGCTCAGACTTACCATTGAACACGGTCAAATGCTGTTATTACCCTCCGGCGAAGTCGAAGGCTTTGCCAGCCTGCCCTGGTGGGGCCTGTTAGGTCTGCCTATTCTCGGCGGCCTGCTTATCGGTTTATTGTTTCTTGGGTTAAATCAGGAACAACGCACCACCGGTATCCTGCATGTGATCGAACGCCTTTCGGCCTATGAAGGCCGTCTGCCCTGGCAAAATGCGGTTCGGCAGTTTCTCGGCACCAGTATTGCCATTATTACCGGTCACTCTGTGGGTCGTGAAGGACCCGGCGTGCATCTGGGTGCCGCCAGTGGCAGCTTATTAGCCAATGGTCTGGAATTACCTAATAACAGTGTTCGGATTCTGGTCGCATCCGGTACTGCCGCCGCCATCGCCGCCTCATTCAATACCCCCATCGCTGGGGTGATTTTCGCCATGGAAGTCATCATGATGGAATATTACATCGCCAGTTTTATTCCGGTCATCCTCGCTTCCGTCACTGGCGCGGTAGTGTGTCGACTGACCTTTGGCGATGACACTGTTTTTATCAATCTCAGTGCCCAGATGCAGTCACTGTGGGAACTGCCTTATATTATTTTTCTGGGTCTCGTTATCGGCGGCCTAGCCACCATCGCATTAAAAACACTGACGCTATTTACCAATCTTTACACCAATCATCCATCATGGTTACGTCCGGTTTACGCCGGTATTTTAATGGGCCTGTGCGGCATGATGGTGCCGGAAGTCATGGGCATGGGATACGGCATTATTGGCAGTATTTCCGCCAATGATATCGCTATTGGCACGCTGGTGATCATTATGGTGATGAAACTGCTGTTATCATCCGCCACAGTCGGTTTAGGCATCCCGGCCGGAATCATTGGGCCGACCATGGTCGTCGGCGCCTGTGCCGGCGCAATATTAGGTTACTTCGGACAAATCATCTTGCCCGACTATGCGTCATCAATGACCTTTTATGCCGTGTTAGGCATGTGCGCCATGATGTCGGCCACATTAAAAGCGCCGCTTGCCGCATTAATGGCCATGCTCGAACTCACCGGCAACCCGGAAATCATTCTGCCCGGTATGCTTGCTATCGTCTTTTCCAGCCTGATTACGCACGATTATTTCAAACAGGAACCCATGTTCGTCAACTTGATGCGAGTAAAAGGTTTGGATTTTCGTAATGACCCCATCTCACAAACGCTTCGCAAAATCAGTGTCGGTGCCGCGATGCAACGCAATATCGCCGTGTTGAATCAGACAATCAATCCTGATCTGGCTCTGCACACACTCGAAAACAACCCGGAATGGATATTAATCACCAAAGAACGCAATCCGATTGCCCTGATGCCCGCCAGCGACCTGGCCAGAGCGGTGAGCGTTAAAGAAGACGAAGATGAGACAGAAATCGATCTGATGCAAATACCTGCAACCAGAAGGAATGTCCATAAAATCTCATTGCATACCAGCCTGCATGAAGCCTATCAGGCACTTAACAAATATGAAGTAGAGGCGCTGTACGTCAGTCGTCAGAGCACCCCGATGATTGACCGGATTTATGGGATTTTGACCCGGGAAATGATCGAAAGCCATTACCAATTACCCTCTTCCAGTAAAAAATAAGTGAATTGGGTGTGAACAATTGTGCAATCTTGTTTATAATGTTCCGCTTGCTGCCCGGGTGGTGAAATTGGTAGACACAAGGGACTTAAAATCCCTCGACTTTGCGGTCGTGCCGGTTCGATTCCGGCCCCGGGCACCATCAGAAATATCAAAGCCTCAATACTGAAAAGTGTTGGGGCTTTTTTGTTTATGGCTTAGTGCAATACTTTGGCTGAAAGGTGTCTAGTTTTTTAGTGGCGATTCATTGGTTTATATCTATCTGTGATATTCACCTGCACGTTCCGGTTGATAAAGGATATTTTCAACCCTGACTTTGATGTTCTTTCCACTTGGATTAGGCCAATAGATCTCATCACCCTGCTTCATGCCCAAAAGAGCTGTTCCAATTGGTGAAAATATTGACAAGGTAGAGCCATCTTCCCTGATGTCTTTGGGATATACCAGAGTTACATAAAAAGGAGCCTCAGAAGAGGATATAGATAGCTGGACCGTTGAGTTCATAGAAACGACGTTTTCAGGAAGATGTCGTGAATCCACAACCTTTGCCCTCTTTAACTCACCTTCCAAGTTGAGCTTACAGAGAGCGTCAGAATATGATCTAAAGCCGAGCAAGACCTCTAGCCTCTCAAGGTCTACTGACGAAATGATTATATCGGGCTGAATTGTCATGCTAATAACCTCAACATACATAAAAAAACCAGAACGCAGCTGTACTCTACATTCTGGCTAAAATAAAATAAGGAATATATAAGGCCTGAATAGACCTTCTGATTAGTATAACACTCGTCAGTTTATAAGAAAGTGCGAATATTACAACATCATGTATATATTGCTAATTTCTACTATCAGCTTTGTAGGGGCGCTGACGACAACCTAGAAATAAGACAAACATATAACTATAGATTCTACTAAAGCCACCGTTTCGACGAATCATGATGTGGCTTGTTTTTTTACTCCATTTAATGAATACCATAATGAATTAACGATATGTGTTTCAATTCAGAATCCGCCACGAGAATAGCCATAAAGTGAAGTCAGTTACACATTATTTTTCCAATGTTTAAACTCGACTTTTAAATCTCAGACCATTTCACGGAAAAATAAAAATTTAAACTAGATAAGGTAAATTTATTACTCAAAGTGTAGTTTTTTTTGCTCAAATGACGATTCGCTAAATTAAAATTATTTTTTTTATTATATGGTCAGCTTCTAATATTGAATTTGGTCTATTTCCTGGACTTTGGTGCTAGTTATATTGGCCACTAAAATCCCTAATTCATACAATAACCACATCGGTATTGCCAGCATAAATTGAGAAATAATGTCCGGAGGTGTTAGGACGGCTCCCAGCACAAAGGCCCCAACAATGACGTAAGCTCTGGCACCTCGAAGAGCTTTTACACTTACTACACCTGATTTCACCAATAAAACCACAACAATAGGTGTTTCAAATGCGAAACCGAATGCGATGAACAAACTGATAGCAAAGTCTAAATATCTGCTTATGTCTGTCATTATCGCCACCCCTTCGGGCGCTGTACTTGCAAGAAACCCAAAGACAACTGGAAAGACCAAAAAATAGGCAAATGCCATTCCACACAACAGAAGTAACACGCTGGAAAGAACCAGAGGTCCAATTAAATTGCGTTCTTTGGTATATAAGCCTGGAGCGATAAAGGCCCAAAGTTGATAAAGCGAATGGGGCGATGACAACAAAAATGCAACCAGCAGCACCATTTTCATAGGTACTAAAAATGGCGTTGCGACTTCAGTTGCAATCATTTGTCCTCCTTCCGGGAGGCTATTCAGTAAGGGTGTCGCGAGTAAATGGTAAATATCATTTGCAAATGGAAATAATGCTAAGCTCATTAAAACAATACCAATAACTATTCGTAATAGGCGATCACGCAACTCAACTAAATGTGAGAAGACGGTTTCCTTGGCGTTCAATTGGATATACCTCGATTGAGAGGATTTGGCTCGGTATCATCGATATTATCTTTCGATGAGTTTACTTTGTTGGAGCTGTTTTTTTGATCTACAGGAAGTTCATTGGAAGGCTGGTTTTGCTTAATAACTAATTCTACAGGCTGCATACCTTGGCGTAGTTCTTCACTCAACCCTAAGTCATGATTTCTTAATTCACTTTCTAATCGCTTTAGATCTGCCGAATGCAGCTCTTTATCAATTTCTGACTTTATATTCATTGTGAATCGCTGCATACGCCCAAAAAGTATTCCGGCAGTCCTTGCAACCGCAGGCAGCTTATCAGGACCGATTACGATAAGTGCTACAACACCAATAATAAGCAGTTCCGGGAAGGCAATATTAAACATAAGTTTTCCACTCTAACTCTTGCTTACTGAGTTTCATTTTGGTGAACTTTGCTTTCCACTGTGTGATTTTCGTCGGTGCTTTTCAAAGTAACTGAAGGATTTTCCTCATTGATCGCCTCCTTGAACCCCTTAACAGCACCACCAAGATCACCACCAAAATTACGGAGTTTTTTGGTGCCAAAAACTAAAGCGACAATCACTAAAACAATAACCCAATGCCAAATACTAAAAGCCCCCATTTCTCTCTCCCGTTAATTATGTCTCGGTAAAAACCATACCTACCAAGGTGGTATTTAAAAATTTACGCAACTAACTTCTAATTGAATCGTTTATTTATCTAATTCTTTTGAAAGCAGCAGTGTCTCACTAGGACTTTCACCAAATAATTCTCTGTAATAACGCGAAAAAAGACTCATATGCCAGAAACCCCATTTGGCTGCTATATTTGCAATGGTGGTTTCATAGGGAGATGATTGCAGTTCCGAGCGAACACGATGAAGACGCAGATTCCGCATGTATTCAACAGGTGTGATACCTAGAACTCGTGAAAAGGCGTGATTTAAAGTACGTCGACTAATACGTAGGTTGATACAGATCTCACCTATGGTTAGGCAATCTCCATCTATCGATAAAGTTAAGTCGCGTACACGGCTGACAATATATCGATGAATACGTTGATCATAGTGTCTTTCCTTACAGTCGCTTGCATGCAGGAGCGCCTGAAGACATGTATCCAACAAATTATCTTCAAAGTGACGCAGTATGTGTTGGATATTTGGATCACCACTACTTTTAGAAATATAGTTGGTGCTGCTATTCAAAGCTGACAGCAATCTTTGTGCAACATCCGTAGGAATTATTTCAACTGGATTAACATTATCCATAAGCTTACGAAGATCAATACCTTCAACCTTTCCGGCATATTCTTCCAGGTGTTCAGCCGAAATTACCGCTGCGGTTATTTCTGAAAAATGAGAAGTCCTGAATAGCAGTTCTCCGTTTTTGTCCAAGGTTATCAATGAGTCAGATTTAACCTGTACACCACCCCATGAAGCATCACCCTCAATAATCGTAGGTATGCCTATTACATATGTATCTTCTGGTGCACTTGCTATCTGATCAACTGCACGGTTCATGCTCTCGCGAAAAATCTGCATATTACGCCCAGTGACACTCATAATAGATCCTGTAAAAGAACCTCTGTCTAACTGAGTGTAATCCTGTGACCAGAATGGCAATGCATCGGCTTGTTCCAAAACATCCCGTGATGTCCGCTCAACAAAATGTATTTTTCTGGTGCCAACAGGATTCCTATTTTTTAAAAGCGCTTCTCTAAAATTCATCATGCTCTCTCCTCGCTCGTTTTTTCCGTGGACATCAAGGTCCGGCACTTAAAATATGCCTTATCGAAAAAAATCCTCTCTCCTTATTGTTTTATGCTATTTGGCTTTTTTAGGAGTTTCAGACTATAGACACAACTCTAGGCAAATAGTAAGAGCTACGGGTAGCAATAAACGGCAACACTCACAATCAAGATTTGATGAAGCTCTCATTTGGAAACAGATCAAGCGGAATAGACCCTGTTTAGCCATACTTCAAATGCATTTTCATCTGACTTAATGGCTTGTCTTTCAATCATACTCTTAGATGACTGCTCGGCTCCTAGAGCGCCTCAGTATTATTGACAAACTTCAGTCTCATAACGACGCCTGTAGAAAGGCTTCTGAGTTCACGTCACTTAGGTGGCTTTGGCGACGTTGCAGATAATAAAACCCTCCTCTTGCAGGCATCAAAACTGGTTTCAACAGCCTGACTAGCAAAAATCGGCAAGACTTACCCAAATCGGGAAAAACCTCTCGGGATCATGCCGATTTTTGCTACGGCATAAAATTTTAACTCGCTATAGTTATCCCGTTGCAATTTTACAACAACGGTGGGCCAGTCTTGGTCATAGGAGGAGAAATGAGAATGAATCTTGGTGCTGAAACTTATCATCAGCAACCCCAAATGAATACTTCCGTTCCAGATGCAATAGATTTTTCTAAGTCGAGTTCAACTAAAGCTCGATTTGCCACGATGGTTATTGCAGTCATGATCGGAATAGGCGGGGGCGGTCTATTAAGTACACAAGGTGCAAGTACAGGCGCTTTGCAATGGATGTTTATTGTACTCGCTCTAATCGGTGGTTTTCTTTCCACATGGTCACCATGCGGCTACTCAAGCCTAAGTCTGCTTCGACCAGCCGGAAAGTATTCATTTAGTTCGGTCATCCGCTGGGCACCGACTTTTATCACCCATGCACTGGGTTATGCTTTAGGAGCCTTGATGTTAGGCGGCATGCTGGGACTGATCAGTTGGGCATTGTTTAGCGCCTTACCATTCACTTACATGGCCAGTGGTATAGCAATACTAGCGTTAGGTTACGGTGCACATCAGCTTGGTTTTATGAAAATGCCATACCCGCAACGCCGGGCACAAGTTCCTCACGATGCAAGATTCCGTTTTCGTTCATCCACTATCGGTCTTTTGTATGGCTATGCACTGGGTATGAACTATCTGACCTATGTTCAAACCCCTATTCTTTACATCGTTACTGGCGTTGCCTTACTCAGCGGCAACGTTACAACGGCAATTGCCGTTATTGCCATATTCAACATCGGACGCTGTTTACCAGTTGCCATTAACTTCCTACCGATTAGTAACCAATCAGTCCAAGCCTGGCTGGCTCGTTGGCAGGAACGTGCTGTTGAAATAGATGGATTCCTTCTACTTTCAATTGGATCAGCAGCCTTAATGCTTCTTATTCTTTGAAGCAGGATGAATCTTGTTTGAAAAATTTAGTAACAAAAACATTAACAACAATTAATGGTTGGAGGAGAGATATGACCATAAAACATAGTGAAATTAGAGCTGGACAAACAAAACAATCCAAGCGTCTCGCAGTCAGTGTGGCTTTTGCTGCGATACTGGCCGGTGGCACTCAAGCCGCTATAGCAGGGGGAGCTGTACCTCAACAATTGGGGTCAGAAGCGACCTTAGAACTAATGGATACACCAGTCATTCTTGATGCACCACCAAGTGATGCCAAACGAGTCTATGTGCTCGACGCGGGTGCTTTTCATATGACGTCAACTTATTACACCATTGATGGCAATAACAACAAACTGCTCGGTATGACTGATGCAGGTAAGTTGCCTCATATGATGCTTGGCGATAACGGTAACTTCATGGCTATTGCCAGCACCATGTATTCACGTGTTGCTCGGGGTACGCGTGATGATTATATCGAAATTATTGACTCAAAAACGCACAGGCCAATAGCAGATATTGATATTCCGGAGGGTCGTTTCCTGACAGGTGTAATGCAACGCATGGCGAGTTTAAGTGCAGATGAAAAACATATCTTGTTCCAACAGTTTTCACCTTCACCAGCAGTAGGTCTTGTTGATTTGGAAAAGGAATCTTTCGTTAAGATGATGCCAATTCCAGACTGTTACCACTTGTTCCCAGTACCGGATCAAAAGTTCTTTATGCATTGTCGTGATGGCTCTCTTCTCGAAGTGAGCTATGACAGTGAAGGGAACACGCAACAGAAAAACACTAAGGTTTTTCATGGTGAAGAGGATTACCTCTTTAATAACCCTGCCTACTCAAACAAAACCGGACACCTTGTGTGGCCAAGTACAAATGGTCGTATCTTCCAAGCCAAGCTAACTGCTTCGGGTGCTGAGTTTATGCAACCATTCGATGCTTTCACTAAAGAACAGAAAGCAGACAAGTGGGCTCCAGGTGGCTGGCAACCAGTCAGTTATCACAATGATCGTAATGAAATATATCTGTTAGCTGATCAACGAGACAAATGGACGCATAAGCTGACAAGCCGTTATGTGTTCGTAATTGACGGTACAACGGGTAAACAATTACGTCGTATCGATATGGGCCATGAAATAAATGGTATAGGCGTAAGTCAAGATGCTGAACCTTATCTTTTTGCTTCTTCTCCAGGAGAACAAACTCTTTACACCTTCGACGCAATCTCTGGTGAGGAACTAGGCAAAATCGATGAGCTTGGAAGAGCGCCTGTATTAATTTACTTACCGGAATAAAGTGAGGAAATTATGAACTTGGTAATTAATGACGCTTCTGTCGCAGTTCTAGCCTCGCTTTTTCTTGGGCTGGTATTAGCAGCCGCAGCGATTCCCAAGTTACGACACCCTGACGAGTTTCAGGGTGTTGTAACAAACTATCGGTTGTTGCCATCTTTTTTGGTAACACCCTTTGCAAGATTGCTTCCTCTAGTTGAACTGGTATGTGCAGTAGCACTTCAAATAACACCAGCTCGAGAAATGGCAGCATGGACAGCAACTGGGCTTTTTATCATGTTTGCAGTGGCTATCGCTATCAATGTAGGCCGCGGAAGAACGCATATTGATTGCGGTTGTGTTCGACGTCCAACCAGTGTCAGTCGTATTGGGATGTTTCATGTACTAAGAGCACTCAGTCTGGCTGGTGTAAGCCTTTATGCCGCATTAGTCCCTGTACAGTTGGCCAGTGTTTCAATTGCATCCTGGGTGATGGGATTGGCTGCAGCAGTGATGCTCACCCTTCTTTATTTGGCAGCCGATTTAATTGTTGGTCTTCCAGCTACTCGCACTAACAAACTTTAGACTTAATTTAAGGAAATACTGAAATGAATGTTGAATTTCTTATTGCATCAAATGTTCTGCTTTGGGGAGCTTTTTTAGCACTAGCTGCACTTATGCTTGGTGTCATTCGTCAGATAGGGCTACTACATGAAAGGTCAGCTCCATTAGGCGCGATGATGATCGATCATGGTCCTGATATTGGTGAGCGTTCCCCCGTCTTTAATGTAACAACCATTGACGAGAAACCATTACTGGTCGGTCGTGCTATCACTCCCGGGCGTGCGAGCTTATTAATGTTTACAGGCCCATCTTGTCCAGTCTGCGCGAAATTATTGCCCATTATTCGCTCAGTAGCAGCAGCTGAAGGAACAGATGTCATTTTGATAAGTGATGGCACCCAAGCCGAGCATCGGGAGTTTTTGAAGAATCATCCACTTCAAGGTGAGCGCTACGTTGTATCTGCCGAAATTGGCATGCGTTATCAAGTTTCCAAAGTACCTTACGGCGTCCTGCTTGACCAAGATGGCGTCATTCAATCTAAAGGTCTTTGTAACACCCGTGAACATGTAGAAAGTTTGTTTGAAGCCATTCGTCTTGGTCACTCTTCATTACAGAGCTTCATGCAAGAAGGCACAGCAGCCCCTGCAGCAAGCTTAGGCAAAGAAACACACGTACATTAACCGGTGAATCAACAGTTATTAAGAACTAACGGAGAGAATAGAAATGAAAAAAAATAAAGGTTTTGACTCTACTATGGAGAAGCTGGCCAGAGGCACTGCCAGTAAAACAGGCCGTCGTGGTTTTATCGGCAAACTCGGTGGGTTTATTGTCGGTGCAGGATTACTGCCCCTACTGCCGGTGGACCGCCGTGGACGAATGAAAGAAGCTAATGCGGCCACAACTGGCACCATGGACAGAAGTGGTTTTCAACCCCAGGATCAAGATACTCAAGCCTGTGATTACTGGCGTCACTGTTCTATCGACGGCAACCTCTGTGATTGCTGTGGCGGTACGTTAACCTCATGTCCTCCGGGAACCGAACTGTCACCAAGCTCTTGGGTTGCAAGCTGTTACAACCCTGGAGATCAGCAGACCTATCTGATTGCCTATCGCGACTGCTGTGGTAAACAGACTTGTGGACGTTGTAATTGCCTTAATACTGAAGGTGAACTGCCGGTTTATCGTCCTGAGTTCTCCAACGATATTGTATGGTGTTTTGGTGCCAATAATGATGCAATGACCTATCACTGCACTATCTCACCTGTTGTTGGTAAGGCCAGCTAAGGTATATAGGCATTACCTAGCATGAGAATCAGCAGCTTGTTTGTATTTTTATCAGTTGTCCTGGCAATTCAGGCTGCTGACTCTTTTGCCTCTGAACTGGAAGCTTTCAAGCGCCCAGAGGGAATTCCGGCGCCATCAACCAATCCACTTACCGTGGAAAAGGCGGCGCTCGGAAAATCCCTGTTTTTTGATCCTCGTCTATCCAGAAACCAGGAAATGTCCTGTGCCACGTGTCATGCTCCAGATAAAAGGTGGAGTGATGGGCGCAAGATTCCACTTGGTGCGGAAAGTCTTTCGAATCCTCGCCGAACCCCCACTGTTTTAAACAGCGCATGGCTTACAACACTAATGTGGGATGGGCGGGCTGATTCACTAGAGTCGCAAGCCATTTTACCAATAACAACTCAACATGAAATGAATTATGACATGTCAGAGCTGACCACTCGCCTGCAAGATGTCAAAGGATATTACCCTATATTTAAAGCAGCTTTTGGTGATGAAAATATCACTCAACAACGTATTAGTGAAGCTTTGGCCAGCTTTCAAAGAACCCTGGTTTCTGCACCATCCCAGTTTGATAAATGGGTAGAAGGTGACAAAAATGCAATTAGTGAAAGTGCCAAAAGAGGTTTTGCACTATTCAATGAAAAGGCACAATGTGCAGCCTGTCATACATCGTGGCGATTTACCGATGACAGTTTTCATGACATTGGTCTTGAAAGTAATGATCTTGGTAAAGGTGCACTAGTGCCGCCTCAAATAATCATTATGCAACACGCCTTCAAAACCCCTTCACTTCGTGATTTACCTGAAAATGGTCCCTTTATGCATGATGCTTCAATGAATACATTGGAAGAAGTAATCAAGCATTACGAAAATGGCGGCATCCAACGAGAAAGTCTTTCTCCTGAAATGAAGCCTTTTAAGCTGACTGAAACCGAGCGAGATGATCTCATCGCTTTTATCAAAACACTGACGGGTCCAGTACTCGGTATTAGATTTCCTGATATTCCTGAATGAATATCACAACATCATTAATAAACTACATCAAATGAAAATGAAGATTCTCGAATTAGAACGTCTCAACAAACTCTTTTTCAATGTGGTCCACATATCAATCTTGAACATAGTTATTGCAGCCAGCGTTATTACAAGTTTTTACTCAATACCGCTTCATGCTGAGGTCCAAAAAGAAGCTGAAACCAAAATTCATAAAGTCTATTTACTGCATCACGATTTTGAATTTGATTTCTATACAGCATCACCAGGCGACATCATAGAAATCATTAATCAGTCAGATATTTCTCATAGTGTTTACATAGAAACACCTGATGAAAAAATCATTAATATCGATGAAAAGCTTTATGTGCAAACACCAGGCGTTTCAGTAAGGTGGAAAGTTCCAGAGTCCGGTGAGTTCCTCCTGCGCTGCTGGATACATCCGGTCATTCACGCCACGTTGCTTATTTCAGAACCTATAGATTAAAAGGCGGCTAAAGCAATAGAGGTGGGAGATGAAAAAAAATAATACTGAACATAATCCCGACAACGCTGAACCCGAGAGAAGAACAGCTTTCAAACAGATATTTCGGCGTTTTGGTGTTGCTGTTGTCGGCACATTGGCAGGACATGCCATATTACGTTCTCGTCCAGCTATCTCTGCTGAAATTATCCGTCCACCTGGCGCAATACCTGAACCTGCATTTGACTCAACCTGTATTCGCTGTGGCCTATGCGTAGAAGATTGTCCCTACGATATTCTCAAGTTAGCAAGCTGGACAGATGAAGCACCTGTTGGCACACCTTTTTTTGTAGCCAGAGAAGATCCGTGCAGGATGTGTCCGGATATTCCATGTGCCCGAGCTTGCCCGACAGGTGCACTTGACCCTTTATTAACAGATATTCGTAAAGCAGATATGGGCGTAGCTGTGCTGGTTGGACATGAAACATGTCTTAACTATAAGGGAATGTCTTGTAGTATCTGCTGGAGAGTATGCCCGATTCGTGATGAAGCAATAACGCTCGAACCTATTCAAAATGCCAAGGGTATATTGCAAATTCCAACGGTTCATTCGGATAAATGCACGGGCTGTGGTACCTGTGAAAAACACTGTGTGCTATCTGAAACAGCGATACGTGTTTTACCACGCAAACTTGGTCTGGGACGTCCTGGAAGAAATGCTGCTGGTCGCGACAAAGTATGATTAAAGTTATCAGAATTATTTGTACTGCAATCTATCGTAAACGATGGTTGATTTCACGCCGAACCGTACAACTTTTTATCCTGCTGGCTTTTTTGTTCTCTTTTCCATTTGTTGGTGACATCGCCACAGGCAACTTATCTTCCAGTGAATGGTTTGGCACAATTCCACTGACCGATCCCTTTATCCTGTTGCAATCATTTTTAGCAGGTTCATCACTCGCCTATCCGGCCTTGATTGGTGCATTAATCCTAGCAGTGTTTTATGCCCTTTTTGGAGGACGAATATACTGTAGCTGGGTATGCCCTATAAACATGCTTACTGATGTTGCCTATTGGCTTCGTCAACGCTTTAACATAAAGAGTAACTTATCCATTTCGAAAGAACTCAGAAAAGCCATTTTGTTGCTCGCTTTATTACTTTCTTTTTCTGCGGGAACACTTGCATGGGAAATAATCAATCCAATAACGCTCTTTCAAAGAGAGTTAATGTGGGCATCAATGTCAGGGGCAATGTTTTTGTTAGGTTTGTTTTTCTTCGATTTGCTGGTTAGCCGCCGAGGATGGTGTGGCCATCTTTGCCCTGTTGGAGCTTTTTACGGATTTCTCGGACAATTCGGACGTATGCGAGTCACCGCCAACAAAGCAGAGTCCTGTGCCGGTTCCGCTTGCTCAGCATGTATGAAAGTATGCCCTGAACCACATGTGTTAGCTCCAGTGGTGTCTCAAAAGGGAAATAAAGTTACGTCGGGTGACTGCACACGCTGTGGGGCATGTCTGGATAAATGCTCAGCTGGTGTGCTTTCTATGAAAATGGATTTAGGTCACAGACGATCATTTAAAAACATTCCCATTGTGACAAAAAAATAGTGACTATAAATAAGAAAGAGGTTGACGGGGTTTCGCCAACCTTTCCAAGACCAACTAATCAACCAAATTAACACTTCCACGCATCATTGATGAATGTCCAGGGAATGAGCAGAAAAAAGTATAAGAACTGTCAGCACTTAGTGCGCCAGTATCAAATGTAACAGAGGCATTTTCTCCTCCACCAAGTATCGGGGTAGCGGCAATAACTCGAGCGTCATTTTCAGGAAGATAATTATTCGCAAGACCTGCAGGAGTTCCCACTTTAACGATTTCAGGGACATCAGATGTTTGAGCTAATACCCAGTTATGCCCCATACCACCTTTTGGTAAACGACCAGTATGCGCAAAGTTTACAGTGAACTCTTCACAGCTCAATGGAATATCCATGGATCGGGTATTGAAAGCCATACCATCCCCTGCACTGATAGACACTTCACAATTATCTGCTGCAGCTACCGTTGGAAGGAAAGCAATTGCTAAAGGTAACAGTAAGTAAAATCGCATATAAATCTCCAAATTATTTAAATAGAGTCTGTGATTTTAGTCCTGTAACTTATTAAGCATTAGCAATAATCGGCATGGCTTTGCCACTATCGTATTGTTAATCAACTTTGATTGGACCTACTAGCCTCTTTTACATGTATGGCTATTGATTAACTGGTAATGCTGGGTAAATGATAAGCTCGCAAACACGGCAATGAAGCTCAACACATATAATGTAAACTGCAATATAGGTGCGAGCAGTCAGCACTAAGCTCTTTAAAGATTGGGAAGTAGCTTACGCAACTAAAAAATCAGCGAAAAATCAAAAATATCGTCAAATATGGGAAATGTGATCAAATTTAGGGGGCTGTTTTTAGCAGAAATGGCAAATTGATGATTTTTACCTCTTTTCTGTTTAAGAATCCATATATTGAATATGCTTGGTTAACGCTAAAACAATAATCAATCACACATGTGTAAATTTTGTGACATTGTTGTACCGCAACCGTTGATATTGAAGTAGGGAAAGGCAGTTTTCAAACGTGGCGAACGTCATTAAGCTGTTGATTTATAAAATATACTGTTTTACCTGTTACGACTTAAAATCCCTCGACTTTGCGGTCGTGCCGGTTCGATTCCCGCCCCGGCACCATTAAGAATACAGAAAGCCTCAATACTGAAAAAAGTGTTGGGGCTTTGTGTTTTCTACTACTCACGTTATTTACAATTCTAGATGATAAAAATTCATCCAATACCAGCACTACTTCATCCCGAACTGAATGGCATGTTTGACGCTCTTTATACCAATCTTGAAGAAGAATCTTAGTTCGTTTATTGGTTAAGCATTTCAATTGGGGCCAGGCAGCCAATCGAACTTCTTTTCCTCGGCTTTGTTCATGATGGGTTTACCAGCAAACTAAAGCACCACAACGAGTAAACTGCATCAATTTCTTTTAAGTTCACGGCTAAAATTATCCAACCGCCAATTTTGCTGCTTGTTGCCACATAAAGTTAGGCATCGGTGTTTTAAGTTGCCAATTTATGCTCATGGGCTGGGAGCCGATATGAGAGAGATATTCAACTTCACCGTAATTTACAAATCCCATTGTACGTCCGTATTCATCTTTTGTTTGCTCGCGCACAAATAAAAACAAACGCTTACCGATTTCTCGGTGCTGAATATAGTCCTTACCACGCCCACGATCAGGTCTTGCACTGTTTTGCGATTGCCAATGGAAAATATGCTCATTGATCGCATAGTCATGGTACATAGTGGTAGGAGAGAACTGCTTTTCATTTTTATCTAAAGTGACAAACATCAGTTCAATATTTTGCTCTTGAATAACAAACAAACCTTCACGCGAGGGAGGTTGACGCTCAAATGTGGTGGCCCCAAACGCCGCTAATATCTGCTCACGAGCATAACGGGCATGAAGCCTAAGTGTTACATCAGGCAAATTCCCCATCAATTTTTGCTCATGTTTGGTTTGCGCTATTTGCCAATTTAATACGTCCAACAATTCCCCCGCAACGCCAAGCTGATCCAAATTAGTAAGACTTTGCGAAATGGAATTAAACCCTAACTCTGGCCCTGTTTTCTGCCAAAAATCGTAGTGGCACATCAGTGCATATCGGTTGCTAATATCTGATAACACAAAACTTGTTTGGCAAAGCTGTTTTAAAAAGTTCAAGTAAGCGTGATCATCACAGGTCAAAATTCGATTGTGAATAGCATTTCTGATCGTTTTTAGCGCAGCTTCATTCTCAGTACGTTCTTTGACCTGATCTTGTGCTTTTGCGACTAATTCCGCCCAACAGCCACGTTTATAAAGCTCATTCAGATCAATGTGGGGATGCTGTCCTAAGAAGTTAGTTAGGTTTAACGGAAGGTTTGAATGCTGTGGAAATTGACGAATCATGGCAACTAGTCGATTCAACGTCAGTGACGCTTGCCGAATATTGGTCAGCACCATTTCTTGAGTTTGCTTCGTCAACTCAATACGGCAACCAAGCGGCGCATGAGGAAAGCCTTGCTTGATCTCTTCGCTGATCGCTCTTGAGCTTTTACCTACTAGCGCTCTGAATTTATTTGCGAAGTCATACTCAGGACGTGAGTTGCCGACGAAATCTAATACCGTACAGCACTGTTTATCTTCAGCTAAACGCAAGCCGCGTCCAAGCTGTTGCAAGAAGATTGTCAAACTCTCTGTTGGACGTAAAAACAGTAAGGTGTCCACTTCAGGGATATCCACACCTTCATTAAAAATATCAACCACACACAGTACATTGATTAAACCAGTACGAATGGCTTGTTGCTTTTGCTGCCGCTCTTGGCTGTTATCACTGGTCAAGACATCCGCTTTAATCCCTTTGAGTAATAGCTTTTGAACCATGTATTGCGCATGTTCTCGGCTAACACAAAAAGCTAAGGCCTTCATTTTGCCTAAATCAGTAATGATTTCCTGCAGACTCAATAAAATCTTATCGAAACGCACCTGGTTATGGGTATACAGATTGGTTAATTGAGAAACGTCATAACGCCCTCGACTCCAAGAAATAGTGCGCAGGTCGGTATCATCATCAATACCGAAATATTGAAATGGGCAGAGATGACGTCGATTAATGGCTTCTGGCAATCGAATTTCGGCAGCAATAACGCCACCAAAATCAGCCAAAATATCGCCTCCATCGTGACGTTCTGGTGTTGCTGTCAGCCCTAGTAATATTGAAGGAGCAAAATGTGCTAATACCGAACGATAACTACTCGCGGCAATGTGATGCACTTCATCAATTACAATATAGTCATAATAATCAGTGGTGAGATTAAGTTGGCCAAGCTGATTATTCAGCGTTTGAATAGATACAAAGAGTTGACGGTAATGCTCTGGTGTATGACCTCCCACCCAGAGCTCACCAAAAGCGCCATTGCGTAAGACGCCACGATAAGCTGCTCTAGCTTGCTTTAAAATTTCTTCGCGGTGAGCTACAAATAAAAATTTTGCATCCGGTTTTGTTTTGTGAAAACGGGCAAAGTCGAAGGCGGAAATCAGGGTCTTACCAGTTCCTGTTGCTGCCACTACCAAATTACGAAAACGACTATGAACACTGCGCTCAACCGCAAGCTGCTCTAGTATCTCGTTTTGGTGAGGAAAAGGCGTGATATCGAAAAAATGCGTTGAGCTTTGCTCATAATCACCGCGTTGTTGTCTTAGTGCTCTGTTAAGTTTTTCACTACTGATCTCATCGTTATTAAATTGCTCAAAATCATTTGATGCCCAATAGGTTTCAAAGGTGCTAAGAGACTTATTGATGATGTGTGGAATTTCTTGAGAAGTGATTTTTAAGTTCCATTCTAACCCATTGGTCAATGCAGAATGAGACAGGTTTGACGAACCAATATAGCCTGTATGGTAGCTAGTATCGCGCAAAAATAGATAGCTTTTGGCGTGTAGCCTCTCACGTTTAGTGTTATAGCTCAGCCTTACTTCTGTATTAGGTAGGCTTGCCAGATATTCGACAGCTTTAGCATCGGTTGCTCCCATATAAGAAGTGGTGATGATTTTTAACTCTCGGCCGCTCGAAGTGAATGCCTCAAGCTCTTTACGGAAAATTCGGATCCCTGCCCACTTAATAAATGATACAAGCCAATAAATTTTATCGGCCGATAAAATTTCTCTTTTTAGTTCAGATTCAAGCGATAGCCCTGCATTGCTGCCACAAAATAACTCGCTTTGGGTCAAACCAGTGAGGGGAAATATGTCATTAATATAGTTTTTTAGGTCGGCAGAAACAGGGTTTTCTAAATCGTATAACGCGGTAAGAATTTTGCCTTGGCTCGTGAGTAAATTATCTTCAATAAAATCTTTATCTTGAATTTGCGTCTTTAACCAAAGTAATAGTTGGTTAGATAGTGAAATTTGCTGTTGTAAGCGGTCATCACTTGCGGGTACCGATTCAATTGCATATTCCAGAATGTGTGATAAAAAGCGTGATAACCAAACAGATGCTTCATTGCCATTTAACTCACGCTCACCAACGTAAAAGCGCTCACGGTCTATCCTGCTTTCGATGAGCTGCGTAATAAGCTGCTCATAAATTCCGACCTGCTGCATAATTTTCCTTTCATTCTAATGGCTTGTTTGAACTGGTATTACAGCTTCACAGCCACCACCCCACTTTGTGACTTATTCAATCAAGCGACCCGATTTTTTTGAAATTCAACTCACTCTTCGACCTGCTCCGTTAATCGGTAGCTAGTATTTCGACCACCACCGAGGTTTTGTATAAATATACCTCTTGTCACCAGATCCTGAATATCACGTAAGGCTTTGTCAGTAGAGCATTTCGCCAGCTTGGCATATTTGGAGGTATTCATATGGCCTTCAAAGTTATCATCCAACATGCGATTGATAATATCTCGTTGCCGTTCGTGATCGGACGTTCGTTAGTTGTTTTCTGTAACAACAAGCTTATTTACCGCATTTTATGCGGTGATTAAGTGTATTATTCACCGCAAGCGGGGGATCACCATCATTGTCTAGACACTTATCAGCCATTTCTAAAATCGCTTATCAAACGCGATGGCGTAATAACTAATTATTGAAACCATGATGACTTGGATTATGCATAAATTTTTCCATAATCTATACATGAGAAAACCTATATGTATAGATTTTATCGATTTATTAATATGCTCCATTCCTCAAGCTAAATGTCGTTAAACCCCATATCTAAATTACACCCACAAAAAAGCCCCCTTTCGGGGGCTTCTTGTTTTGCGTGGTTTCAAATCTTAACGATTGCAGATGTACATCGTTACTTCGAAACCGAAACGCATGTCTGAATATTCTGGTTTAGTCCACATGTTAATCACCTCCCGGTTATTTCGTTAACTTACAATTCAAATATTACGCCGACTTTTAAAAATGCCATAAGGGGATTTGCTTGTCCGGATTCAGGATTTTGCTTTAAGTCCTTAAAGGGGAATTCAAATTAGAGGTTTAGCGTTATTTCGAACGGACAAAGTTTGTCAGTGTCCTAATCTGGAACGAGAATTTTTTATCAGGAGAGTACAAAACATGTTTAAGGCAACTTCGACGTTAACACAGACGAAAAGAATCACCCTTGCACTGACTATGACGTTCGCAGCCGCTACGTTGTTTACGGCCTGTGGTAGCGATGACAATTCTGACACCATTCCAACCCCTGAAACGGAAATGAGCTCCGAAAATCAGAGCAACATAGAAGCGATTGAAGAAACCCCACCGAGCGCACCGGAAGCTCAAGTGGTGATTGAAAACGAACCTGCCGCTGAACTTGATCAGACTGATACCACCGTGGTGACTGAAGAAAATAACCTCACTGGAACACCAGATGATACAACCGCTCAAACCGATGAGCCAAAAAGCGAAGGAGCAGAAACCCACTTCGTGACGGCACAAGGCATGGTATTTAATCCGCTGGTCGTCAAAATTAATCCTGGTGACTCTGTGTCCTGGCGCAATATGAGTACACATAACTCAGAATCCATTGATGGCTTGATTCCGGAAGGTGCCGAGAAATGGAACTCACCGATGAGTGAAAATTACCAACGGACCTTCACCGAGGAAGGTATTTACGTATACAAATGCACACCACATATTGGTACAGGTATGGGCGGTGTGATCATCGTAGGTGACCCAGTGAATCTCGAACAGATTAAAAATGCCGATGTGACTGGCGGCGCTGGGCGTTTGGTCAGAAAGGCTATATCTGAAGCAGAAAGCATGTAATTCCACGATCAGATGGCTTGACCAAAACACTGGAGAACGCCATTGAGCAAATAATGATTAGCGTTAAATCCACGGTTCTTAACGAAGATTCCTCCCAGTTCCATAAAAAAAGGCACTTATTTTAAGTGTCTTTTTTATATCTGTTGATCAAGTCGAAAACCCTGGCAAACAATAGACTCACTATCTATCGGATAACGTTGAACTTTTTTAATAGATCGTACTCTGAAGTTATTTACCAGTAATGGAATCGTTAAAATGACTGTTAAACCCCGAAGAAGTAGCGTATCAGAGCACGCCATAATCCATAGTCAGGCTGAATTGGATCGACTGATCAATGAATTAGATGCGCAAGAACAACATGAGTTAGAAATGAGCCGTCGATTTGGAAGAAAACCAAGGAAATTGTCTGGAAAGTCTGCCCCCTTACTGCTTGCAAAAGCTTTTCAGAATATTCAAAAGTAAAACTGAAACATACATTATGCTTAAAAACACTTAAAACACATCTTTTTTTCGGCCATACACGTTAGATTATGGCCACGATACTGAATAAAACTGGCACGTATTTATGAGTGCTTTTTTTATGTCTGAAATTTGAGATTTAAAATGCGATTGCCTGCTTGAATACGGAAAACTCACCCACAAAAAAGCCCCCTTTCGGGGGCTTCTTGTTTTGCATTATTTCAAATCTTAACGATTGCAGATGTACATCGTTACTTCGAAACCGAAACGCATGTCCGAATATTCTGGTTTAGTCCACATGATAATCACCTCGTTGGTTGTTTTGTTTGTCTTACGGTTCTCATATTACGCCGACACACAAAATTGCCATAAGGGGATTTGCTTGTCCCGGCTCAGGATTTTGCTTTATGTGCAGAGTCTATTCAGGCTTCAATAGCCACTTTTAATACCCCGTCTCGCTGATGCGAAAACAAATCATAGGCTTCGGTGATGTTTTCCAGTTTGTACCGGTGCGTCACCATGGGACTTAAATCCAGTCTGCCGTGGGAAATAACATCCATCAGACGTCGCATGCGTTCCTTACCGCCGGGGCATAAGGAAGTGATGATTTTATGGTCGCCTAGTCCTGCAGCAAATGCGCCTAACGGAATCGTCAAATCCGATGAATACACGCCAAGACTCGATAATGTGCCACCGGGTTTCAAGACGCGCAGCGCGGCTTCAAAAGTGCTCTGTTGTCCGAGGGCTTCAATCGACACATCGACACCCCGTCCGCCCGTGAGTTTGAGTATTTCGGCAACCACATCATCTTTTCGGTAATCCAGTGTGACATCTGCGCCCATTTGTTTTGAGATAGCCAGACGTTCATCCACCCCATCCACCGCAATGATAAAACTGGCACCCTTTAATCGCGCCCCGGCTGTGGCACACAAGCCAATCGGGCCTTGAGCAAATACCGCCACAATATCGCCAATTTTAATATTGCCAGATTCCGCACCGGCAAATCCGGTCGACATAATATCCGGACACATCAGCACCTGTTCATCGGTTAAATTATCTGGGACGGGGGATAAATTTGCCTGGGCATCGGGGACCAGAAGGTATTCGGCCTGTGCTCCATCAATCGTATTACCAAACCGCCAGCCGCCCATGGGCTTGTAGCCATGAGAGTGTGTTCCACCATCCTGTGCCGAGCAACCATCCTGACAGGCATAGGACGTATAGCTGGGACAGATTGCACCGGCTATTACCCGCTGTCCTTCATGGTAGCCGTGAACATTTTTGCCCAGCTTTTCAATAATACCGACGGGTTCATGACCAATCGTCAGACCTTTTTCAACGGGATACTCGCCTTTCAGAATATGCACATCCGTGCCACAGATAGTTGTCGTGGTGATTTTGACAAGGGCATCATTGTCGCCAATCTCCGGGATAGGTTTATCGTCAATCTCGATCCGGCCAGGCTCAATAAAAATAGCTGCTTTCATCATGTTTGCCATAACACTACTCCTCGTAAATGCCTATCAGGCTCTCTTGTAAAGAGAGCAATAGAAGCAGCCTAGATCTTTTAGCAGTGTGTGTCATTGACCCAGATCATTTCCGGCAACACTTGCCACTCAGTAAATCAGGCTCTGTGGTGAAATTTTCAGTGGCAGATAAAAAGATGTCAGGCAAAAGCCTGACAAAAGACAACGAGAGAGACAACGTCAACGACCAGAAGAATCTTCTGTTATGTCTACTTATCCGCCTTATTCACTGGAAAAACCGTGAATTATTTCCGATATTTGAAATATCCCTGTTCAAATGCTCAAAAAGTTGCGTTTGCTTCATACTTAAGGTCCGTTTACCAGGCTGGAAAAACCGGCCTATGTAAATACGCCGCGAAACAGCGTCAGTTATTGGAGCATCTGGCTGTATTTGTATGCGTCATTTTGGTGCGTCACGCACCTTCTTCGCTCGCAGCCAGCATGACTCCGCCACACCGTCAGCCCTTTATAAACTCAGTAACACAGGTCTGTGCTTGTTTTGCTGAATTTTGCATTTTCTATGATAATTGGACAGCTTATTGCTTATGACTGTGGTTGGACAAAAGAACTTAATGGTCGTGTTCTGTTTCGTCGCTCTACTCATGATCAATCTTTACGAAATTAAGCTTCTTACAAACTTAAACATGAATTAACAATCACCGCATAAAGGATATTGAAATGAGTGGAAATGAGTCGCGCCTAGCAGCAATTTCACAAATCACCAACCGCGAAAAGATCGCTGTAAAAACCCCTGAATCGTTAGATAAGATTTGGGCAACGGATGTATTCAACCTGGCCACTATGGAACAGGCATTGAATAAATCAGCATTTAAAGCGGTTAAACAAACCGTGCAAACAGGTGCACCACTCTCACCGGCAGTCGCCGATGTTGTCGCTGCAGCGATGAAGAACTGGGCTTTATCCAAAGGCGTGAAGTTCTTTTCTCATATTTTCTATCCCATGACCAATATCACCGCTGAAAAACATGACGGTTTTATTGTGACCAATTCTGAAGGGAACGCGATTACCGAATTCTCAGGCAGCTTATTGATTAAAGGTGAACCGGATGGTTCATCATTCCCGAACGGTAGCCTGCGCATGACCAATGCCGCACGCGGTTATACCGCATGGGATCCAACCAGCCCGGCGTTCATCATGCATACCGAAAATGGTTCAACGCTGATGATTCCAAGCGTGTTTATGTCATGGACCGGTGAAGCGCTGGATAAGAAGATTCCGTTACTACGCTCCAATGCCGCCTTGGATAAAGCCGCTCAGAAAGTACTGAAGTTAATGGGCGAAACCGACGTCGCTACCTTAAGTTCAAGCTGTGGTGCCGAGCAGGAATACTTCTTGGTCGATATCAATTTCGCTAATGCCCGCCCTGATTTATTGTTAGCGGGTCGTACCTTGTTTGGTGCTTCACCAGCAAAAGGTCAGCAATTTGATGATCATTACTTTGGTGCGATTCCAGAGCGAGTACAAATCTTCATGCAGGATTTTGAAGATCAGCTGTATCGTCTGGGTATCCCTGCCAAAACGCATCATAACGAAGTGGCTCCGGGCCAGTTTGAAATTGCCCCGTATTACGAGTCTGCCAACATCGCTGCCGACCACCAGCAGTTGATGATGACGTTGATGAAAAGCACGGCAAAAAAACACGGTTTTATGTGCCTGTTGCATGAAAAACCATTCGCTGGCGTCAACGGTTCCGGCAAACACGTCAACTGGTCTGTCGGGAATGCTACACAAGGTAACTTACTGGATCCCGGCAGCACACCACACGATAACCTCAACTTCCTGTTGTTCTGTGGTGCGGTGATTCGTGGTGTACATAAATTTGGGCCATTGCTGAGAGCGGTTATTGCATCCGCATCAAATGACCACCGTTTAGGTGCCAATGAAGCACCGCCAGCTATTTTGTCTGTTTACCTGGGTGACCAGCTGGAAAAAGTGTTCCAGGACATTAAAGACGGCAAAATCGCCACCTCGAAACAAGGTGGTGAAATGGATCTGGGTCTGTCACAAATCCTCAAATTTGAACGGGATCCGGGTGACCGTAACCGGACATCTCCGTTTGCCTTTACCGGTAACCGCTTTGAATTCCGTGCCGTGGGTTCATCACAATCCGTATCTGGCCCATTAGTCGCAATGAACACCATTCTGGCGGACTCGTTAGAGTGGGTAGCTGGAAAACTGGAAGCTGAACTGGCAAAAACCGATTCCCGTACCACTGCTGTTTTGGCCGTATTAAAAACGCTGATGGAAGAACATGGCAATGTCGTATTCGGTGGCGATGGTTATTCGGCAGAATGGCATAAAAAAGCGGTTGAAGAATGTGGTCTGAAAAACCTGCCAACCACCGCTGATGCACTTCCATACCTGCGTGATGACTCAATTCGTCAGCTGTTTTCATCAACAGGAGTATTTTCTGCCGCTGAACTTGAAAGCCGCTATGAAGTGTATGCCGAACAATATATTTTATCGATCGAAGTTGAAGCCAAACTGGTGGTCGAAATGGCTAAAACCATGATTTACCCGGCCGCTACGCAATATCTGGCTGAGCTATCAATGGCTAACAGTGGCATGGCCGATCTGGGTATTGAAATGGATAACGCCATTGCCCTATCGATTGCCAATGAAACCAATGCCATGATCGCAGCAGTTGCCGAACTTTCCAGCGCTATTAAACAACATGACTTTGAGTCGATTGAAGCGCACATGAATTTCTGCGCCCATGATATTCGTGGCTTAATGTTGAAAGTACGCGCTCACGTTGATGCTTTGGAAGCGGAAGTTGCTGATGATTTATGGCCTCTGCCGAAATACCGTGAAATGTTGTTTATTAAATAAACCATCACCTCAGTCACACGTAACAAAAAAGGGCCAGAGAATTTTCTCTGGCCCTTTTTTTGTATAGTTTAAACAAACCAAGTTGGCTTTTATTTTAACTCTCAATAGTTCTCTCGTTAACAAAGAGTCAACTATCGGAATCTGTAGCGGATTGCCTCAATTGTAGCGTATTGCTACAATCACTAAAACTGCATTGAGGAAAAATATATGGCTACTAACAGCATACGATTGGATCAAGAACTGATTGAAAAGGCCACCATTATGGCCAAAGCGCTTAACCGAACTCCACCCAAGCAAATTGAGCATTGGGCCAAAATCGGCGAAATGATGGAAGATAATCCCGATTTGCCTTACGAGTTTGTTAAGCAGGCTATCATCGCCAAAGCAGAGCGAGAAGCTGGCAAACTGGAGGTCTATGATTTTGGTTGAAGCCTCCCGTGTTTTACAGACCCCTAACTTCAAAAAAGCTGTAAAGAAACTTAAGCCCAACCAGAAAAAAGAGCTCGATTCGGCCGTCAGAGAACTTATGGCCAACCCCAACCTTGGCGAGCAAAAGAAAGGAGATTTGGCTTTTCTGAGAGTATATAAATTTAAAATGAGTAAACAACTTACTCTACTTGGCTACAGTTTTGATGATGGTGCCTTAGTTCTGGAATTAATGGCCTTAGGTTCACACGAAAATTTCTATCGTGATATCAAGCGCCTCAAATGAAGTTTTGGCATAGAAATCAATCCGAAAACTAGAAACCGTATCAAGCTGATTAATCCATCCTACTTGGTAAAAATCAATCTTCTAAATCTCTCCTTTTTTCAAGGTAATTATCCCTAGCTGAACTGGCATAAATACTGCTCATTGAAAACCTAACGACACTCTACACGACGCAGGATGGCGCTTTATCAACAGCGAAAGCAAAGCGCTCGCACCGATAGAGTGCTGACTTCATTTTCGGAGACTGCCAATGTCAGATATGAGTGCACTAGATACACTATGGTTGTTAATTGCAGCGATGCTGGTGCTAATCATGCAGGGTGGCTTCCTGTGTCTGGAGTCGGGGCTTACCCGCAGTAAAAATGCGATTAACGTGGCACTTAAAAATGCGTTTGATTTGATCGTTGCTGCCATGCTCTTCTGGTTGTTTGGTTTTGGCATTATGTTTGGCGCCCATGAAGGCCTGACACTTGATACTCATTGGTTTCTTGCCGATTTTTCCAGAGATGAATTCTGGCACGCCAGTTTTTTCTTTTTCCAGTTAACCTTTTGTGCCACAGCAGCAACGATTGTCTCCGGTGCCATCGCTGAACGCAGTCGCTTTGTGGTTTACATCATCATCACGGCCTTGATCAGTTTGCTGCTCTATCCGGTGTTTGGTCACTGGGTCTGGAGCAGCGCCGTCAACGAATCTCCTGGCTGGTTGGAGGCGATGGGTTTCACCGTTTTTGCTGGCAGCACCGTGGTACACAGTGTCGGTGGCTGGGTAGCATTGGCCGCTGTAATTGTTATCGGGCCTCGAACTGGGCGTTTCATTCGCGGCCAAGTACAAAACATTCCAGGTAGTAATTTGCCGCTGGCGATATTGGGAATGTTGTTTTTTATGATCGGTTGGATTGGCTTTAATGGTGGCAGTACATTAGCTTTTACTACCGCCATTGCCGGTATCATCGTCAACACCATCATCGCAGCCGCTGCCGGGGGAATCACTGCAATCCTGTTGTCCAAAACGCAACAGGATAATAGCCAAACCACCTCTCTTACTATTAATGGCACTTTGGCCGGACTAGTCGCCATTACCGCAGGTTGTCATGTCGTTTCAACACCACAAGCAGCGGTGATTGGAAGCCTTGGCGCGCTGGTTATGTTTCTGGCAGAAAAACAGATGCACCGTATGCAGCTGGATGATGCTATTTCGGCAGTGCCAGTCCACTTGGTCGCCGGAATCTGGGGCACACTGGCCGTCGCTATTTTTGGAGATTTGCAACTGCTTGATACCGGCTTAAGCCGCTTTGACCAACTGCAAGTGCAATTACTTGGCATAGTCGCCTGTGCCTTGTTTATTTTTCCGCTGACAATCACCTTCCTCTTTCTGCTGAACCGTTACATACCTTTGCGCGTCAGTATCGAAGCCGAGCAGCAGGGACTGAATGTGTCAGAACATGGCGCGAAAACCGAACTGACTGATCTGCTTTCTGCTATGCAAACCCAAGAGCGCAGTGGTGATCTGAAACAGCGGGTACCAGTTGAACCCTTTACCGAAGTCGGACAGATTGCAACTCAATACAATCGGGTTATTGCGAACCTGAACCGTATGGTGACCCGCACCCGATTGATTGTGCGCGATATGCGTGACGGTGTTATCACCTTCTCCAGTCAGGGGATTGTGACTAGCGCTAATCCAGGAGCTGAAATTCTGTTCGGATTGCCTGCCCACCAATTGGTGGGACAACCCACTGAAGTGTTGCTCCATGAACAAAATAAACAAACCTTTTCGGCTATTCTGCCTGAAAAATTATTTGTCACTCTGGCCAGCAGCCAACAGTCGGGGCCTTATGAAATAATCGCCAGAAACGGTAAAAGTGAGCCTTTCACACTGGAGGTCACCACCACGGCCAGCCCAACCGAAGAGGGCGTGCAATACAGCGCCATGCTGAGGGATATCAGTGAAAGAAAAAAGATGGAAGATCGTCTGCATCGACATTCTGAGCTGGCTCAAGTGACGCTGGAAGCTATTACTGAAGCGGTTGTCACCTGTGATGCAGCTTATAAGATCGTCTACCTAAACCCGATGGCCAGTGAACTGCTGGGGCAGACATCCGAGCAAGCCTTCGGTAAACCGATTGACGAGATTATTCTGATTGAGGACAGTGAAGCAGATCCAGTTAACATCACGACATTGTGTAAGCAGTACTCAGATAAATCACCGAACTCCAGCCAAAAGCGTCTATTTGCTTTGAAAAACAAAAAAGGTGAAGAATTTGAAGTCCAACTCAACTGTGCACCCTTGTTGGATACCAATCGGCAAAACATAGGCTGGGTTGTGGCGTTACAAGACATTACTCAAAACAGCCGTTTAGAGAAGATGCTTACCTTCCAAGCGGTGCATGACACCCTAACTGGCCTAATCAATCGACGTGAGTTTGAAAAGCGTTTGGAATCGCTGATCTATGAAGCCCATCATGATAAAGCCGAGCATCTGCTCTGCTATCTGGATTTAGACCAGTTCAAATTGGTAAACGATACCTGTGGACATAGAGCCGGTGATGTTCTGTTAAAGCAGCTTTCAAATCTATTAAAACCCGTACTGCGTCAAAGCGATACTTTGGCTCGGCTGGGTGGTGATGAATTCGGGGTTCTGCTGACGCATTGTCCAATTGAAAAAGGGCAGGACATTGCCGAAGCATTACGAAAAACTGTTACCGCTTTTCGTTTTTCCTGGGAAGGCCAAGTGTTTTCAGTAGGCGTTAGTATCGGTTTGGTCAGTATTACCGAGGAAAGTGGCAGCCTCGATGAAGTGTTAAGTCATGCTGATGCCGCTTGTTATGCAGCCAAAGATCGTGGGCGTAACCGGGTGCATCTGTTCCAACCGGATGACATTGAGGCGCAAGAGCGCCAAGGCCAAATTCAATGGGCAAGTCGGTTACAGGAAGCACTCGATAAAGACCTTTTCCGGCTTTATTTCCAGACAATTGTTCCGCTGGAAAACAGCGAAAACACCATGCCGCATTATGAAATTCTGGCTCGAATGATAGGTCCAAAAGGAGAAATCATTCCGCCTGGAGCCTTTATTCCAGCGGCTGAACGATTTGGTTTAATGCCCAAGATCGACCAGTGGGTGATTCGCAATACGCTGTCATGGATGGGCGATCAACTTCGTCAGAACCAACAGCCCGTATTTTGCTCGATTAACTTATCCGGTGCCTCGATTGGTCGCGAAGACATCCTGCAATTAATTCAGGAACAACTGGAGAAGCGTAAAGTACCCGCAAATAATATTTGCTTTGAAATCACCGAAACCTCCGCCATCGCTGATCCAGCCAATGCCGCACGCTTCATTACCGAACTGAAAGGCTTAGGCTGCCAGTTTGCTCTGGATGATTTCGGTAGTGGCCTGTCTTCATTCGGCTATCTGAAACAATTACCGGTCGACTACTTGAAAATTGACGGTATTTTCATTCAAGAGCTCGCCAACAATCGGATAGATCAAGCCATGGTGGCTTCGATTAACAACATCGGCCATATCATGGGTCTAAAGACCATTGCCGAATTTGTTGAAGACGCTGCAACACTGAATATCCTGCGTCAGATTGGCGTGGATTATGTTCAGGGCTATTACCTGTCACGGCCAGAACCCTTGGAATCACTTATGAGTGTTCGGGTTATGCCGCGTTGAAATAAGGTAATTTAATATCCGCATCTTTCTGGTTCCCACGGTCCTCCGTGGGAATTACGTGATCCATTCCCACGCAGAGCATGGGAACGAGAAATTGCCCCTAAATATAACAAGCTGACCGCTCTAATCATTTGTGATTTTCGAAAAGTACTCATTAAAAGATTGCGTTAAGAAATTATCAAAATCATTTTGATTGCCCAAGAATTTGGCAAATGGAATTTTGCTGCCCATGAGGTTAGACAAAGCTGTTTTAGTTGCCAACTTATCCCCTGGAAGAGAAACATTCACATAATTGGGATTAGTCTTTGAGTGAATATGAAAGTGATAAATGGCCTTGGAGTTAGATTTACTGCCCTCATCAAGAATATCTACAAGCTCTGGATAAGCTATACACATCAGTTTTTCTTTACCATTTCTAATTCGAAATAGCTGTTGGTCACGAACTATGAATAAGACTTCATGTGATGCGTTCATAAGGTTTCTACAAAGTAAAGGTATAACATGGCTGCGTCCTGCACCGCAGAGGCGAAGTTGATTGAATTATTATGTGTTTGGCGAATTGTGGAACCTTTCGTATAAATAACAGACTTCATCTACGATTGGCTGGATTTCATGACGGACACCTAAAGTTTCGAAAACACCAACATCAATGTAGAAAGCCCTAAATAAATGAGCAGGAACACCTTCACTCTCTATTTGGCCACCAACATACGCTGGTAATACATACCCGACAATTGGCTTACTCCAAAGATATTTATCTAAGTTTTCCTCAAAGTGTTCAAGTAAGTTTCTGAGCGTACGGCTCTTTAGAGCGCTATCTTCGCTAAGGCCATAATGTTTCTTCAATGTTTCCGCTCGGTATTCATGTAAGCGATGCTTTCCCGGTTTAGGAGGCCAAAAATACCGAGATAACGCGCCAGCATGAATGAGTAGATTTTGGATTTGATCGAGAATTTCATCTTGCAGCTCCTCAGTCTTCTCGTAGTTTCCTTTAGTTTCATTCGTCATTTCAATAAAGCTTGCCAAAAAATCAATTGAAGCCATTGCTGCTTCAACGTTAAAACGAATGGCCTGCGAATAAAATGCAAGATGAGGAGGCTGAATGCCTCCATATTCTTTGATATCTCTTTCCAAATCATCCATTGAGATTAGACTTAACTTGGAGCAATGCCGCGCGCTGTAGGCGCGTTCCTTTTGAGCCAGAGTTAAATAGCTGAGTCGGATAGTAGAAATGGATACTCATGCTCACATAACAACTTGAGAAAGTCATAAATCTCCTGATCTCCTCGATTCGATTTTGAATGCCTAGAAATGCAAAGGTAATAGTTTAAATTTTTATGCTTTGCAAAAATAATCCATTCTCCGGTAAGTTTATTCTGCCTTGCTCTTTCCTTGTATCCGCTTATTACCATTTCGTGGGCAAGCCGGCCTTGCCAGCCAAATTTTGATGGATTTTTTTGTTCTTCCTCTATCACGTAAGAGCAAAGAGAATTAAATTTGGGGCTATTTTCAAATTCTAACCCCCAGTGATTTACCAGATTTCTAACCAAGAATTGTGCACCAGAAAAATGTGCTTTGAACAATCCTTTAAGCGGCATATGTTTGAATTGGTCAACTCGCTGTTTGCAACCACGACCGACACCTTCCAACTCTTGTATAACATCCGTAATCAGAAAAGAGTCGTGAGTTCCATGCTTACTAATTGAGGTGAGTTGAATCAATAAGAATTGACTTAGCCGATTCATATCAACACCACAAAACCCTACATGATTATTTCTAAAGTGAGTCACTTCATCTTCAGTTACATCAAATCCTTCAAACACATCAGAGGAAAAATTGTTCATACTGTCTAACGTCCGCATTTTCGGCCAGTTTGGAGCGACCAGTTCATGAACAAGTGTTTGTTAGATAATTCGCTCAACTAATCAACCTTAACGCCATATGTTCATTGTCTGACAGCCACAAAAAACTTTATTCCGATTCATCGGACAATACTCGATTGATTTTCACTAAAATGAAAAATCAATCGTTGTTGATTCAACTAAAATCCCATTAACTGATTTTGTTATAGGCGGATAACTTTCGTCAGGTTTGAGCACAACATTACGTTGAATTAAATGCGTCATATTTTCTTGATATAGATCAAAGCCTTGCACTTGCTTAATATTGAATCCACGTAATAGTTTGATTTCATAGGAAAACATGAAAGAATCATTTTTCAAATGTTGTACATGGATCCACGAATCACAATTTACTTTTTTCGTGCTGTAAATTGGGATGTGTTTTTTATCGGGATTAGTTGTTACCGAAACAAGATGCTGATAAATCCCAGTCTCTTTACATAAATCAAACTTACCACTGTAAGGAAACGAATCAATATTAATCGTCACTTGTCGGTCTATATCTCCTTGCCTTTTCAGACTAAATTTAACTAACCTACTGTCAGCAGTAACTTCCCCAATATGATGCTGTGCTTCCTTGTTAATTACATAGCTTTTAGTAGTTTGTGGGTTACTAGTAGCCGCACATCCCATAAGCGAAGTTATCAATAAAAGAATTCCAATTCTTTGCATACTCATCTACCTGTTAGTTATATAAAATTGGGTTAGATCCTAAATATCCCCAGACCAATGCTTTAATGTTGATTCTATACGTGCCAATAGATCATCATAGGTGATGATGTCGATGACATTTTTATATTTCCGCTTTATGACCTCGAAATCTTGACGCTGGGCCGATGATAAGCCGGTCTCTCGTCCCATAATTATTATTCCTCCAGGATTTGTTATCCTAATGGAAAATCCCGCTTCCAATTTCTCCCGAAAGTGCGATGTTAGTTTCTCTTCTCCTGTTCTGCCACATTTGTTCAGATAGTATATGTATTTCTCTAACTGCATTACTGTGCCAGATAGTTCGCGAAGAGGAATGTAGTTGTCCCGGTATGTGCGGTCTGTCACGATACACTTATCAAATGGTTTCTTAATTTCAATGATATCTGTATTGCCAGCCGAATCTACAAGTAAAAGATCAATACTTCTGTTTTTATTATTATAGGTATCGCGCACGGGCGCTTCTTTGAATACATGTATATATTTTGGATACAGCAGAAGGATAATTTGCAATATTTCTTCTTGCCACTGGGCTTCAGAATAAGATGATTCCGCTGCAAGCATGTCTTTTAGCTTAGCGAGTAGAAGCCTATATTTTTCAATCTCAGCAATGGCGACCAATTGATAGGTATTCGTACCTTCTATGCTTGCTCTTCGATTCATGTAATTTTGGTACTTTTCTTCATAGTCCTCTTTTAGAGTAAGGTAAGATGAAATTACGGCACCAACACGTGCATATGCATATCTTGTTAGTTCATATGAATTTGGGAAATTCTGTAATAATTTCGAAAAAGCGGTTTCAGGTATTGATGTATCGTCTTCGCCACCAATTCGAATATCTCCATCCACAAGATTATCCAATCTGGAAAAAATAGAAATATTCCGCTCTGCAATGAATGTCTTAGATGTGAGTTCAATTGCCTCATGGATATAGAGATTATGTTCGATTCCCATCACTGCTTTTGATAAGCAATAGTATTGTCCACTTTTTGAACCTATTTCGAATAGTACAGGGGCTCCTTTATCATTTGAATCTTCCTCAGACTGCAACTCATTTTTTGTGAGTGTAAACGTTCTTCTCAGCCTCACATCATTACCTTCTTCTAGCTCTGAATATATCCAGTTAGATGGTCTAAGATCACCGCTGTAGGAGAGAATAAGTCTTTTTTCTTCTTTTATAAATTCCAACATCCGTTGCAACTTCCTCCAAAACAAAAGCGATCAAAGGATCAGCCAACTTGATTGGCTTATTAGCCATTAAATAATGGAAAAACCACATTATTCATGAAGTTTGCCCCTTTCTCTGTATGAAGCCAAAACAAACCAGCTAGATTCAACAGTACAGTTACCCAATAAACATTTATAAACGCTTTCTTAATCGATTTATGGCGTAATTTCTTCTGAGCGATATAGGCTCCTGGCCAACCACCTATTAGAGAAAGTAAGTGCAAGGTGCTTTCTTGGATTCTCCATTGGCCATTTTGAGCCGCAGATTTATCCATCGCGTAAGCGATAAACGCAATCAGGCTCATGAGTAGATACATACCGACAATAACTAAAGGCAACTTCCCACTGAAGACGGCTATCAACAGTCCAATGAAAAAGATAATCGTAAAGACACTACCAAAGTCTCTTTGGCTTTTTACTTTTTCTCGTTTTTTTGACTTGTGGACGTCACGAGCAAATTGGATGTTTTCAGCTTTATAACGATTGTCATTATCGCGAGCTAATTCATAGATAATGACTTCGCCATTCACTGGTCTTCGGGATGGTGGATTAAAGGCCTTAATATGGACAAAAGCACGCTCGCCACCACCATTGGGCTCGACAAAACCAAAGCCTCGATCATCATTCCAGTTTGATATTTTCCCTTGCAGCTTCATGCTTTCCCTCGCGTTTATATCTAACCGCACAGCCAAAAGGCTAACTCAACTAATCGGTTAGAGGGTTCCTAAATCAAATTTCATTTTCAACCAACCGTCATCTGTTTCAGTGGAAACGCTGTCTTGGGTTTGCAGTTGGTCAGCGTTTAATTTGCCGTTTTGTTTGATGAACTCAAAAACGGCATTTTGTCGTTCCATGGCCAGGGTTTGCAGCTGCGAATCCGAGACCGATTCGGCTTCGATCAGCTGTTTTTTGAGTTCGGCGTTATAGGCCAGCACATCTAGTTCGGCTTCAGACTGTTCTTCGTCGATGTTGGTCATTTGCTGCTGGATGGTTTGCAGATCGGGACTTAAGCCTGCCGCGGTATAGAGTTGTTCCAGTATTTTTTGACGTTGTGTTTCACGCTGATCATCTGAGCTTGCTTCACTCATCAGACTCTCAATACGTTGCTCAACTGCTGTTTCTTGCAGTGCCTGTTTATCCGCGGTTTCATCAAATGGCGCAGGTATTTGTAAGGCCAGTTGTGGGCGCTGCGATAAGGCATCAACCAATTTGAGCAGCTTTTCCTGTTCAGGTGGGGCAATATCACTGCGTCCGGCACGAAAGCGAATCGAATCAATGGGATCATCATCACTGCCAATCAAACTGCCGAGGAACCGGAAAGGTGCGGTGACAATATTTCTAATGGCGTTACCAATAGCCCCCCGAATCACCGGCCCGATGGCAAACTCAGGGTCATTTATATCACCACTGACGGGGATGTTGAGTTCGATTACGCCTTCACTGTTTTTGAGTAATGAAACGGCCAGATCCAAAGGCAAATCCATGGCATCGGGTGATTCCACTCGTTCCCCTAACCGAATATCACGGATGACAATGTTATTGGATGCCGATAGGTCGCTTTCCACAATTTCATAGCTAAGATCGATATCCGCTTTACCGTCGGCGATCTCCCGTCCGGCAAACTTAACGGTATAGGGCGTCATCGAGGGTAAATCCAGATTGCTGAACGCCAGCGTGATATTGGTCTGTCCGGTCACATTCAACGGATTCAGTGCACCATTGATTTCAACCAGACCAAATTCGTCCACCTGGCCTTCCAACTCAATATTGACAGGTTGCTTCGAGCTGGAAGAAAAGCCACTGATTTCGCCATTGAGTTTCTGCATATTGGCATCAAAAACAATGGGCAGGTTCTGATCGGTAAACTGCGAACTGGCATTATTAATCTTCACCCGACCCAGTGAAATGTCATAGCCGTTTGCGTCATCTGATTTTGCCGTATTGGCTTCAGCATTTTCACTTGCCGATTGCTCTTTTATCAGCAACGCCAGATTGGTGTCACCGTTTTCGTTGATTAATACCCGACTGTATAAGGCATCAACAATGACTTCTGAGATGGCCACGCGTTGCTCTGCAAGTGAAAAGTCCACTTTATTAACGGATAAACTGTCGAGGCTAAGCAGCTTTTCATTGAGTTTCTGGTTATCCAGTTGCAGATCTGCAAGTGTGAGATCGCCTTGTAAGGCGAAGGGTTCTTGTTGATCGCTAATCAAACTGGCGATTACGTCAATTTTGCCATCCAGAATGTCAATATGGGCGTATTCACTTAAATAGGCCTGGAGAGGCACCAGAGATAACTGATTTACATTCGCCTCGGCATTCACCGACACAGCAGGAAATAGCTGTAAATCGCCGCTAACCTCAATATCGCCGCCGGATTGCAGACCGATATTACTGGTAAATGGCATCTGTTGATCTTCTGCGAGACTGAAGTCCTGCATACTGGCAGACAACATCAAAGCCAGATTGGCAGGCGTAGCTGGCATTTGGTCTTCCACAGCCAGGGCAGTGTTATTGATTTCAATATTGGCAATATCCAGCTGCAAGGGCGGCTGATTAGTTTGCTCAGGTTCGTCTTGATCGGCTTTTGGCAATGAATCCATTAATTGCACCCAGTTGAGTTCGCCTTCTTTGTTTCGGCTTGCTGCCAGCTTGAAATCATCCAAGGCTATGTTTTCCATGCTGAGCTGATTTTCCGGATAGGCGTAATTGCTATTTGTGATAGCTAGCGTGCCACCTTTGAGTAACGCATCAGATTCTCCAGGCTGATGAATACTGAGTTCGGCCAATGCGAGGTCAATGGCGCTGAGATTTACTTTTGGCGTTTCATCCGCCAAATCAACATCGTAAGTCACTTGCAGATCCAGTCGGCCGCCATTCAGTTCAACGGGGATCTCTGCCTTAACATAGCGATAGGGCATCTGTAAGCTGAAATTATTCAGGCTCGCCTGACCTGACAACTGTAATGGTGACAAGCTCAAACCACCATTTACCGCCAGTTTGGCGTCATTTTCCAACTCGATCAGTAGATCTATGTCGGCAGTTTGTCCGGCCTCTGTTGAAAAATTTTCTAGCTGAATGGCAATAGGACTGAGCACAGTCTCAAACGCTTCATCAGGCTTTTCATCACGATAACGGAATGTGCCATTACTGTAACTAAACTGTCCAATTTGCAGCGTGAACGGTGAACCCGTCGGTTCAGCGGCTGGCTGATCGGTTTCCTCTGTCGCAGATTCGGAATCTTGTCCGGGCAGGTCAGCGATTAGCTGCAACCAGTCAAGTTCGCCCTCATTGTCTCGGGTCGCCGCCAGCTTGAAATCGACCACCGAAACTTCATCCAATATCAGTTGATTTTGCGGATAGCTATAACGTCCATTGCTGACCGTCAGCGTTCCCGCCTGCAATATCGCCTCTGCAGCTTCGGAAGGATGAATGCTGAAGTCTGCCAGATCGATATCAATCGCACTGATATCAACCTCTGCCGCTTCACCCGCCATATCAATATCATAGGCCAGTTGCAGATCCAGCCGACCTTCTTTGAATTCAAATGGCAGTTGCGCCTGCAGATAACGATAGGGTGTTTGCAGGCTGAAATTTTGCAGCTTAACCTGACCTGCCAGTTGTAACGGTGACAAGCTCAGATTTCCGTCTAATGTCAGCGTGGCGTTATTTTCCAGTTCAATCACCAGATCCTGGCTGGCGGTTTGTCCGGCCTCGGTAGAGAAATTTTCAAGATGAATATTGATTGGACTTAAGACCGTTTCAAAAGGCTCATTAGGAACCTCATCCCGGTAAAGAATTTTGCCATCAGTGTAGTTGAACGCCCCGATTTCCAGCGTGAATAATGAATCACCCTGCTCGCTGACTTCTTCTCGTTCGGCATCGTTTTCCGGCTCCGCCGTTGCCGCCCATTTATCGGCTAATCGGGTTAACGTATTGTCTGTATTGGTATACCGCCGGAAATTCAATTCGGTATTCGCCAGGCTGATATCCTCGATTCGCAGCGTGAGCCTGAATAATTGCAACGGTTGCAGATTGAGATAAAGCTTTTCCCATGCTGCCAGCGGTTCATCCTGCTCAGTGTTTAATTGCAGCTGACGGATTGTTGCTTCGAAGGTATAGGGATTAAATTGAATCTGTTCAACACTGGCATTCACACCAAGTCGTTGCTGCATGGTCTTCACCAGTTGCTTTTCTGCCTGCCAGGGCAACAAAAAGAAACCGATAAGGGTATAAAGCACGACGATACTCACTATGGAGATCAGCAAAAGGCGATATTGGCGGAGAACGGCTTTGACAGATTTCATAGCGATGGCTTATCTCAATAGTGGAGATAAGCCAGTTTACATAAATAATGCCGGGTAGCGTAACCGGCAGGCTGAATCGAGCTGCGACCTTCCCACTCAAAATCAAAATATCACAGCAAACCTGACCATAGAAACTGGAATAAATCCTTTCATCGATAAAATTTTCCTCCTATAATTCTGCGGCACTGCTTATTGCTGGAATTTTAATCGTCTCATCAATAACCGCATGGTTCAGTGCGTAACTCTTCAGATAGCTCAATTTCAAGGAACGAAAATGTTTAAACACATTGGATGGCTTTTACTCACCTCAGTGACGTTGACAGGGTGTTCGATAAAACAAACAGTGGAACCTGCTGAAATCCCCCAGGCAGCTGAACTTTGCATTATCGAAAACACCGATACACGTGAAGGGTTTCTAAAGGAATTTAAGTCCACACTGTCTTCCCGTGGCATTCAGCACCGAGTCGTCTCCGAGAGAAACGTGCCTGAAAGCTGTGAATGGACTGCCACTTATGTAGCTAAATGGACTTGGGATCTGGCGCTTTATATGTCATATGCAGAAATAAAGATTTTCCATAATGGCAATTTGGATGGCGAAGCCATTTATGACTCCACCCGTGGTGGCGGTAATATGGGCAAATTTATTGATGCTGAGCCTAAAATTCAGGAACTGGTCAACGAATTGATGCAGTTCGAATCCACTTCAGCCTTCCGCCTGTATTTCGGTTAACGGCTTCGTTGTTCGTCAATCAACGACAAACTCAGCAAGATGATTCAGATGCAACACGTTATGGATGACAAGATGATTTTGGTCACCGGTGGTGCAGGTTATATTGGCTCGCATACCTGTGTTGAGCTGGCCAACAGTGGCTATAAGCTGGTTGTTCTGGATAATCTGTCAAACTCATCCGCCAAAGTATTGCCCCGTATTGAAAGCATTATTCAGCAGAAAATAACCTTTGTGCAGGGCGATATTCGCCATCGTGAAACGCTGGAAGCGGTGTTTCGCCAATATAACATTGCCGCTGTCATTCACTTTGCCGGTCTGAAGACCTTAAATGAATCGGTTTCACAACCGATGTCGTATTACGATAACAACGTCAGTGGCACGATTACGCTGTGTAATGTGATGGCTGAGTTTGATTGTAAAACACTTATTTTCAGCTCATCAGCCACCGTTTATGCCGAAATATCCAACCAGCCGATCCGCGAGGATTTTCCGCTGGCGGCAAACAATCCTTATGGCCGCTCTAAATTAATTATTGAACAGATATTAACTGACCTGCATCGTGCTGATCCGGCCTGGTCTATTGCCCTGCTTCGCTATTTTAATCCGGTAGGAGCCCATTTCTCCGGTTTGATTGGCGAGCATTCCAATGCCACGTCGACCAACTTGATGCCCTGCCTTTCGCAAGTAGCTACAGGCAAGCGGGATAAGCTATTTATTTATGGAAATGATTATAAGACAAGGGATGGCACCGGAGTGCGTGATTACATTCATGTGGCCGATTTAGCAAAAGCTCATGTCAAAGCACTGATAAAAGCGCTCGACAGCTCGGACGTTTTGACCTTGAATATTGGTACAGGCCGTGGCTATTCGGTATTGGAAGTAATTGCCGCTTTTGAGAAGGTTTCTGGTCAGAAAATTCCATTTGAAATGGTGGCTCGCCGGGCCAAGGATCTGGCGCGTTGTGTTGCGGATCCCTCACTGGCCATCAAGACGTTGAACTGGAAAGCCGAGTTGGATATCAACAGAATGTGCGCCGACAGTTGGCACTGGCAGACGCACAATCCTGATGGATATGCGTAAACAGGTTCAGTATTAACTCGCGTATTTTCTGATTTTCTTATGCGGTGTATCAGAGGCCACTTTCTGCAATAAAATTTCATAGCCTGTGGCTTGCTTTAATGCCTTACTCAGCCATGCTGCAGAATCCTGTGCCACTTTATCAAGACTGGGATCCATATACATGGCTTGCAGTTTGGCTGCTGCAACGTCCAATAATGCCTGTTCGGTTCGCTGCTCATGGAAAATCGCTCTGGCAGCAAGCCTTTGAGCGTAAGCATCATTTGTTTCTAATAACTTGATATAGCTAATCACTTCGGCCGGTAAGTCGGTATCGGTTATCTTTACCGCAGCGAGTTTATTTTGCACAGCCTGGAATTGCACCAGATCTGTTTTGGCTTTGGAAGCATGACGTTTTAATTTGGCGTTTTCAGCCTTACTCGCCAGTAATTGCAATGTTGGCTGATATTTAGGGTTACCGCTATAGCCCAATGCTCTGACTTTATAAGACAAAACACCCAGCTCATCACGCTCAAAATATTTCTTCTCTTGAGCGGCCAGTAAATCTTTTTCCATACCATCAAACAGTAATGGATCAGAAAGCCCCGACCATTGCAGGCGTTCCAGCATCTGCTCTTTCTGTTCAACACTACCTGATTCGAGAATGTTGAGCTTATGTGCAATACGTTGCTCATCGGTTTCAAATGCTTGCAGCAATCCACTGAAAGCCAGAAAAGACGCGCCAATCACCCATTGTTTTAAATTCATTTTCTGTTTCCTTACGTTGTTAAAAGTTATTTCCATCGTTTAAAAATAAGTGAGGTATTGATTCCACCAAAAGCAAAGTTATTACTCATAATCACATCCGTCTCGATATGTCGTGGTTCGTGCATGATGTAATCCAGATCGCCACATGCCGGATCAACTTCATCCAGATTCGCCGTGGCATGAAACCAGTTTTCACGCATCATCTGAATCGCCACCCAGGACTCCAAAGCGCCACAGGCACCCAGCGTATGTCCAGTAAAACTTTTGAATGAGCTGATCGGCGTATTATTTCCAAAAACAGCGGCTGTCGCTGACGACTCAGCAATGTCACCGCGATCGGTTGCCGTGCCATGTGCACTGATATAACCAATTTCATCCGGGTTTACGTTTGCACAACTGAGCGCTAACCGCATGGCTTTTTCCATGGTCACGGCTGAAGGTTGTGTGACATGACTGCCATCTGAGTTGGTGCCAAATCCGACCAATTCAGCATATATAAAGGCATTGCGTGCTAAGGCATGCTCCAGATCTTCAAGAATCAAGGTGCAACCACCTTCACCGATCACCAGACCATCTCGCTGTTTATCAAACGGCCGGGGACTCAAATGGGGAGTGTCATTTTTAATACTGGTGGCGTACAACGTGTCAAACACAGCGGCTTCAGTAGCACATAAGGCTTCACATCCACCCGCCACCATAATGGTCTGATGACCATATTTAATGGCCTCATAGGCATAGCCTATGGCCTGGCTTCCAGAAGTACAGGCACTTGAGGTCGTCAAAACCCGGCCGCGTAATCCAAAATAAATACCAATATTAACCGGCGCGGTATGCGCCATCATTTTGATATAGGAGTTGGCATTGAGGCCATCGCTGGTATGGTTCAGCAACATGTTGCCAAAATCCGCAATCGCATCGGTATCACCAGCAGAAGAACCATAAGCCACGCCCACTTCCCCACTGCTGAGGATCTCATCATTCAACAAGCCAGCATCTTCAAAGGCCAATTCAGTGCTACGAACGGCCAACTGGGCGACACGGCCCATGCTGCGTAAATCTTTACGTTTGTAATGAGCAGGCATGACAAAGTTTTCAACTGGCGCACCTAATCGGGTATTTAGCTCGGTGTATTTATCCCATGCATCAATACGCTGAATACCGGTTTGCATATTTTGTAGCCGCGTTTTTATCGCAGACCAGTCATTGCCAATCGGGGAAAAACCGCTCATGCCCGTTACTACAACCCGCTTCATTAACACATACCGCCATTGACCGAAATCACCTGTCGGGTGATATACGCCGCTTCTTCGCTCATCAAAAAGCTCACTGTTCCAGCGACTTCAGCTACCGTGCCGACCCTCTGCATAGGGATCATTTTCATCGCTTCTTCCATATGAATATCTTCTGTCATTTCCGTATCAATCAATCCGGGCGCCACACAGTTCACGGTTATTTTGCGTTTGGCCAACTCAACGGCCAGTGCTTTACTTGCACCGATAATACCGGCTTTCGCCGCACTGTAATTGACCTGACCACGATTTCCGACCACTCCGGAAACTGATGATAAGGTGACGATTCTGCCAGGTTTTCTGCGGCGAATCATGGGCATGATAATCGGCTGCAACACATTATAAAAACCATCCAGATTGGTTCTGATCACCAGGTCCCATTCATCACCGGGTATCGCTGGAAAAGCGTTATCTCTGGCAATGCCGGCATTACACACCACACCATAATAAGCACCATGCTGTTCGACATCCTGTTCCAGGATTGACGCGGTTTGTTCGCGATCGGCAATATCAAATTGCAATACCCGAACCTGACGTCCCAGTGCAGTTATTTCGGCGGCGACGGCATCAGCTTGTGCTCTGTTGCTTCGACAATGCAGCACGATATCGTAACCTTGTCTGGCGAGACGCAGCGCTATCGCTTTACCGATCCCTCGGCTCGACCCGGTGACTAAAATGGTTTCACTCATCGAATAGCTTCCTCTAAAAACTGACTGGCATCGTCAGGTTGGTATACATTAAGATTCGCCGATGCAGCAATCTGATCTCCACGCAATTGGCCACGGAAAACATGCAGCCCATTTTCAGCCTGCATTTCACACTCCACCCGGATTGACAGGGTTTGGCCCATGGCAAACCAATCGGTGTTGCTCTGGTAACGTCGAGTACCCAGCAGAAAACCTAACTTGGGCGGTTGCGATTGTTGTCTTTGTTGTAAACCGGCATAAGCCGCAATGGCCTGGGCTAAATATTCCACACCAATCCAGGCGGGCACACCCTTTTCTTCGACAAACATGCTTTGCAAGTTAATATCCACTTCGGCTTCCAGCCATTGTTCACCGTAAGCCGTCACTCTCGTTAATAATGACATGCTGCCTGAATGTGGCACCAGATCGGCCACCTGATATGGTTCCATCATGGTGCGCGTTCCAGAATCAACGCAATATTATTACCGCCAAAGGCAAATGAATTGCTCAATACGTATTTATAAAATTTAGCGGGTTGATTTGCTGTGACTAAATTCAAATTAGGAATCGTCGGATCAGGCTCGCCATCCCAACGATGTATTGGGGCACTCCCTTGCTCATCTGCCAGCATCAGCCAACAAATAGCCGCCTCAATGGCACCAGCAGCCCCTAAGGTATGGCCGATGAAAGGTTTAGTGGAGCTGCATAACACGTTATTGCCGAATAGCTGATTGACCGCAATCGATTCCATCTGATCATTTAACGTCGTGGCAGTGCCATGCAAATTTATATAATCAATGTGTTTAGCCTCAAGCCCGGCATCTTCCATCGCCAGTCTCATGCAGCTTGCCGCCCCTTCGCCATTAGGTTCAGGCGCCGAAATATGGTGGGCATCGCTGCTTTCACCAATGCCTCGCAAAATCACACCTTGCCGCTGTCTGGAAAGCACAAACAACGCGGCTGCTTCACCAATATTGATGCCGTTACGGTTTTTACTGAATGGATTACATACTTCGGTGCTAACAGCTTCTAATGCAGAAAAGCCCTGAACAGTGAGTCGGCATAAGGTATCAACGCCACCCGCTATAACGACATCACAAACGCCTGCGGTGATCAGCCTTTTGCCGCTTGCAAGCGCCTTTGCTCCTGAAGAGCAGGCGGTAGAAATCGCGTAAACCGGTCCTTTGACACCCGTTAGCTCAGCAATAAACTGCGCCGGATTGCCCATCTCCTGGATATTGTAGTGATATTTGTCTGGCAAATTGCCGGACTCAACAGCGCTTCTGATTGCCGGTTCAGCATCGGCAATTCCGGAAGTGCTGGTGCCAATCACAATGCCAACGCGATCAGAACCAAAACGCGCAACAGCCTCTTCAACCTGTGATTTTATTTGCAGATAAGCCGCTAAGGCGAACTGGTTATTGCGACTTTGCCAGCGAGACGATGTTAATGGGTTAACCGGCAGGTCATCATGACAAATCCCCAGCGGCAATGGCGTCGCACCAAAAGAATCGTCGAGGGTGAGAAAGTTCGCATCCGACAACAGGTTTTGTTTCAGCGAGTCAGCACTGTTGCCAGCGGCGCATAACAAACCAACTGTATTAAGGAACACGTCGTTTTGCTTCACAACGCCCCCGTATCAAGCGATTGTATTACCACCAGGTAATGATCCTGAATATTTTTAATCAACACACTGTCTTCTTTATATTGAACATCCAGCTTTAAACGGTTGTTTTCTGATAACTGACGAGAGGTGTTATCCAGCGCCAAAAGCCAGCCATCAGGAGCGGAATAACGATTCATCAACGCCGCTTCGGGCCATAAGGCAAACTGCATCACCGCCATGATCTGTTCTGCCGGGATGGTGATATCCGTCATATTCTGTTGCAGAAATTCCGCGCCATCATAAGACATTTTCAGTACTGTCATACCGGTAGGCATCAATACCAGCACCTTAAACTTTTCCGCTTTGATATCCGTTACCAGCAGAAATTGCTGCTGTTTGCCACCGGCAACAAACGTCAATTTCTGCTGCAACAAAATTGACTCCGGTCCGGTTGCAGGTGATAGCAAAAACAAGTCCTGATGCGTATTCCATCTGAAGGGATTCAGGCTGCAACCGCTAATAAAAGCAGCGCTTAACAGTAAAAAGACAATTATATATTTCGGCATAGCTCTGCTAACGCCGTCAAACGCTTGGAATCTTTTACAAACGGATTTTTGATATCCCAGGCATAGCCAGCCAGAATTGAACTAATCATACGTTTTACCGGATCATTTTTCTGTGTGGTAAAAATGACATCCTGTAAACGGCCGTCATACCAGCCTTCAACGAATTCCCGGAATGTGTTCACCCCGTGTTGTAAAGGCCTGACAAACTGTTGCTGCCAATCAGGTGTACCGCCCTGCAATTGCTGGCTCAATACATCAACCGCCAGACTGGCAGATTTAAACGCGATGGTCACGCCCGATGAAAACACCGGGTCTAAAAACTCACCGGCATTGCCCAGCAACGCATAGCCCGGCCCGTACATTTGCGTCACATCGCAGGCATAACCGGTCATTGACCCTATTCGTGTATCAAAAGTAGCCGATGCCAGTAAATCGCTCATCCAGCCGGACTCAGCAATCAACTGTTTTAACTTCTCTTCATCCGTTCCTGGTAGCGCATCGATAAATGTTTTTGAGGCCACCACTCCAACCGAGGATCGGGCATTGCTGAATGGAATCAGCCAGTACCAGACATCACGATGCTGAGGATGCACAGTGATCAGAATTTTATTGCGATCGTAGTCCGGATCGCTGATGGCATCTTCTACATGGGTAAATAACGAGGTTCTGGGTTCAAAATTGGCCGCTTTCTCCAGATTAAGCAGTTTGGGTAATACGCGACCATACCCACTGCCATCAAGCACAAATTTAGCGTGAAACTGCTGAGTGAGTCCGGCTTCATCCACTACCTCAACTGCCGCCACACCAAGATTTTCGTCATAGTCAAACCGGGTGACTGACTGACCATAACGAATATCAACACCTTGTCTGGCCGCTTCGTCCGCCAGCACTTTATCAAAAATATCGCGCTGTACCTGAAAGGTAGTGCCCCAGCCTTCGGAAAATTTTTCGTTAAAATTAAAAAATTCATAACGCTCGCCGCAACTGAATGCAGCACCGTCTTTGAACTGAAAACCTGCAGCCTGAACGGCTTCGAGCATATCAGCCTGTTCGAGGAATGCCATGCTTTGTGGCAACAGACTTTCTCCTATTGAAAAACGGGGAAAATGTGATCGTTCCAGCACCAGAACGTTATAGCCCCGTTTATTCAGCAATGCCGAGGCGACTGCTCCCGAAGGTCCTGCGCCAATCACAATGACATCGAAAATCCCTTTTTGTGTAGCCACTTATTCAACTCCCTGAGAAGGCTGACGTAATAACGTCGTTAATATCCAAATCATCGCCAACCCCAAAAACACGGTCAGCCCAAAATGCTGCAACACAGGCGTTTGGCTGAGTGAAAGCAGACCAAACGCCAATAAACTGGTTATCACCGACAGAGTCACCGCCAGCCAGGTATTGGCGGCCTGCTGTGTTTCTGTCAGAAAAATCCCCATATCCAGCCCAATCCCAAGCACCAGGATCAACGCCATGATATGAAATAAATTAATTCCGGGAAGGCACAGCATCAGGATGCTGAGCGTGAATAATGATGCCAACATCGGCGGCATGATGATTCGCCAGGCGGCTAGTTTATATCGGGAAAACAAAATCACAAACAGCAACAGGTAAGCCAATGCAATCCAGATCATAATCTGCTGACGATAATCGGCCATCAAGCTGGAAATGGCCTCAACCTGATCGACCAGTACCAGCTCCGGGAAATGCTTTTTTAAACTTAACTGTTGTGCTAACTGCCTGGGCTGGCTCGCGGTAAGACTGACCATCGTGGCAAGGCCATTGTGATCTGTATGAATGATCTGCGAACTTAATATGCCACCTAATCCGTTGTTTGGAAGCTGTTCTGCTGTCAATCGATTGGCCAACCCATACTGCATCATCTCCATTGCTTGGGTCGCAGCGGCATCCGTCAGATTCAGCGTCGTAAATAGCTTTTTTAATTCAGCGTTATAAAGCGTTTCCACCAAATAGGCATTGCTTTCTTGTCTTTTCAAAGAAGGCAGGCGATCGGCCAATAAGCTGAACTGAACCAAATTGCCGTTATCAACCAGCTGACTCAGCCAGGGACGAATGGCTTCTTCCTGTTGCAGGCACTGCTCCAATTGATCGCAGGGAATCAATAAAAATTGTGTGCTGCTATTCAAGCCCAGACGCGTCTGAATTCGGGTTTCCTGCTCCAGCAAATGGGCAGGAGAGGTTTGCAGCAAACGGATGTCATCTTCCGTTTTCCCTGTCCAGATAATGGCGATTGCCATTATGGTGAGTATCGCGAGCCCATACTTGAACCCATTATTTTTAGCAAGCGCCGGGCAGGCTGCTTGCCACTGTTGCAATCGTTTGGCTGCACTCAACTCTTTGAGAGGGTCATTTTGGGTCAGCCTGGGCAACGCGATGACGACTGTCAGCCATGCCGCGATGAGTCCAACAGCAGAAAATACTGCCATTTGTCTTAGGCCCGGAAAAGGCGTCATGGCGATGGCAGCATAAGCCAGCACACTGGAAAACAGTCCTAAAAAAAGTCCTGGCATGATGCGTGGCAACACCAGCTGGTGGCGTTGTCTTTCACAGATAAAATGTAACGCGTAGTCAATTGCCACCCCAATCAGCCCGGCACCAAAAGCAAAAGTCACAATATGTACCCGTTCAAAAACCAGCATAACGACAGCTGTTGCTACCGCACAGCCCACTACAATCGGCAGTAATAAAACAGTGACCAGCCGCACACGGCGGAACACCCACAACATTAGGATAAGAATGCCTGCCAATGACCCCAGCCCGATAGTCGAGATTTCTTTTTCAGCCTGACGAGCACCGGCGTCAGCATGCACCAGCAACCCCGAAGGCAGCAGCTCTATATCCTGCTCACTAAAGCGAGTGGTCAATTCGTCGAAAACAGATAACACCGCCTGCTGAACGTTGATCGAAAAGGCATCACCCTTAAGCTGAATGATTAACAGGTTGGTAAAACCGTTATCTCCGGGGAGGCGTAAATAGCCTTGCTCATCCATTTCAATATTTATCAGAGGTGACTGGGCGCTACGCCAGGCTGATGATAAACCAAACGGATCGGCTTTCAGGTTTTGCCCGCCCATTTGCATCGGGCTGTAAATCATGCTCAAAGCACGTTTAGCAACAGCCTCCGTATTATTCTGCAACGCTAGTCGCATCTTTTCAGTTAGTAATACATAACGGTAGGCATCTGAAGCGTGCTGAGATTGTTCAATTTGCTGATCATCTATCTGCCACACAACAGAGTCGACTTCCGGGATCTGCTGATAGCGCTCTGCAATGGTTTGCGTGGCTTGTTGCAATTGCTGTTTGTCCTGCCCGGAAATCAGGATAATCAAGCGCTCTGCAAAACGTTGTCCCATTTGAGCCGAAGCTTCCCGAACCAGCGGCTGTTGCTGCGATTCCGGCAGCAAACTCATCATGCTGGTATCAATAGCGGGTTGTTTTGTCCACGCCAGACACAGCAGCGTTATCACCAGCAAACCCCAGACGATAGCGGCAACTTTCGACGCCAGTAGACGATAAATCATTGTTGCAGATTCAGGAAATCAATCCGGGTGATATCCCCGTTTTTTTCATGTAAAACCACTTTACGCATCAATGTATCGCCTGATAATTCCACCTGATTGATGGCTTGTTTGAGGGTTGGCTTTCTGGGCGTTAGTTTGACCTGCCAGTCGCGATTATTCTGATAATCGCCATTAGCAAAGAAATAATCAGATAAGGCATACCAGTCGGCCGTTAACACGGCAAAGAAGATTTCCGTGAGAACTTTCGTCGCAGGATCGTGATCGGCTTTCAGTGAGATCAAATCATCACCACCCTGACTGCTGGTGATACTGTCTGGCTTCATGATCAATTCATTTTCAATTGGTGTTAAGGTCTGCCAGCGAATGAATTCATTGCGTTGATAGTTAAAAACCCCGCTGGAAAGCAGTGTGATATCAAATTCTGCCAGATACTTTTCCTGTTTGAATTCGCCCTGCAACCGCTCTGGCGACTCGGTTAACTGCGTGAGCAATTCATAGGACAATTCGGCATGAACCGGTGATATGACAAACCACAGCAGTATTAACCAGCGTTTCATGGTTGCAACCCCAGCTTTTGAAATAAAATATCCGGCGAGACAAACAACATTTCTTCCGTTTGCATATCAACGGCCACCTGAACGGTATAGCCCTTTGTTAAACGTTGACCGGTCTGGGCATCTTCAATCAGATAATCAATTTTCAAGCGGTTTTCCCATTCGGTTAATCTGGCAATCACCCGGATCTTCTGCTGAAAGCGCAAAGGCTGCGCATAACGCACGCGTAAATCGATAACCGGCCAGCCAAAGCCTGATTCATGCATCTGCGGATAGTTATAGTCAATGGCATCCAATAAAGCGCAGCGGGCTATTTCAAAGTACTTCACATAGTGCCCGTGCCAGACAATCCGCATCACATCAACATCATGAAAGGGCACTTCAATTAACACTTCAGCTTGTCTCATTCAGATTTCCTGTTGCTGTCTATTTCGGCTGACCAGAATGGATAAAAATTGAACCACTGTAGCGGAGCTTTAAGACAATAATGCTGTAAACACTTCGCATATTGCTGCACCACATTATCAAGCTTTAACTGCCGCTCACGACGCGACCAGCTTAATTTTTCGGCAAATTGCTCAAGATAAATATGATAACCATCCGGATGTTTCAGGCAGAACATCAAAAACACCGGACAGCCAAGCAAGCCTGCAAGAATAAATCCACCCTGAGGCATTGGTGCTGAAGCCCCCAGAAAATCCACTTCGGAAACCCGCTGCTCCCCGGTGACCGGCGTGCGATCGCCCGCTATCACCAGAAACTCCCCGGCCTCAACTCGTTCAGACATCAACATGGCAAAAGCCGGCGACATTTCGGTGACTTGATACATCTCAACCTGCGCTTGTTGATTCACCTTCTGCATCAACGAATTAAATTTTTCAGCATGCCGGGTATAGACCAGCAAGGTTAATTTCAAATCCGGTTGTTGCCGTGCCAACGCATTACAGACTTCAGTATTGCCCAGATGCGAGACGATGATAATGCCGCCCTGTTTGTTCTCAATCGCCTGCTCAAATAAACCGTCAGTTTGAAATTGCACATCATTCAGGGTGATTTGCCCCATCCACACCAGAAACTTGTCGAGCAGCGTTTCCCCGAACATCAGAAAATGTTTGAACGACGATAGTGATTTTTGTGCCTGTAAACAGGATTGAACACGCGACAGATATTGCTGTGAAGCCTGCCTGGCAGGCTGATTTCGGAGATAGTAATAGGCTATCACCGGAAACAGAACGACCCGAAAGCCCCATCGCCCCAGCAATCGATAGATCAACAAAAGCAGCTTCATACCGAACACAGTGCCTGACTCGCTGATCCGGGACCAATGATGACGCTTAGTCATGGCATTTTTGCCATAAAAGCCGCGGTAAACGCCACAACATGCCAAAAAACAGGCGCGTATGCATGCCGGTAATGAGCACATTATCTTTCCACAGATTAAAATGCGACACACCATCAATCGGGTAATGCACTTTCGTAGGCAGGTTTTTTACCACACCTTTTTCCCAGACCCAGCGCACCATGATTTCCGGGTCAAACTCCATTCGATTTCCACATTTTTGTTCAGCCAATAACTGAACCAGTGGCGCAACAGGATAAACCCGATAGCCGCACATACTATCCTTGACCTGCAGCGACAGCGTATTAATCCAAATCCAGATATGGGTCAGATAACGACTGTAAAAACGCAGTTTTGGCACGGAGGCATCGTATTCCGGATAGCCTGTCACCAATGCCTGTGGGAACTGTTCAGCCGTGTTCATGAATAATTCAACATCCTCCAGATCATGCTGCCCATCTGCATCTACTTGCAAAGCATGAGTGCAACCTTGCTGATTCAGCCAGATCAGACCGGCCTTTACTGCAGCGCCTTTACCGCCATTCTGTGGCAGGCGTATTAAGGAAACGTCATCTGAATAATTTTGCTGCAGTTGAATTAATGTCTGTTCACAGGCAGCGTCACTGCCATCGTCCACCAGCAGGATGGGATACCTAAACACCAGGATAGCTTCGAGAATTTCACCAATCGCATGTTCATGGTTATAGACGGGTATCAATATGGCAGGTTTAAACGCCTGGGATGTTGTTGCATTATTCATAACAGATTCTGCCGCTAGAGTGAGTGCCCGCTTCGGATTGATAACTGAAAAACAGTTTTTGCTTTTCAGTGTCATAACGCAGGCTGATGGAAACCCGTTGAGCCGGCAGTAGTAATAATTGAAACTTTAACGCTTCGAGTTGTTTGAATTTTCCCTGCACCTGAAAATATTTTCTGCCGTAGAACTCCGCCCAATGTACCTGAACTACCCCGGGTAAAATCGGCTGTTGTGCAAAGTGCCCGTCGAAGTAGATCAACTGTTCCGGCAAACAGCAATTTAAGATGATTTCGTCCTCCTGGTTTTTCACGCTGAGGATCTCAGGCCATTTCACCGCGGGTTTGGCAAACAGTTCAACTAAATGGTGCTTTGGCAATTTGCCCTGCGAGTTGATCGGCATGGCTTGTACAAAACGCCACCGTCTGGGAATGACCACCGCTTCAAAATGTCTGCTTAACTGTTTTTTCAACGTAGTAATCAATGGTTTTCTGCCGACCTCATGCAGCAACGCATTTCCGGCATCGCTGAGCACAATCACAGCGGCCATTTCTATTCTATGACGCGCCAGGGTTAAAACTTGAGCTTGTTCAACCAGGCGTGAAGCTTGTAACAGCGCATTCATTTCATTGAGCGACACTCGCTTACCTTCCACCTTCACTATCTGATCTTTTCTGCCTTGCAGGCTAAAATGACCCTGCGGGGAAAACTCGACCTGATCGGCAAGGTTGACTTGTGTAGCATCATGGCAGAACAACACGTTTAAACTCCCGTCATTCGCTTTGCTCAATTCAACATGAGCCAACGGCTGCCACAAAGAGGATTCATCATCAGATTGCTGGCGACGCCATGCCAATGCGCCAGTCTCAGAACTGCCATAAATTTCAGTGACAGGCGCCTGCAGCAAACCTGCAACATTGAGACTATTGTCCAAACTAAGCGGCGCTGTTGACGAAAAGACCTCACTGCATTTCGGCTGAACCAAGTGCCAATCCTGAAGACGATTCATCCGTCCCAAATGCGAGGGGCTGGAAACTAAACTGAAACTGGAATGCTGCTCAACCAGCGCAATTAAATCTTCCGGATACTGGCTCAGCCGGGCTGTGAACGCCTGCTGATAACAGAATGGTCTGAACAGACGAAAGGTCAGTCCATATAAATGCTGATGGGAAACCGTGGTGGCTACGATGGCAGCGGGTGATTCCGGCATCAGTACATCCAACGCTGCAAGTTCATCTTCAAGTTGCTGCATCGTCTTACTGATGGCTTTGGGCAAGCCAGTAGTGCCTGAGGTATAGACTTCAATAGCCGGATGATCTGCAGCAATGATCTGCCAATTTATTTGCTGCTTAATCGCTGCACTTTCAGCCTGCGGAAGTACCGAATCAATATCAAACTCACCGATAAAACCATCAACCTCTGTGGTGAGTCGTACCACTGTGTCAGGTAAGTTATCCCCGGTCAGACAGGCTGTTCTGCCAAGCTGCCATAACGCACAGATAATGGCCAGACATTCAGCTGCATCGTGATGAAACACCGCCCAACGTTGTCCCCCCTGGTTCTCCAATACGGCCACCCAGCTGACAACACGCTGCTCAAATGCCATTGCATTGATTTGCTGGTTGCCGGATAGCGCTACCAGACTCTCTGCCGAACGCTGCCACCATGTTGATAAGGGTGTTAATACTGGCATGTTAAGCCGCTTTTACCCGTTGTCTGACCAGCCATTCGCCCAGCATCAGGCCACCGATCAGAAAATATGCCACCACACCGTTATACCAAAGCCATAAAGCATCATCTGCCAGTAGCACGGTTATCAATGCCAGCGTGGCATTGAAGGCAAAGAACAGGCACCATATCTGCGTGACCTTGCGGGTATAAAGAACGGCCTTCTCTGGCAACTCCGGTTCACGAATTCTCGCCAGTCTTTCGACAACACTCATCTCCGTGAGCAGGCTTGAGGCAAACAGAAATAACAGGCTCAAGTTGATAATGACGGGATAGAGTTTCAGGCCATTTTTTTCACCCAGCCACCACACGACAGCACCAATAACAATAACGGCCAGACACAAAAAATAGCGTTCCTGAGCGGATGAAGCTGTTATCCAACGCAATACCAGCAAGCCTGCCAGCATCGTGAGTAACCAACCATAGGCATCATGCTGTATCCCCCAATAAACAATAAAGGGATACAGAATAGATAAGAGTATTAAACTGGCTTTTACCATTGAGTTCATTAAGCCGAATGGAGCAACTTCTCAACCTGTTCAACGATGTCCTGCACAGTTCTGACGGCTTTAAAATCATCTGGCTGAATTTTTTTCCTGGTCATTTTTCGCAGTTCGATCACCAGATCAACCGCATCAATACTATCAATATCCAAATCCTCATATAGATTGGATTCAGGCGAGATATCGTTAGCATCAATCTCAAACAACTCTTCAAATACGGCCACTATCTTGTTGTAGATTTCTTCCTGACTCTTCATGGCGTTCACTTATTTAGTTCGGTGGGATTCAACCAGCTTGGCTAACGCATTAACACTGGCAAAATATTGGCGGGTTTCTTCGGAATCGGCTTTTAACTTGATGCCGTATTGCTTCTGTAAGGCCAGGCCAATTTCTAAGGCATCAATAGAGTCTAATCCCAAGCCATCTACAAACAGCGGGGCATCATCTTCAATGTCTTCCAGTTCAATATCTTCAAGATCAAGACTGTCGATAATCATTTGTTTTATTTCACGATTAAGATCACTCATGTAATCCAATTTCCTTATTAAAAAAACCGGTTAAATCGGCTGTCAGATTTCTGGCTGCCATGGCAGGTTTCACATTATCTATATAGGTTGCTATCGGCATAGGCGGCTCGATCCTGATAACAAAATGTGGCCGTTGTTGAGGGATGCGATACCACGGCTCACCTTTAGTCAATGTCAGGGGCTGACAATCAATGATGACCGGTGTCACATCCACTTTTGTACGAACGGCCACGTTGGCAGCACCGCGTTTCAGGCTGAGTCGTTGTCCGGGTTTGGAACGGGTACCTTCAGGGAAAATAATCAGTGCATCCCCTCTGTCAAAAGCCTGCTGGGCGGCTTCAATGACCACATCAACTGAATCATCATTGAGAATATAACCCGCAGCTTTAACGGGACCGTATGTAAACGGGTTGCGTAACAAGGCCTTTTTTACGACACAGTTGGCATTGGGCACCAGCGAAATCAGAAAAATCACATCAATTAAAGACGGATGATTGGCCAGTATCAATTTAGCGCCCTGGAGCTTATCGCGACCATGCACCTGATAACTGAGCACCCCAAGCAGCTTCATTAAGCCGATATAACATCGAAATACATGATGAATACATGCCTTACCGCGACGCTGCTTTTGCACCGATGTACCCGGCAATACCATCAGAATCGGCGCCAACAGCAATGAAATAAATACGCTGCCCAGCCCAAATAAAAAGAAACTTAATGCTGTGGCAAATAAACGCCAGCTGCGGTCAAGAAATGCTGTCATTGTCTGGCATCCACCGCCAAGTGCCAATTTGCCTGATTAACGTTCATCATCAGGCTGCCTTTTTCATCCATCAATACCTTGATGAATTGAAATATCTCCTGATAAGTACTGAGCTCAGAACACGCTTGTGTCGTTGGCTGTAAAGTTAAATTTGCCTTAGCATCATCAGAACGACTCACCACGAAGGCTAATGCCAGTGGAAATGGCACACTCAGCTCATAGGGCTGATACAGGGCGGGTAACGGAATATCATAAACAACACAGAAAACACGCTCATGTCTCTCAAGTTGTGCGGCAGCCTCAAACAAGGTTTGCAATAGCAGACCATTCATTGCTGAAATGGCCGTTATCGGTGATTTATCTTTGCGGGCAATGGAAATGATTCCGGCCACCGCGTTATGCACGGCTAAACTGAAACCTGTGGGTGAAATCGGCTGATCCCTGGCGATTTCTTCAAGTAACGACAACGTTAAACCGGTATCACCATGCCGTGACGCAAAAATACCCGGCATAGATTGGTTTTCTGCCAACACATTCAACGTGGAGGCTGCGGCATATTTACCCAGCGTGGTAAAACGCCGACGCAGCAAAGCCGGTATCTGTTTTAAAGCCGGAGAAGTTTCTGCAGGGCCATCATCTGATGAGCTATCAAACCATGCTTGCCATGACGCTTTAGTATCCAGTCCCGGAGCCAATGCTGACCAGGTTTCCAGATTAAGGCTTACCACTGCATACACTCATTAACTGTCATTTTCAGGGCTCCAAGATCCATCTCGGCTCTTTTAGTTTAAATCATCGAACGAGGGATTTTACTTTGCCAAGGTGTTTATGCAAGTCTAATCTGCCATTGAGCACCCAACCCGACTCGCCTATACTTGCCGCTTTCGTACTATCTACATGGAGGTAACATTGTGAAACACCTGTTAATTTTATTAACCGCATCTGTTCTTATTTTTTCTACTCAGGCTCACAGTCGGGATACACAACATATGCTGTCAATCGAAGCAGCAATGAACTCGGCAGATTTTAAAGAAAAACTCGATCCCAATATTCGTTTTTATTTTGGCAATCAGCCACACCCGGAAATAGAAAAATCGTTTGGCAAATTTGTCAGCAATAAAAAAACCAACGCGTTCGGTAAGTCTGATGAAGCGGCTTGTGAATGGGTATTGCTCAGCGCAATGCTTTCATTGCAGGACAGAGTGAAAGCCGAGGGTGGTAACGCGGTCATCAATATCAACAGCTATTACAAAAAAAATACGGTCAGCAGTGAAACCGAATATGAATGTCATGCAGGTGCCATTATGGCTGGTGTCGCTCTGCAAGGTGAAGTGGTCAGAATTGCCGAATAAGTCATCCGAATTCCCTCAACTTTGGTTCGCCAGAGTTGAGGAATCGTCAGTACAACAAGAACAGACATGCAAACGTTTGTTATCGATATCTGAATACAAACGCTTTAAATTAATCAAATCTACATTCAAACAACGACAATATTTATTGAGCCGATGGCTGATACGTTATGCGTTATCCAATGCGTATAACCAGCCCGTGGATTATTGGAATATTGAAGAAAAGGCCGGTAAATTTCCCGTCATTCATAACCTTCCCGTTACCACTTATTTAAGTCTTTCCCATAGTCATGACAGAGTGGTGGTCACCATCTCAAATTCCGCCATTGGCGTAGATATTGAAAAAATTGTCCCGCGGAACAACATGGCTGCAATGGCTGAATTATTTATGTCTCCAGATGAACTGGAATTATTTCACCAACATGCAAATCCAGCGTTATATTTCTATCAAACCTGGTGTATCAAAGAAGCCTATTTCAAATCAATGTCCTCTATAGAACAGCAAAATGTAACGCTGCGAAAAATTGATTCGACATTGATTTGTTCAGAGGAAAAAGGCGGCATGGTCGTCAAAACCCTATTGGCTGAGTATATGCTTGCAGTTTACGGTGAAAAAAATCAGCGCACGATCCAGTGCTATGCTCTTAATGAGCACGATGCAGCTTATGCCGCTTTTAATAATAACGATAAACTTACCTTTAACTATCTGGAAGTGGTTCTCTAAACCGTTTCATTATCGACCAACTCTGCTTGAGGCATACTGAAATACGCCCCTTGAGAAAAGTCGATACCCAACGCCTGAACCTGATTTTGTACGGCTTCACAGTGAACAAATTCCGCGACGGTTTTGATGCCAAGGCTACGGGCAAACTGCACTACACCTCGGGTCACAACGATAGCCGATTGATCTTCATTAAGGTTTTTTATCAGGCTGCCGTCGATTTTAATCAAATCCACATTTAAACGGAGCAGGTGCTCGAAGTTGGAGTAGCCGCTGCCAAAATCATCAATGGCAATTTTGCAGCCAAAGCTTTTCGCCTTATCAATAAACTGACGGACTTCGTTGTAGTTATCGATCCCATCGGACTCAAGGATTTCAAAAATCAATCGTTCACCAACGTGATAGGTTTTGAGCTTCTCGAAAATAAACTGTATGAGTTCCGTATCCAGTAAATCACGATAGGACAGATTGATGGAGAATTCGTAGTTGAGCTTGGCAAATTTCTGAAATGACTTTTCCACCATTACCCGGGTGAGCAGGCTATCCAGTCGTAATTTACTGGCCACTGGCAAAAAAACACCCGGACTAATCACTTCGTTATCGGGGTCAATCATTCTGATCAGGCATTCATATTTGCTTATTTGGCCATTTTGATTATCAATGATTGGTTGAAACCAGGGAACAATACGATCCTGTTGTAATGCCTGTTTTAGTTGTCTGGCCCAGAACAGGTTTTGCTCATACACCCGTTCAACATCTTGCTTACTGTTATAAATCGCATAGTGTCGTGACGTGTGGCGGGCAATTTTTAACGCCGCTGTGGCATGACTGATGACGATATCAGGTGAGTTATCATTGATTGCCCCAGCATCATGTTGACTTGCAGCACCTATGGTTGCGGTGATGCTGATATCCTGATCCTGCCATTGCAGGTGCTGTTCTTGCAGAAAGTCACTTAATTGTCTCAGGAATCCGGTGAGGAATTCCTTAGACCATGCAAAACCCAACAGAACAAATTCGTCACCGGATAACCGATAAAGTCTGGCGTTATCGGCATGATTGTAGTCACGACAAAATGCAGCAATACTCTCTGTCAGGCTTTGCAATACGGCATCACCACAATCATTACCGAAGATACTGTTTAACTCCCGGAATCGATCAATATTCACCAGTATTAAGGTGTTTTTACGCTGATGCTCCAAATCCAATAATAATCTTGCCCGGTTTGGCAAGCCTGTCAGCTGGTCTGTATAGGAAGCCTGCAATTCCTGCATCAGCAATGCAATGCGGTAAACCAGATAAGCCGACAAAAGCAAGATCACAATACTGGTTGCAATCAGGATGCGTTGATTAATAACTCGCATCGGTGCAATAACCGCATCAATTTCATTTTTTGGAACACCCACTGCAAACAACATCTGTGCCGGCGTGGTCGCGGCATAGAGTACATATTCGTTATCATCAACCGTAAACTGATGGGTTTGCAAAAGTGCTTTTTGCTGACTCGTTTGAAGCCGTGAAATAGCGTTATTGAATTGCAGCTCAATAAACTCCTGACTCATTACCGAATCGATGATTTTCTGAGCATAGCGTTCATTATTCAATCTGCTCAAACTGGACAGTTTGCGTTTATTTTTATCGATTAATAAGGCAAAGGTATTCGGGGTGATACTGACCTGACTCACCAGATCAACAATCTGATCTGCTTCCCAGTCTGTTGTTGCATAACCAACAACTTGCTGTTGACTGTTCAAGACAGGTTTGATCAACGTTAACACGGCACTGTCTGTTATTTCGTTGTAATAGGCGGGCGTCCAATAGATTTCATCACGTTGGATATCAACATCCTCTACAGCCGCCATGTCCGTCAGGTTGAACCAGTGTTGTTGCTCAAAACTTAAAAGCTGTGAGTTCGACTCCGTTAACACTTCTATGCTGGCTGTTTGATCACGAAATGCATAGCGTGAAATCGGCTTTGCACCCTGACTGACGTGTTCGGGTAAAAACCAGATACCCACAGCGGAAGTGTTCTTAAAGTCATTCAGCTTTGCCTGTAACATCACACTTAATTCTGTATTGAACACCTGTGAATTACGCTGGGAGGCAAATAACTCGGCAAACAAACTGCCAATACGTGCTAAATCGGTGGTGTCACGCTCTAAGGTGCTTTGGGTTTGTACAATTTGGTTCAGATTATTGAAAAAAGTCTCTTCAATCTGCTTCTGGCGAACCTCGCCAATCGTATCTTCCGAATAATTCAGATTCAGTGAAGATAAAATCCACATGCCGGCAATAAACAGAATGACCAGCATAAACAACATCCACAGGATGAGTTTTTTTGAAGAGTCCACTAATAGCGAGCGAAGCATCAGTTAGCGGCCGTTTTATACAAACAGCCCATTAATTCTGGCCTTCCAGAATACGATGAATTTGCTGACGGGCGAGATTAATGGCATTAGCACTCACCTGGGGGCGAAGGTTTTCAGCGAGTTTTTCTGCTTCAGTTGCCCCCTGTTGCTGGGCCACTTCATACCAGACTACGGCTTTGGCTTTATCTTCTGTAAGTCCGCTTTGCTGCAGCCGCCGTCCCATTAATAATGACGAGTCTGCATATCCAGCACGAGCAGCCTGTATCAGCCACGCTTCGCCTTTTTTAACATTAGACGGATTTGCCGTTTGCTGCACCAGCAGGCTTCCCAGCGAATGCTTTGCCGGAACATGTTTATTTAATGCTGCACGCTGATACCAACTGGTTGCCAGCTCAGTATTCTGCTGAGTGCCTTTACCGGCCTCATAAAATAAACCAAGCATATATTGAGCATCCGCATAATCATCCTGTCCGGCTTTCTCAAACCAACTGAAAGCAGCTTGATCGTTCTGCTTCACCCCCAATCCCAAGGCATAGAGTTCACCGAGCAGATAACGGGCCCGAGGAGAGTGTTGCTCTACTTTTTCCGCCCATTGCCGTGACTGCGTATACTCCGCCAGGGCTTTATGTATAAGTGCCATATTTAACTGTGAACGCACATCTCCCTTATTCGCTGGCGACAGGCATGCCTGTTTGGCCTCAGGGAAATTGCTGATGTTCGTCAGCAAATAACAATCATTTAATTGCTGTTTATTGACATTTGAAACAATGGCTTCGTCCAGCACGACTGTCTCATTTTCATTAGGTGGCGGGGGCTCAGCCTGAGTGGTTTTTTGCGTTAATTCATTGGCTTTGGCCAATCTTAATGCAAACGCTTCAACATCTTTCGGGCAGGAATAATTGTATCCGGCTTTATAAAGCGTCAATGATTCCTGGGTAAGTGGGCGCGTGGCATAATTTTCGGCAATTTTCTGGCAGCGATCTTTACGTTCTGCATTCACTTTGCGAAGCGCTTCTGCCCGGCTCTCATCTTCAATGTGAAGATTAAGATAATCTGTAAGTGGATCGATATAAGGTTGAGCGAACAGGGCTTCTATTTCTGCATCATAATTTGCCGTCGCTCTTTCAGTGGTTTTTGCTATCCACTCTTTGGACTGCGCAAAGATATCCTTTGGCTGATACCCGGTGCAGCCATAAAGCATACTGCTTAAAAGCAGGGATAATGCCAGTCGTTGCAATTTAAACCTTCAACATCAAATTAGAATGTATCTCACAAGATTAATCTAATTTTGGGTAAATTTCCTTTATTTGTCATCAGCCGTTTGGGATGACTCAACAGTCGTTTAATGAATAAAGCACTCGCGCCGGGGAATCAGCATCAGGGGGATTGCAAAAAAACCTCATCGCCAAGACGAATCACCGCACTTTGTTTGATTGCACCATAAATACCCAGATTTTGATCGGCTTTTTGTACGATGGTTCGTAAAATACTGGTATCAGATTCCAGTGACTGCTGCGATCGGGTCACCGCGCCACAACGTGGTGTGGTGCCATTACATTCAATGGTTGCCTGTCCGATTTGCATTGTATTATCTACCCAGGCCTGTTCAACCAGACCTTCCATTCCCGGCAGGGTTTCAATGACCAGGTTGGGCCGAAAACGTTGAATATCCCAATCCGCGTCGGGGTTTAACTTTTGCAGATGTGCCAGTGTAGCCGTAGTAAGCAAATGAAACGGGGTCACCAGAAAAAAAGTGCCCGGGACCGACACAAAGTCGACTGCTGCAGGTGGCAACGAATCGAGATCGGGCAGGGGCTCCCCCTTTTCACGATCAAACGTCGCTTTTAATTCTTCCAGCCAGGTATGATCATCTTTTTTATGCCGCCGATAAAAGTCCAGTTCTGACAAGGGTCGCAGGGATTCCAGTGTCGAATCATGACCGGTCAAATCAGACAACAGGCTGTGAATTTGCGGATCATCACTCCCCACTACCCGACCATCAGGAAACTGAATATCTACCTGGTCATGAGCTCCGGTCATCTCTGAACGACGGCAACGCGCCACACAGCGTAATAATTGCGGTCTGAATTTACAGCTTTGAATTTCCTGCCGTGCAACGTCTCGCAGGGCCCATATCCGATCACCCTGCAATCCCATATCACCCAGATGACAATGACTCAGGCTTTCACCTGCCATACCTTTAACCGGATAACGCCAGATTTGTTGAACCGTTCCGACTTTAATCATGAGTGCTCCTGAAATACCCCAAGGCTTTTAAACGCCTGTTCAGTTTTGTTTCATGATCACGCCGTTGTAATACACGAAATTTATTAGCCAATTTTTTGACTGGATAAAGCTACGCTTGCCCTATTCCGATGCGCCGAAATTGTTACTGCCACTTAATGAGCGAAGTTTATTCACTGCCAGTGAAGCCGCAGCAGTGCGGGTTTCAACGCCAAGTTTGGTAAACACATGTTCCATATGTTTATTCACGGTGCGCGGACTGGTGCCGAGAATTTCACCAATACTTTTATCGGTTTTGCCAAGGATGACCCAGTGCAGAACTTCTGACTCGCGGTTGGTCAGATTGAAGACGGCTTTTAATGCTTCTATCTGAGCCGTTTCGGATTCTTCACGTAACAGAATCAGCCACTGTTCGTCACTTTGCAGATCGGCGGCATTAAAAATCAGTCGTCCGGTGGGTTTATGTACGATATGAGGACGTAAACGTCGCTCGCCCCCCTGATGCAATTGCATTACCCATTCCTGTAATGCTTTGGGCGTATCCTGAATCAGTGTTTCATCTTCACTGCTCATGTATTTCTCAATCAATTGACGCGCCAACGGTGTTTGCCAGATGATCTTGCCGGTGTTGGGTAACACAGCGATGGCGGCCTGACCAAAGGCATCCAGCGCCCCTTGGGTCTGATTGATTAATCGAGAATTCTTAAGGTGGGTATTGATCCGGGCAATGACTTCCACCGGACTCAGCGGCTTGGTCACATAATCAATTCCCCCGGCGGAGAATCCAGCGACCACATGCTCAGACTCGGTTAGCCCCGTCATAAAAATCACTGGAATATGCCGGGTGTTCAGATCCTTTTTGAGATTCCGGCAGACTTCAAAACCATCCATACCGGGCATCAGTGCATCAAGTAACACGATATCAGGTGTGGCTTCCAAGCTGATTTTCAGCGCCGATTCACCATTGTCAGCCACCAATACGGTATAACCAGACTCCACCAAAGCATCATGTAATAATGCCAGCGTATCGGGCGTGTCATCGACCACCAGCACAACGGCATTAAGCGGGTTTTCAGACATCAGCTAATTTCTCTTCTATAAAGGTTTTCAGGGTGCCTAATTGAAATCTGTCAGACATCTGGCGTATGTCCGTCACAAACTGTTTACACGCCAGACCTTGTTCCTCGATGTCATTGATCAGTTTACGCACACCGACCAGATATCCCATGTTAATCATCTCTAATAAGTCGTTTAACACTGCTTGCGAAGGCAATACATACGCCATCGTGGCGTCTTCAATCACCAGATCATCCTTGCTTTCTATCCATTGTAAATTGAGTCGTTCACCAATCCAGTTAATAAGCTCAAACAGATTGACCGGCTTTAGAATGAAATCTTTATCGGTAATACCTGAAGAATTTTCCAGGTTTTTATCAAACGCATTGGCCGAAATAATGCCGATTTTGACATCAGACTTATGCACATTACGGATAAGATGACAGGTTTCCCAGCCATCCATTTCCGGCATCGCCAGATCCATAAAAATGATTTCCGGCTGAAATTCCGGATAAATGCGTAAACATTCCGCGCCGGATGCGGCCTCTTTGACTTCGAAACCCAAGGGCTCAAGGATATTTAACAGCAACTCACGATCCACTGGTTCGTTATCCACCACCAGCAATTTACGTCGTGGTCCCTTATAACCCACTGGCATGCGCGTGTTGAGTAACGGCAAATCCTCTTCAACCCGAACGGATGGTAAAAACAGTCTGACAAAAAAGGTCGTGCCTTTGCCCACCTGACTTTCAACGTGCAAAACACCGCCCATCAGCTCAGTAAGCAACTTGCTGATGGTCAGTCCCAGGCCAGTGCCACCAATTCCCTGCGCTGCGCTGCCGCGTATAAACGGCTCAAAAATATGATCCAGTTCCGACTGCCTGATACCGGGTCCGGTATCTTCCACCTCTATCGATAAAAATTCGCGGGCATGATTAAACCGCAAATGAATTGAACCTTCACTGGTATATTTCACTGCATTACCGATGATATTGATCAATATCTGACTTAAACGCTTGTGATCAGCTCGCACGACACGCGGCAAATCCGAGCTGATTTCATACTCAAATTTCAGCCCTTTATTAATTGCCTGCAGCTCAAACATGCTGATAATTTGCTGGATATATTCAGGAAAACGCAGCGATTTGACATCAAATTGCAGCTTTCCACCTTCAATACGTGCAATATCCAGTGTGCCTTCAATCAGCGATAGCAAATGCTCTCCACTACGCAGAATGACTTTAATGGCATTTTTATTCTCTGCCGTCACATCGGTATTGTTATCCATCAATTGTGCATAGCCCAAAATGCTGTTTAACGGCGTACGCAATTCGTGGCTGATTCCGGTGATATAACGACTTTTGGCCTGATTGGCCTGTTCGGCTACCAGACGGGCTCGCTGCAATTCAGCATCAGTCTGTTCATGCAACATGATTTCGCGTTGCAGCAAACTGGTTTGATGGTTGGACTCCTGCTGTGCCACATTACGGCTTTGCGATGTAAGAATCAGCCACCAGACAATAATACCGCTGACCAGAACCAATGCCGCAAAGGCTTTCAGAAACCCAATCTGGATCTCCGGCAAAATCTGCGAGGCATTCTCGGTCAGAGTCAAAGAGATATGCAGGTAAATCAGCCCAAAGATCGAGGCCAGCAAGAGCACCGTCATGCCCATCAACAGGATGTAATGGCCTACACCATTCTGGATATATCCCCATAAAGACTTCGGCAACAGCTTTGTCATGGCAGCCTGCCATTGTGAATCCAGTTTGGCATGCGGCTTACAGGCATCGTTGCAGCGCGCATCCAGACAACAGCACAATGAACAAATCGCGCCCTGATAAGCAGGGCAATAAGCTATGTCGTCAATCTCATATTCACGCTCACAGATACTGCAGGTTTCTTTAGTCTTGCCGGGATGAAATTTATAAGGCTGACGCGCCAGATAATATTTGCCTTTGGTCCACCAGGCGAACAGGGGGGAACAGATTAATGCGGTAAACATCGCGATAAAGGATGAAAAGGACTGTGCTTCCAGTCCAAACACACCGACAAATGCCAAAACCGATAACAGGGAAGCCATGGCCATAGCCCCCACTCCGACCGGATTGATGTCATATAAATAGGCCCGGCGGAATTCAACCCCTTTAGGGCTTAAGCCCAGAGGTTTATTGATCACCAGATCGGCGACCACAGCCGTGATCCAGGAAATCGCGATATTCGAATACAAGCCCAATATCTGCTCCAGCGCCTGAAACACATCAAGCAGCATCAGCATGGTGGCAATCAATACATTAAATAATAACCATACCACCCGACCGGGATGGCTGTGGGTTAAACGGGCAAAGAAATTGGACCAGGCCAGTGAGCCGGCATAGGCATTGGTGATATTGATCTTGATTTGAGACAGCACCACAAAAAATACGGTGACCGCCAGCAACACATCGGCATTGGAAAAGACATAGCTGAAGGCCACATGATACATGTAGGTAGGGTTAACGGCTTCTTCAACGGATTTGGCTCCCATTAACACCAGATAGGCCAGCAACACGCCGGCAAACATTTTGATCATACCGACGAAGATCCAGCCCGGTCCCGCCAGTATCACGCCTAAATGCCACCGAAGCCGGTTGTTTTTGGTTTTTTCCGGCATAAATCGCAGAAAATCGACCTGCTCACCCACCTGAGGAATCAATGCCATGCCGATGGCGATGGCCGTGCCAAACATGTAAATGTTAAATCCACCATCAAAACCCGACCCACCGGCAAATGTCGTCAAACCTTTGAATGCATCCGGATCTTTGGCAAAGATAAAAATAAAGGGCAGCACCATCAAAAACAGCCATATCGGCTGAGTGATCATCTGAATCCGGCTGATTAATGTCACCCCATGAGTGACCAGTGGAATCACTACCACCGCCGATATCAGATACCAGATATAGATTGGCAAGTCGAAATACATGCTCAGGGCGTACGCCATGATCACGGCTTCCAGCGCAAACAGAATAAAGGTAAAGGTGGCGTAAACAAACGAGGAGATAGTCGAACCGATATAGCCAAACCCGGCACCACGGGTCAGCAAGTCCATATCCAGACCATATTTCGCAGCATAATAGCTGATAGGCAAACTGGTCAGAAAAATAATCAGACTAATCGTCAGAATAGCCCAAAAAGCATTCACAAAGCCGAAGTTGACGGCTAAAGCACCGCCAATCACCTCTAAAACCAGAAAGGAAATGGCCCCCAATGCCGTATTGGAGACACGGAAAATTGACCACTTCCTGAACGAGTGTGGTGTGAAACGCAGCGCATAGTCTTCCAGCGTTTCATTAGCCACCCAGGTATTGTAATCACGGCGGATTTTAACAATACGCTGTGGTGCGTTATGTTCTGATGACTCCATCAAAGCATTTTCCCGATAAATTTAGCCCAAGGCTTGATGGATCCCCACGCTCAATTATTGAGAGATACAGAGCTTACCCAATCGCATCATAACGTATGACGACCGATTTTTTATCTACGTAGTATTACGTATTGATTTTTCCATACCTAAGTCTGGCGAGGATTTGCAGCAACCCCACCGGAGTTTCTGGCTTTTTACATCACCAGCAAATAGAGTCCACTGAACGTCAACAGCGCTGCAAAGCCACGTTGCAACACTATACCAAGTTGATCTTTAAAGCTTGCCAGATAGACCCCCATACTCAGCAGCATCATGGTCGCCAACACCATACCGGTTACCGCCATCAGGCCATTCCCTGCAGCAACCAATTCCTGACCATGAACAAAGCCATGTAGCAACGCAAACACTGTGGTCAACCCTAGTTGCCACATGCTGCTGATGGAAGTGTTTAATAAAATCACCAGCCCCATTGCCAGAACACTGACCGCAATGGCCACTTCAACAAATGCCAGACCCGGAATCATGGCACCTAATGCCACCCCGCCCAATATAAACAACACAAACAGCATTGGCACCTGCCAACGTGTTGCTGATATGGATTGTCCGGCCCAATAGCCTACTGCCAGCATCACCAGTAAATGATCAATTCCGGTAAACGGATGGCTGAATCCGCTGGAAAAATTGGCCATATCATGTCCCGGATGGGCAAACGCAATAGCTGGAAAAGCCAAAAAACCCAACAGCGTTAACATCATTTTTTTCATTTCTTTTCCCTCTTGATTTAATGGTTAATTCAGCATTAATCCCTGTTTTTCAATAAACGCCACAATCTCATCCAGACCGTCTTCCTGTTTCAGGTTGCTGAAAACAAAGGGCCGTTCGCCACGCATACGTTTTGAATCACGATCCATCACTTCCAGCGAAGCACCCACCAAAGGCGCTAAATCGGTTTTATTGATCACCAGCAGATCCGACTTGGTAATGCCCGGGCCGCCTTTACGGGGTATCTTTTCACCGGCAGACACATCAATCACATAGATAGTCAGATCCGACAATTCCGGACTGAACGTCGCAGCCAGGTTATCGCCACCGCTTTCGACAAACACGATGTCCAACGGATCGAAACGTTTACTGAGTTGAGCCACGGCTTCCAGATTCATCGATGCATCTTCACGGATGGCTGTATGCGGACAACCGCCAGTCTCAACACCAATAATACGGTCCGCAGACAAAGCTTCATTGCGGGTTAAGAACTCGGCATCTTCCTTGGTGTAAATATCATTGGTGACCACGGCGATATTGTATTTATCACGTAATCGTTTGCATAAGGCCAACGTTAAGGCGGTTTTACCGGAACCAACCGGACCACCGATGCCAACTCGTAAAGGTTCTTTCATTTTGTCTTTCTCTTCTTCATGAACGAAATAAACGGGAATACTGGGTCTCATGTTTACAGCCAGCAATGCTCAGTGCCGGACAGAAATTCTGAATATCGTCATCAGGCAATTGTATGGCTTGATCGACTAAAGCAGGCAAAGTCATCGCTAACTCTGACAGAATACGTTGCCCGGCCACCTGCCCTAAAGGCACGGTTTTCATCACTGCACTGACCTGATTTTCCAGAAATGACCAGGCATAGGCGTGCAACATTTCCTCAAGCGAAATTTCCCAGCACAACGCCGTGACGGCATAGATCGTCGGAAAGGCGGGTTGCTGCAAGCTGCCCGTTAATAAGACGATTTGTGGTGGCCATGTGGCTAAATCCCGTTGCAGTCTTAACAACGAGTAGGCCATTTGACGGGTTTCGGCGAGCGCTTCGCTGCTATCGCGTCCTGCCTGATAATATTCATCCCAATACTGAATTTGCAAGCCATCCATTTGCTGCCAGGCTTTGAACAGCCTCAGTAAAACCGGCAGTTCGAAGTTGGCGTAATAGATTGACAGCACATCACCAATCCACTGTTTCGACGATTCAATATCCGTCACATCACCGCTTTCAATCGCCCACTCCAGGCCCTGCGAATAACTGTAGGCACCAACCGGTAGCATCGGGCTGGCAAGTTGTAACAGACGGGATAAAGATGCAGAACTCATCTCAGTGACTGTGACCGTGCTCATGGCTATGAGTATGTGAGTGATCATCGTCATGATGATGGTGATGACCGCCACCGCCAGCATAGGCTCCGGATTCCGGTTCAAATGGCGCTTGCAGTTCTTCAACCTGAACGTCTAACCCCAGCAACATTGCTTTCAGCACTGAATCTGTTTCCAGCTTCAGCCAGCCGTCTCCAATTTCAAGAGGAACATGACGATTACCCAAATGATAAGCGGCTCGGGTTAAAGACTTTGAGGTGGTAGTAGTCACTTTCATCACAGACTGATCAGCAGCAATGACTTCAATGATTTCACCACTATCAGCTTGCAGAAAATCCCCACCCCGCAGGATAGTGCCACGTTGCATATATAACGCCGCTTCTTTACCGGATTGTAAGGTCACGCGAATACGGCTTTTCTGCCGCAAATCAAAACTGAGACTGACCACATCATCTATCACCGTATCGGTGTGAATATGATCCAGCTTGGTCGAAATCGATAACATTTTTGTCCTTGAATATAAGCTGTCAAAACAGAAAATAACGTTGTGCCATCGGCAATTCAGTTGCCGGTTCACAGATTAATAATTCACCATCGGCCAGTACCTGATAGGTTTCCGGATCGACCTCGATTTTTGGTGTGGCATCGTTGAATACCATATCTTTTTTGCTGATATTCCGGCAGTTTTTCACTGCAACCAGTGGCTTTTGTAAATCCAGTGCTTTGACAGCCGGATTCGATAAGGCGGCTTCAGAAACAAAGGTTAATGAGCTTTTTAAGGCTTTACCAAAACTGCCAAACATAGGCCGGTAATGTACGGGCTGTGGTGTCGGGATAGACGCATTAGGATCGCCCATCGCCGCTGCGGCAATCATGCCGCCTTTTAATATCAGGGTCGGTTTCACGCCAAAAAACGCCGGACGCCATAACACTAAATCAGCAAATTTACCGGCTTCAATGGAACCGACTTTATGCGAAATGCCATGGGTTATCGCCGGATTAATGGTGTATTTGGCAATGTAACGTTTAATCCGGAAGTTATCGCAGTCACCCTCTGCGCGTTCGGCATCCTCTTTGAGTGTGCCACGTTGGACTTTCATTTTATGGGCCGTTTGCCAGGTACGAATCACCACCTCGCCAACCCGCCCCATCGCCTGAGAATCCGATGACATCATCGCAAACGCACCGGTGTCATGCAGAATATCTTCTGCAGCAATGGTTTCACGGCGAATACGTGATTCGGCAAATGCCACATCTTCAGCAATGGATGGATCCAGGTGATGACACACCATCAGCATATCCAGATGTTCATCCAGGGTATTGATGGTAAATGGTCGAGTGGGATTGGTTGATGAAGGCAATACATTGGCAGAACCAATGGCTTTGATAATATCCGGTGCATGGCCGCCACCGGCACCTTCAGTGTGGAAAGTATGAATGGTGCGACCTTTGAAGGCTGCCAGGGTGGTTTCGACGAAGCCCGATTCATTAAGGGTATCAGTATGAATTGCCACCTGAATATCCATCTCGTCCGCTACGGACAAACAGTTATCAATGGCCGCAGGTGTGGTGCCCCAGTCTTCATGTAATTTCAGACCGATAACACCGGCTTCAACCTGTTCTCTGGCGGGTTGTGGCTGAGACACATTGCCTTTACCGAAAAAGCCCAGATTCATTGGAAAGGCTTCAGCCGCTTCCAGCATCCGGTGAATATGCCAGGGTCCGGGTGTACAGGTGGTGGCATAGGTTCCGGTTGCCGGTCCGGTGCCGCCACCCAGCATGGTGGTAATGCCGGACATTAAGGCTTCTTCAATCTGTTGCGGGCAGATCCAGTGAATATGACTGTCAATGCCGCCAGCCGTGAGGATCATGCCTTCACCGGCAATAATTTCGGTACCGGCACCAATCGGGATGGTGACATTGGGTTGAATATCCGGATTACCGGCTTTGCCAATGGCCCAGATATGGCCGTCTTTAATCGCCACATCGGCTTTGATAATGCCCGTCACTGCATCAATAATCAGTGCATTGGTAATCACGGTATCGGCGACTTCACTGGCGACCAGCTGGGATTGCCCCATGCCATCACGTATGACCTTGCCACCGCCAAACTTGACCTCTTCACCATAGGTAGTGAGGTCCTGCTCGACTTCAAGCCATAACTCGGTATCGGCCAGTCGGACCTTATCGCCCACCGTGGGGCCAAACATTTCGGCATAGGCTTGCCGATCAATTTTAAGACTCATCACAAGGCTCCCATAACGCGGCCGGCAAAGCCGTAAACATGACGTAAACCGGATAACGCCACCAATTCAATGGTGCGGGTCTGGCCCGGCTCAAACCGGACAGCGGTACCCGGCGCAATATTCAAACGGAATCCATAAGCCAGTTGCCGATCAAATTGCAACGCATCATTGACTTCAAAAAAATGATAGTGAGAACCAATCTGTACCGGTCGGTCGCCACTGTTAGACACATCGATTGTGACCCGATCACGATCTACATTCATCTGCAAATCGCCCGCTTTTACTCGCATTTCACCTGGAATCATTGTCAGTGTCCTCAGATAATCGGGTTATGCACGGTCACCAGTTTGGTGCCATCAGGGAATGTCGCTTCGACTTGTATTTCCGGCAGCATTTCCGCAATGCCCTCCATCACGTCATCCCGTGTCAGCAATGTCGCGCCAAAATCCATCAGTTCAGCAACCGTTCGGCCATCTCGTGCCCCCTCCATAATCGCAGCAGAAATATAGGCAACCGCTTCGGGATAATTCAGTTTTACACCACGGTTTTTTCGTCTTTCAGCTAACAGTGCCGCGGTAAAAATCAGTAATTTATCTTTTTCTCTAGGGGTCAGTTCCATTGCTTTATTACCTTATTCATCTCTCTAGGTCGACCAGATACGGGGACGAACAGCATCACGTTTGCCATACCAGGGACGCAAGCAGTGCCATAATTTTTCAAAATAAACTTTAGCTTCCTGGGCGCACGGCCCGATATAACGTGCGGTAAAAATGTCTGGCAACGCCGACACACCATATTTTGCCGACGAATCAAGGGTAATCTGCTGACATTGCTGCAGGATCTCAGCAGGCGTGTTACTCGCAGCCACCACAAAACTGCCAAATACCACCTGAGATCGTAATCCGGCAATCGATGTTAATAAGGCGCTATCGGGTTTCAGCAATGCGGTTTCATTCCAGATCAGTTTGTTATCACGTTTAATGGTTAATTGTTGGCGGAAACGTCCACTATTCCAGCGTTCGCCACTGGCTTGTCTACCCAGACAAACCACTTCCCATCCGGCAAACACAGCATTATCACTCAGTTGAATCCGGGTTGTTAACGCCACATCGGCGCCATCGAACACGATATTTTCCTGCGGCAACCATTCCAGCTGACTATCTTCGCTCAACGTCATGTCAATATGTTGACTGGCTCGGCGACCGGCTGATTTATACCATTTTGTTGCACCCGGAGTGGTTAAAAGAGCAGATGATTCGGATTGCATTTCGACTGTTAACTGCAGATTATCGCCACCCGCCACTCCACCGGGAGGATGAATAATGACACCATGTGCCGGATTGTTACCTTCGGGATAGAGAATTTTTTGAATCACCAACGGCCCATGATGCTGACGACGGGCCAGGATGGTTTTAGCAGAGCGGCTATCAAATATCAGTTTCAGGCTGGCATCCCAGCCAGTCATCAACTGATTAATTGCAGGTTTTTCAATTTGTCGGGTTAACGGTAAAGCTGCTTCTGAGCGCACATTCATGCCAACACTCTCCTTCATGTTGGACATTGATAAGCATATTTGTCTGCCTGGATCTGTTGATCTTTCATAGTCGCCTTTGTTGTAAAACCTGAAATATCAACAGACCCTAATAACATTTGTCTTAAACCGTCAAATATTTCTTTATCGTGTCGGCATCAACGTCGGCACGCATATCTTCATGAATGAATTTACCTTTTTCAATCACGATAATACGGTCAGCGATTTCCATGGTGAAACTCAATACCTGCTCGGAGACAATAATGGTAATTTCACGCATTTTACGAATTTCATTTAACACCTTGGCAATATCTTTGATGATTGAAGGTTGAATGCCTTCCGTCGGTTCATCCAATAGCAACACTTTAGGATTGGTCACCAAGGCCCTGGCAATCGCCAATTGCTGTTGCTGACCACCTGACAGGTTACCGCCCTTACGATGACGCATGTCGTGCAGGACCGGAAATAACGCAAAGATCTCATCAGGAATATGTTTCATTTTCGATACCTGTAAACCGGTTTCGATATTTTCCTGAACGGTCAGTGTCGGAAATATCATGCGTCCCTGTGGAACATAAGCGATGCCGTTTGCTACCCGGCTGTGACTCTCCATACTACCGACCTCTACTCCTCCAATACTGACCTTGTCAGACTGGCTGGGCAGAATCCCCATCAGCGATTTAAACAGTGTCGTCTTACCCATGCCATTACGCCCCATAATGGCCAGCGTTTCATTTTGTTCGGCTTTAAAGCTGATGTCATGAATAACCTGGCTTTGACCGTAACTCACCTGCAAATTTTCTACTTCAAACATGGTTAATCTCCCAGCTTATAATCAATGCCCAAGATAGACTTCAATGACCTTTTCATCCGCCTGAACCTTGTCCATCGGACCTTCAGCCAGGATTTTCCCCTGATGCAAAACCGTGACCTTACGGGCGATTTTCTTGACGAACTCCATATCATGCTCAATCACAATCACCGCCCGATTTTCACAGATTCGATTCAGCAATTCTGCCGTTTCGTCCCGCTCCTTGGCACTCATGCCGGCGACCGGCTCATCCAGCATCAATAATTCCGGGTCTTGCATCAGGAGCATGCCAATTTCCAGCCACTGTTTCTGACCATGACTGAGAATGGCCGCTTCGGTATCCAGAAATTTATCCAGCTGAATTTCTTTGGCTACTTCGTTCACACGATTAATGACTTGCTCGGTGGTTTTGAAAAACAGACTGCCGAATACGCCACGGCCTTCGGGATAGGACACTTCCAAATTCTGATACACCGTCAGGTTTTCATAGATTGAAGGCGTCTGGAACTTACGCCCGATACCGGCACGAACAATTTGATGTTCGGCCTGTTTGGTCATTTCGGCATTTTTGAACTGAATTGAGCCGGAACTGGCTTTGGTTTTACCGCAAATCAAATCCAGCAGGGTGGTCTTACCGGCCCCGTTGGGACCGATAATCACCCGCAGTTCATTTTTATCGATATACATGGTTAGTGCATCCACGGCCTTGAAGCCATCAAACGATACCGTCAAATCTTCAATTGCCAGCAAAAAATCAGTTGTGGTAGTCATTATTTGGCTCCCTCAGTCGTCGGTTCGGATTCAATTTTGGCCGGTTCGGTTTTGCTCTCCGCTTTTTTCGAGCCAGCTAATAAAGGCCGAAGGAAAGGGACTTTGGGCGCGTATTTATTCCAGATGCCGGCCAGTCCATTCGGGAAGAACATGACCACGGCAATAAACAATCCGCCCATCAGGAATAACCACAATTCAGGGAACGTTTCAGAAAAAGCCGTTTTGCCATAATTGACCAGCAGGGTGCCGTAGACCACACCAATCAATGACATGCGCCCACCGACAGCAGCAAAGATAACCATTTCAATAGACGGCACAATGCCGACAAACGACGGTGACATAAAGCCCACCTGCAAAGTAAACATGGCTCCGCCGATAGCCGCAATCACTGCCGAGATACAGAAGATAAAAATTTTGAAATTGGACACGTCATACCCTGAGAAACGCACCCGATCTTCCTTATCTTTCATTGCCAGCAGCAATTGGCCGAACTTGCTGGTCAGGATGAATTTACCCAGCATAATGACACCCAGCAGCAAAATCGCATTGAGGAAATACAACAGATATTTTGCTTCATCCGTTCGGATATCCCAGCCGTTGAGCGTTCTTAGATCCGTAATACCATTGATACCACCTGTATACCCCTGCTGACCAACGATTAATACCGTCAGAATCACGGCAATAACCTGAGTGATAATCGCAAAGTACACCCCACCTACCCGACGTTTGAACATGGAGTATCCGATGATAAACGCGAATACCGCCGGCACCACCAGAATGGCGATCAAGGTAAAGGTAAAGCTTTCAAAGGGTACCCAGAACCATGGCAGTTCATATAGCTGGTTCCAGTCCATAAAGTCGGGAATCCCCGGTGTCGTCTGGATGCTGGTGCTTTCCGGATCAGAGGCCTCCAGCTTGAGAAACATGGCCATCGCATACCCGCCCAGACCAAAGAAAATCCCCTGCCCCAGACTTAAAATACCGCCATATCCCCAAAGTAAAACCAGACTGACCGCAGCAAACGCATAGGTCAGATATTTACCGACCAGGTTCAGCCGGAACAGATCCAGTGCCAGAGGCAATATCACCAGAATCAGTAAGGCCAGTATTCCAATGGCCAGAGCTCCGCTTTTTCCACCCAAAAATCGTTCATAGACAAAATTCATGATTATCTCCTGCTCGTTACTTACGAACTTTGATTGAGAACAAACCTTCAGGACGCATCATCAGGATGATGACCAGGGCCAGTAAGGTGAATACTTTCGCCATGGAACCACTGATAAAGAACTCCAGAATAGATTGCGCCTGTGCGATGGTAAATGCGGATGCAATGGTGCCAAACAGACTGGCTGCACCACCAAAAACCACAACCATGAACGTATCAACAATGTAGAGAGAGCCGGATGTCGGCCCGGTGGAAGCAATTGTGGTAAACGCCGCACCGGCAATACCGGCAATACCGCAACCCAGTGCAAACGTCAGCCGGTCAACCTGTTTGGTATTGATCCCGACGGCACCACTCATGACACGATTCTGTGTGGTGGCCCGCACATTCAGTCCCCAGGTGGAGCGATACATCAAGAGAAATACGCCGATGGTCACCACGGTTGTCAATCCCAAAACAAACATACCGTTTATCGGGATAAAAATAGTGTCTGTCGGCATCCACGATCCCATCAACCAGTCCGGTAAGCTGGGACTCACTTCACGGGCACCGAAAATAGAGCGGAATGACTGCTGCATAATCAGACTCAATCCCCAGGTGGCCAGTAACGTATCCAGAGGACGTTTATAAAGATGCCTTATCAGTACAAATTCTGTGAGGTAGCCAAATAATCCCGCTACCAGAAAAGAAGCCACGATGGCCAGTAAAAAGTAATAATTCATGAACTCAGGAAAATACGTTTGAGTCATTACAGAAAGCAGGTAAGTTGTATAGGCTCCCATCGCCATAAATTCGCCATGGGCCATATTAATAACACCCATTTGTCCAAAAATAATTGCCAATCCCAGTGCCATCAGCAGTAGCACACTGAACAGACTGATCCCGGCAAAGCCCTGCATGGCTAGAATTGAAGTCAATTCCTGAACTGAATACTCACCCATAACGGATACTCCGAAACATTTTCCATTGAATCAAAGGTTGTTGAACCTTTCGCCTTTCTTTCAACTGGCAGGCTGGTCAGGGACCAGCCTGCTGTTGTGAACGTTTATGTCGATCTATTGGTAACCTTCTGGGAATGGATTTGGCTCAATCAGCTCAGACTCATAAACCACTGTTGCCTGACCGTCTTTATTCCATTTTCCGATACGGGTTTTACTCCACAAGTGATGATTTGGATGCAGTTTCACGTACCCTTCAGGTGCTGTATCCAACTCGATTTCACCGGTTCTGGACGCTTCTACGATTTTGTCCACATCAAAGCTTCCTGCTTTTTCAACGGCTGCCTTCCATAACCATGGACCAAGGTAAGCCGCCTGCGTCACGTCACCGATGACACTGTCTTCACCGTGCATTTCCTTGAATGCTTTAACAAACTCAGCATTGTTAGGGTTATCCAGACTTTGGAAGTACTTCATCACTGAGTAAAAACCTTCCAGGTTTTCACCACCGATACCCAGCACTTCATCTTCTGTCACCGACAGCGTCAGCAGCGTCTGCTTATCAGACGTAATGCCGGCAGCATTCAATTGTTTGAACCAGGCCACGTTACTGCCACCCACTACGGCAGCGAAGATAACGTCAGGCTTTCTCAGACGGATTTTGTTGATAACCGAACCAAACTGGGTATCACCAAGAGGCTTGTATTCTTCACCGACCACTTTACCGCCCAGTACTTTTTCAATATGAATACGGGCAATTTTCATTGAAGTACGTGGCCAGATGTAATCCGAGCCAATCAGATAGAATGTTTTGGCACCTTTCTCTTCAGCAACCCAGTCCAGACCGGCAAGGATCTGTTGAGTGGCTTCCTGACCGGTGTAGATCACGTTTTTGGATTGTTCCAGACCTTCATAGAAAGTCGGGTAATACAACAAACCGTTCTCTTTTTCGAAAACCGGTAAAGCGGCTTTACGTGACGCCGATGTCCAGCAACCGAAAACTGCTGCAACCTTGTCGTTTACCAGTAACTTTCTGGATTTTTCGGCAAAGGTTGGCCAGTCACTGGCACCATCTTCCTGAATGATCTTGATTTGACGGCCGAGGATACCGCCGCTCTCGTTGATCTGTTTGATAGCCAGCTTTTCCGCTTCCTGAGCACCGGTTTCACTGATCGCCATAGTGCCGGTCAGTGAATGTAAAATACCCACCGTCACGGTGTCATCGGTTACTGAAAGCCCCGTGGTGTTGACTTCAGCAGTCGGATAATCCGCCGCTATCGCCGTACTGGTAATAAACCCAGCCGCCACCATTGCACTAATCAGTGCACCGGTTTTGCCTAAAAATTTTCGTCGACTAAAGTAGCTCATCGTATATCTCCTGTTAACAAATTAGAGTGAACAGCATTGTTCCGAACGGTTTTGTTTTGGGGGCTCAGTGTCCGAGCATCCAGGGTCTTGCGGTTTTCTTGGTCTGCATCTGCAAGCCGTTGGGATTGCTTTTGGCCTGAGCTGCAGCTTTGGTTTTTTGTGCGGTATCGGTTTTACAAGTGTGTGTACCTGAGCAGCCACAGCTGGAACGTCGCAACTGTTTCGGCTCATGTGCCGACTTTTCATTACGCTCTTTAGCCACTCGCGTGTTTCGGTCCATCAACGCAAGATAGGGAGCAGAAATAATCCGCACCGCCATCTCGCCACATTCAACACATTCCATTGAATTACCGGCTTCACTCATTTTGCGCAGTGCACTGAAATCGCCACACTGCTCACATCGGTAGTCATATATCGGCATAATGTGATGTCCCGTTTTATGATGTCGAACTTAAATCAAAGCCCTGGGTGACAAATTGCGTTGGGCCATCTGCCGTCGGGTTGATATTGAAATCGAAGATTTCTGTCGGAATCCACAACGTGGCACAGGCATTCGGAATATCCACTACGCCGCTAATATGACCCTGAACCGGGGCGGTACCTAGAATCGATAAAGCCTGCTCACCTGTGTAGCCGAATTTCTTCAGATATTCGATGGCATTGAGACAGGCCTGACGATAGGCAACATGCACATCCAGATAATGTTGTTTGCCCTGCTCATCCACCGAAATCCCTTCAAACATCAGGAAGTCACTGTAAGTCGGTGTTAACGGGCTGTTTTTGAACAGGGGATTTTTAATACCGTATTTCTTCACACCGTCTTTAATCAGGCTGACTTTGATATCCAGATAACCGGCCATTTCGATAGCACCACAGAAAGTGATTTCGCCATCACCCTGAGAAAAGTGAAGGTCACCCATTGATAGGCCACCATCTTTCACATAGACCGGGAAGTAGATTTTCGAACCTTTGGTCAGATCCTTGATATCGCAGTTACCACCATGTTCACGAGGCGGTACGGTACGGGCACCTTCTTTTGCGGCTTTAGACGCTTCGTCTCCTTTCAAACGGCCCATGACTGCTGCCTGCTCGTTAGGTGGCAGTGCTAAAGGTGGAACGCGATCCGGTTCCGTTGCGATCAGTTCAGCTTCACGTTTGTTCCATTCCGCCAGCATCTCTTTCGATGGTAAACAACCAATCAAACCGGGATGCATGATGCCGGCGAACTTTACGTTCGGCACATGACGTGAGGTGGTGTAAATGCCGTGGAAATCCCAAATGGATTTACGCGCTTCAGGGAAGTGATCGGTTAAAAAACCACCGCCATTCTCTTTAGAAAAGAAGGCGTTGAAACCCCATTGCGAATCTTCAAAGGTGCCGACATCCAGGATATCGACCACTAACAGGTCACCCGGCTCGGCACCTTCCACGCCAATCGGGCCACTGAGGTAGTGGACCTGTAACAAGTCCACATCACGAATGTCATTGGCGCTGTCGTTATTTCCGATCTGGCCACCGGTCCAGTCCATACATTCCACACGGAATTCATCGCCCGGTTTGACCATGGCAATCATCGGAATATCAGGATGCCAGCGATTATGGATTTGACCGTCCTGTTCCCAGGGCTTTTTATCTAAATCAAGTTTTACTAATGTTTTCATCGGTATCTCCTACGTTGAAGAAACGTTTTGATAGGTAATATTTGGATTAAAATTGCAACTGCGTTGAGATGACGAATTGACCTTGATCATCGCTGCCCTCGACTTCCAGATCGCGGTAAACCGCTGTTATGGAGGCGTTATAACCATCAATGAAATAGTTCAAGCCGAAGTCTGTGCGCTTGGTTTCACCGGCATCAGAATCAAAGTTCTGGTAACGAACGAATGGCATAAATTGACCCCAGCCGACTTTTTCCTTGAAGATAAAACCAGTACTGACGTAATAGGCTTCACCCTGTTCTGAAAGGAAAACATCATCCGTGTCATAATCGAAGTAGGCGGCCTCCAGCGATACAGCGCCTGCAGCCAGTTTCTTCTCTACGAGTAAATCAACTGTCCACTGAGAGTAGTCACCGACTTCTGTGGTAGAAGCAGAACCATCACCTTTATGGCGGCCTGCCAAACCAATGGTGAATATATCTTTGGTGCCCAGGTAGTTACCTGTGCCGTAATAACCCGGTTCTTTATCCCAGAAGCTGTATTGCAAACGACCGGCATACATTAATTCGTCGTCCTGATCGGGATTATCAGTTACGTCACCCACCCCACTGAATTCAAAAATCTTGTCGGCTTCAAAAACACCAAAGGAATAGGCCAGACGTTGATCAAATGCAGTCGCAACTAATGCCACACCGTCATCACGGCCGATGGTGCCGCCATTCCAGCCATAGCGAGCTGTAATGTTTGCCCAATAACCATCACCTGATGTGTAGTAAGGTCCAGCCATATTGGCGCGGCTACTGGGCGACAGGAAACGACCAGCCCAAATCGCCATATCGGGAGTAAATTGAAAAATACCGGCAGCATCGATAATCTGGAAAGAATCGTTACCACCTGATTTTTCCGAGTTGAACATACCTTTGATGTATTTGTTTAATGAGCCTGAGACGTATAGACGAGCGCTGTCCAGTTCAAAATCATTGGAGCGACTGCCATCATTTGCTGCATCTTCAATACTGCTATAGCTTCCCCGCAGACCAAATCCGACACTGATGTACTGATCTTCACCAAAGGTAATCGTGCCAGCAGCATGTGTGGTGGCTATCGGAGCCAATGTAGTGGTTGTGGCCAAGGCGACCAGGTATGCGACTTTGTTCATTTTTTTCATTTTTCTTCTCCCGAAAATCTCACCAGAATAAAAAGCGTCGTTGAATTCGCCTCGGTGCTCATCAACCTTTAAGTTCGGGAGCCATACTAGTCAGCCGGGTCGGGTGCTTAAATACGTCAAATTGCGTACAGGGGTTGCGAAGGGTTTCAGTTACTCTGATCACAGGTCTTCAAACAACTGATCGTCAGGAGGAAAAATGAAACACCCATCTATTCCAACCATTGGAGCGCTATGGTTAATCAGCAGCGTGTCATTACTGTCAGGGTGCGGAGGTGAATTCAGCTATAAGCGCGGGGCGACTGCGCAAGATTTTCAGAGTGAAAAACAACGTTGCGAAAAGGGGGCAAGCTCAGAAAAAGAGATTGATCAATGTTTGCAACAACAAGGCTGGTTAGTGGTTGGCCCTGATAAGCCATTTATCCCTCTCAGTCGTGGCGAAAGTAAAACCATCGCTGTAGCAGATGATGCGATGGCTGAAGTTGACGACCAACCTGTTGATCCCATGGAAAAATTACAGGTTAATTCGTGGTGGCGCATGGGGGCTGGTCCGGAAAAACTAATGGCAGATAGTGAAGCTTGTGTGGCTGAATTAGGTGAAGCACATTCACCCGAAGCCAATATGAGTCTGGTGACCCGAGGCTTATTAGGCTGTATGCAGAAAAAAGGCTGGGCTGCTTTATTGCAACAACAATGAGCGGTTAATCACTACTAAAAGCTGTTGTGTGGGCTGCAATATTGAGTCTGTTGGGATTTAGGGCATAAGTATTGCAGTCCCACTTTCACGACTATCCGACGAAAGGGAAATGAGCATGATGCAGCTGTGGCGTGATTATGATCCCGGGGAGTTCTACGATGAGCTGATGTACGATCAACATCAGCCAAGACACTTCAGTTACAAGCTGCTGGATTATCTGAAATCCATGCGTAAAGAGGCATTCGAGCAGCGTATTGTCGACTCTGAACTCGAAATTCTGGAGCGTGGTATCACCTTCACGGTGTACAGCGATGCCGGCAATATTGATCGTGCCTGGCCTTTCGATATTATTCCCCGCATCATTCCCAAGCGAGAATGGGATTGCACCGAAAAGGGGCTGGTGCAACGGATCCGTGCTTTAAATATGTTCATCAATGACATTTACAATGATGGCAATATGATTCGGGATGGACTGATACCTGAAGAAGTGGTGTTGCAATCCAAAGGTTACCGGCCACAGTGCAAAGGCATGCAACCGGCGCATGGTGTATGGGCACATATCTGTGGCTCGGATTTAGTGCGTGATGACAATGGCACAATGTATGTGCTGGAAGATAATCTGCGGGTACCCTCAGGTGTGGCCTATATGCTGGAAAACCGTAAAACCACCAAACGGGTATTGCCCGAGTTATTCAAATTACTGCATATCAGCCCGGTCAATGACTATCCCTCTCATCTCTCTGCGATGCTGGCTTCACTGGCACCGGATATAGCCAAACCCAATATGGTGTTGCTGACACCCGGCATCTATAACTCAGCCTATTTTGAACATGCCGCGCTAGCCCAACAGGCAGGGCTGATATTGCTGGAAGGTGCCGATCTGACGGTCAATGATGATGGTTATGTGTATATGAAGACCATTCATGGACTGGAGCGGGTCGATGTCATTTATCGACGTATTGATGATGATTTTATTGATCCACTGGTGTTTAGAGAGGATTCCACTTTAGGTATTCCCGGCATCATGCAAGCCTGGCGCGAAGGCAAGGTAGCGATTGCCAATGCACCAGGATGCGGGGTGGCCGACGATAAGGTGATTTATGCCTATGTACCGGCGATGATCCGTTATTACCTGAATGAAGAACCTTTATTACCCAATGTACCCACCTGGATTTGTCGAGATCCCGACCAATTGCAGCATGTTCTCGACCATTTGCCGGAACTTGTCGTCAAACCTGCCAATGAGTCCGGTGGCTATGGCATGCTGGTGGGGCCGCATTCCAGTGAAGAGAAAATTGAAGAATTTCGCCAGTTATTAATTGCCGATCCCAATAATTATATCGCCCAACCGACCCTTAAACTCTCGGTATCACCTACCAGTTGTGGCGATCATATTGCACCTCGCCATGTGGATTTACGTCCGTTTATCCTGTCCGGTAAACATAACTATGTCACACCGGGCGGTTTAACAAGGGTAGCTTTGGTCAAAGGGTCACTGGTCGTCAATTCCTCGCAAGGGGGTGGCAGTAAAGATACCTGGATAGTTGATGATTCCTATTTTGGAGGGCTGAGCTGATGCTTTCGCGGGTTGCAGAGCGGGTTTACTGGCTGGCACGGTATCTGGAACGGGTGGAAAATACTGCCCGGCTCATTAATGTGCATACCGGGTTATTGATGGACTTACCCCGTGATGTCGAAATTGACTGGTTCACGCTGGTGACCATTTTTGATGCTGAGATGTTCTATCACGCTAACTTTGATCAGATTAATGAAAACAATGTGATGCAATTTTTGCTGGCAGAACCCAACAATCCCATTTCTCTGCTCAATTCATTATCGGCTGTTCGGGAAAACGCCCGGACCTCTTTGGATATCTTGCCGGAAGAAACCTGGGAACAGGTGAACGAACTGTATTTACTGGTTAAAAATGAAATGGCCGCCATCAGTAACCGGCGGCGCCGCCAGCAATTGCTGGTAACCATTATGGAACGTTGTCAGACAGTCTGGGGCATATTGGTCAATCATATGAGTCGTAATCATGCCTATCATTTTATGCAAACCGCCAAACATCTGGAACGTGCGGATATGACCAGCCGCATACTGGAAATGACCTCACTGTTGATGGCTGAGAATCGCAGTGAATCATTGCGGGCAGCCGAAGGTATTCTGTGGACACATTTATTACGCGCATTAAGTGCCCAGCAGATGTACACTCAGACACATAGCTCATCCATGAATGCCGAGGGCGTGTTAACCTTCTTAATCCGTGACGAAGCTTTTCCACGTTCGTTATTCTTCTCGCTCAAAGCAATTGGACGCTATGTCTGGCCTTTACCGCAGTCCACTACCACATTGGAACACCATCAAAAACTTATGTCCGACATGTTTACTGAAAAACTGAATGAACTGCCGGCCGAGATGATCCATACCCGTATGGATGATTTACAGGCCAAACTTGCCGAGCTGAGCAGCCAAATCAGTCAACAATGGTTTCATCCGGATAGATCGGTTGCATGAAACGGTTTTATTGCCATTGCGGGCAAGAAATCTTTTTTGATAATACCTACTGCAATAGCTGTAACAGTATTTTAGGTTTTGACCCTGAACAGCAAAAACTCATCAGCATTGAACCCTACAAAGGCCAGTTCCGGTCGGTGCTGAATCCGGAAAAACGTTATAAACGCTGTGAACATCATCAGCATCAGATGCAGTGCAACTGGTTGTTATCTACCGATGATAACTTTACCCAATGTTTGTCCTGTCGGCTGACACGCGTGATCCCCAATCAAATTTATCCTTACAATGTAAAACGCTGGTCCGTTTTGGAAGCCGCTAAACGCAGAATGCTTTATGGTTTGTTAAGACTTGGCTTACCCATTGATCAATGGCCGGTTAACGATTATCGGCAACTGCAGTTTCATTTTCTCGAAGATCAGATTAGCAATCCAATTGATGGTCATGAACAAGTGTTTAGTGGCCATGCGGCTGGGGTGATTACCTTAAATGCCTCTGAAGCTGACACTAGTTATCGCGAAGCCACGCGTGAAGCCATGAATGAGCCTTATCGCACGCTACTAGGCCATTTTCGTCATGAAATCGGCCATTTTTACTGGGATAAGCTGATTAAGGATCAGCCTATTTATAACGATTTCAAAGCGCTGTTTGGGGATGATAGCGTGGATTATGCGCAGGCATTGTCAGCCTATTACGAGGCAGGTCCTCCCGACGATTTTCAGCAGGAATATATTTCAGCCTATGCCAGTGCACATGCGTTGGAGGATTGGGCAGAGACCTGGGCACATTATCTGTTGATGCATGAAACATTGGAAACAGCAGTGGAATTTGAAGTCATTCGACCACCTGAGTCTGATCGTGAATTCCATGTGTGGCTTTCAGAGTGGATGCAGTTAGTGCTGGTGTTAAACGCGTTGAACAGAAGTATCGGAAATGCCGATGCCTATCCATTTGTTGTGTCGACAAAGGTGCAGAAAAAATTACAGTTTATTCACGACTTGGTGCATCGCTAACAGAGACAACTGTTTTACCGACGTTAGTGGTTTGGTACAGAGGAATACAGCGTGATGACACCTTACTGCTCGCTGAAACGGGGCATCTCAGTAAAAGCTTGACGAAGCTTATCCCCCCAGGCTTTTCTTAATTCGATCAGATAAGGGTGTTCCACCCCAAAGCGATAGTGATTTTTCAGGTTGTAACTGTCTTTTTTATACATCAGCACTTCAATTGGCGGCCCTACACTGACATTACTCTGCATGGTCGAGTCCATTGAAATCAGTGAACAGGTAGCGGCATCCAGCAAAGACGTATCTGGCCGGATAAAACGATCCAGTACCGGTTTGCCATATTTGCTTTCTCCAATCTGCAGGTAAGGCGTTTCCCTGGAACTGGTGATGTGATTTCCCTGTGGGTAAATCATAAAGGCCTGTGGCGGCCCCCCCTGAATCTGCCCGGCAAGTAATAACGTCGCTTCCGGAGCAAAACCGGATGCTTCATTTTCAGAGTAACGGCGGATCCGGCTACTGAGTATTTCACCAATATAATCAGCTGTATCTGATAAGTAACTTAACGTATTTAAATTGCGTGCCTGACTTTCACGAATATCGCGATGGATCTGTTCAATTACAAATTGGGTTGTCGCCAGATTACCTGCACTCATCAACACCAGACAGCGATCTGCATGAGTCTCAAAACGCGTCATTTTGCTATAGGTACTCACCTGATCGATCCCGGCATTGGTTCGGGAATCAGATGTCAGCACTAATCCGGCATCTAAGGTAATGGCAACACAGTAGGTCATACACGCCTCTAAATAATCGTTATAAAGATAGTCGACATTGAACCGCAGAGCAATGCCCAACCGGGTTTATTTAATGCCACTGCAAATTGTCAAAATGATCTGCTCAATAATATTGCCATGGCTTACGAGTACTGAGAGAATGAAATGGCTAATGCAGCCAGCAGCACTCTCACTTTCAGCCTACCGGATTGTGATTAAGTAAAATCTAACTCTGTAGAAAGATGGTTCATTGATATCACCCCGTCAGAGTTACCCAACCCAGGAATAATGCTTGATAGATCCTCATCAATTATCCACACATTTATTTCGTGAATTGCATAGACACCCACGAATGTCTTTTTTGCAACATTGCGGTTTTATTGCGTTGTTTGCACTTTATCTGGCGCCACAATTGCCTTTACTAATCTTTTTGATTTGGGTGCTGATCGCTATAACGGGTGGTTTATGGCAATGGCGGATAAGTAATAACTTTGGCAAGGATATCTCCAACACTCTCAAATCCCACAATCTGGCCTCATTTAAAGTTGCCTCCTTTGCTGCAGGGCTTGGATTGGGTCTGACCGCTTTTCTGCTGCCCGAGCTTTCTTTTTCCACCAGATTGTTTGTCATTCTGATGTTAAGTGCCATTGCGGCCAGTGAGCTGCTTAAACTCAGTGCCTATCCTATTGTCTATGGCAGTTATCTGGCTGGCCTGTTTTTACCTTTACTCCTGATGTTGATCACAGTGAATGATTCACCAGGTTGGGAGTTGATTCCACCGGTATTGATTATTATCGGCATACTTTATTACTCCGCAATACAGCGCCGCCGCGATTTAATGGATGATTTGATTGCCCGTTTCGGACTGGAACATGATGCTGGTGAAGACAAACTCACTAATCTCGCCAACCGTCGACGTTTTGATATTACGTTGGAACAGGTATGGGTGCAGGCTCGCCGTTCAGGCCTCCCCCTGTCACTGCTTATGATCGATATCGATTATTTTAAAAAGTTTAATGACCGCTATGGGCACCAGGCCGGAGATAAATGCCTGACAGCCGTTGCCAGGGTTTTAGCGAACTCGGCAAAACGTGCCACCGATTTGGTCGCCCGTTACGGAGGCGAAGAATTTGTTATTTTGCTCAATCAAACCACACGAAATGATGCCTATCAGTTGGCTGAAGAAATCCGTCAACGGGTCGAGGATTTACGTATTGAAAACCTGGATGCAGACCTGGGAATCGTCAGCCTGAGCCTGGGTGGGGTTACCGTTTATGCCAGCGATGATCAGGAGGCAAGCAACCCGCTGAAACTGGCTGATATTGCTCTGTATCGTTCAAAAGAACAGGGCCGCAATCAGGTTACCTGGTATCAGGCTGAGGTTTTTTCCAAAGCAAGTTCTGACGAAACGTCAATCTGACCAGCACCATTTCAGACTTTCAAATCCGGCCGTTCCACCTCAACGGTGAACAGGTTGACATGCATAGCGCCAATTTCCAGGCCTAATACCGATAACAATGGATCAACCGTTTCCTGACCAATTTCACTGAGCAGTGGGGTTAACACCTGATTCAGCAAAGCCTGTTCGATCAATTGATCCAGTAATGGCAAAGAAATCGCCCCCAATAATGTCACATCTGTTTTGATACCTTGGGAAATATTCGAAATCGCCAATCCCGGGGCTGTTGAAGCATGCTGTGTTTGCGGCAAATCATCCGGATCGGACAGATTGACTTCATAGATTAAGTCGGTCGAGGTCGGATTTTGCAGCGCTATATCCAGACCAACGCCAACATTGGCAACCGGCACACGACCAAGTAGCAATAAGGTGGCTGATATATCAATATTAGCTGTTTCAGCATCCGGATCACTGGCTTGCGTTAAATTGAGCATTGCCGTGCCGGGTTGAACACCAATGGTTGCTATCGCCCGATTATTATTAAGTTGTCCACATTGCAACGTTTGCAACCAGGCACTGCCCTGCGCCATATCGACTTGTAATGCCAAATCAATTTCTGCTTTTGTCCCGACTAATCCTGCCACATTCAAATCTACCGTGCTTTGAACAAGCGTTGTTAAATCAAACTGAGCGGTTTCCATATAGGTTCGCCATTGCCCCTCAGCATTCCTGCCCGGTGGGCCAATCACCATTTTGGGCGGCTCCGTTATATTAAGTTGGCTAGTCACATTGAGTAAATTTCCAGGCAGACTCACGCTTAGCGGCAGGTTGATGGCTTGAGAACCATTGGCGACAAATGCCGTTGTCATTAATAGATCGAATAGATTCACACTGGCTTCAGCAGCTGCCTCCGGAGCATCGCTGGTGACCGCAACAATATCGGAAAACCGGGCTGTAAGCTCGCTCACATTTGCCATGACCAGACTTTGCATCGCCGCTGATAAGCCCACATCGGCCGCATCAGAAGCATTAACGGCATCAGCATACAGGTTCAACCAGTCATTCAGACTCAGGTTGCTGCTCAACAACTCTTCGGTGCTGGCGATTGTGGTTGAGACGCCAGCCAATTCAGCCAGCGTAATATTGGCTGCAGCGATACCCTGATATGACAATACGTTTAAATTAACAGGCGACCCTAAAATACCACTGAGTAACGAATTTAAAACAGCTTGCTCAGAAAGCCCAATTAAAGAACTGCCCGCCACAAAACCGGCAACTCCCTGCCTTTCAGCAACAGCGCTGGCGGACAAGTTCACGCTGCGTCCCAGAATACCGCCGGCAAAAAAACTGGCAGGAACAGATTTTGCCGCTATGACCTGAACCGCCGTTGCGGAGTCTGCAGTGGTTGTCGTGAACTGCCTCAATCCTGCGGTAACGGTATCGACACGGCCTAACGAAACATCCAGCGTTTTATCGACCGTAATAACATGATTATTTCGTGCCGCGCTGGCTTGTGCCAACGCCTGTACCTGAGCCAGATCGCCTTCTCCACAATGTCCTGCCAAAGCAGAAGCATCCAGAGCGGCCATATCCGCTACCGTCTGCATTCGCCGTTGCTCCATCAGCAAGCGACCGGTATCCACTGCCAAGGCAACAAATAAAGTCGCGAGCAATAAGGTCATAATGCCCAACAGGCCTATTGCTCCTCGCTGCTTAATATTAAGTTTCATAGTCACAGACAATGATTATCAGCCCACCACACACTTAACGCGAATTGCTAAACGGATTCGATTCAATTTCACTGAAATATTGCGGAATCGGATGACTGAAGCTATTCAGATAACGTTCATAGATTTTTGCTGCCACAGGACCCGGAAGCGTCTGATTATGTGATGAAGCGGCCTGACCGTTTTGCTGCAAGTTCAGCCATTTCCGGGTTTGTTCACCTTGTTTGGCTGGCGGTTTGGCAGGTTCTGCCATCACCCCGCACGTAAACAGAGCAAAACAGAGTAAACCGATGGGTATCAATGGTATTTTTTGCATCTGAGCTTCCTTTTTTTATACAGCTATCTGCTGCGTGTCTGGGCACGAATGGACATCGCCTGCTCATTCAAGTCAGCCACTGTTTGCGGATCCATATTGATACGTCTGGCAAACGCTTCCGCTTTTGACTGCTCCCCCGTTGCCAGCAGTAAAATCATCATATTGGTTTCCGCCAGACGCGCATCCTGATCCAGTTCCAATGCGGTAATAAACTCATGCTGGGCTTTTTCGAAATGCCCCTGCAGTAATAATGCATAGCCTAAATCGTTTCTGATTCTGGCATTGACCGGCAACTGCTCTGCTGCCACCGTTAAATGTTCAACGGCTTTATTTAAGAGGTTCTTACGCCCGGCAATAAGACCCAGTCCATGATGTGCCTCTCCCACCATGCAGGTTTGCAATAAGGACAGATAATATTCGGCGGCCTCCTGATTGCGATCTGACTGACGAAGAATCTCCGCGCGTAAATAGGTAGCATAAGGCGAAGTTGACTGAAGGTTATCCAGATGTGCCAGTGCAGCATGCAAACGACCAGAAGTCATAAGCTGCTCGATCAAATCCAGATTCATCGAGGTATCTGCATCCACTGCTTTTCCACAACTGGCGTGTGCGGCTGACATCGTCTGCGATTGCGTTTGAGTACCTCCGCCCAACTGACTGCAGCCAGTCAGGCTCACTATCAGGCCGAGACAAACTGTTGATGTTAATTTCATAATGCTCCTGATAAGCCTTTGGCGAGCGCCATAAATCCCGGTCCGGCCAGAAAAATCAGCAGGGCGGGAAATAAAAACACCATCATCACGACAGACATTTTTCCGGAAAGTACATTGACGTATTCCCGTAATGCCGAGAGTTGGCGTTCTTCAATAAGCTGGGCAAATTTCACCAGCGTTTCACGAATATTGCCACCATGCCGGCTGACCTGCTTCAATATCGCCACCAAATCATCAAGTTCATTCACTTCCAGTGGTGCAGCCATTTCTGCCAGAGCTTCTGCAGGTTCCAGTCCGGCATCAATCTGACGTAAGACTTTGTTTAACTCTTTGGCCAGTTCGGGTGTAAGTAACCGGCCTTCCTGCTGTAATACTCTGATGGCATGCTCCGTCGAAAGGCCGGCATCAAATAGCATCCGTAACAGATGAATGGCCGTAGGCATTTCCCGGGATAATCTGTTACGACGATCTTTTGCGCTTCGGCGCAGAATATATTTGGGTAACAAATAGCCTATCGTAGCGGCAATAAAAACCTTGGCCCATGCCTGACCATCCAGCCCGCCGGATTGAAGGTAAAGAATAATCACACTGGCAAATGTCAGTGCAACAGGCAATAGCCAGGTAGCTAAATAAAAAAATGACCGCCCACTTGGTGTATACCAGCCAGCCTGTCTGAGTAACTGAACCGTTTCAAAGTGTTCCAGTTTCGGTAACCAGTGGGCCAGTTTACTGTGGCCCATTCGCCGGACGACACCTCTCATCCAGTGATGATCAATGTCACCATCAGCAGAATTTTTTTCCAGCAGTTCAAAAAAACGTCGTTGTGAAGCCTGATCAGCTCTACTGACCTGATGCTGGGCCCAAAAGACCAGGACCACTGCCATTATTATCAGAAAAATTATTGTCATGATAATCCAGCCGGGCATCATTACCTCTATATGCTCTTAATCATTCGCCATAAGGCAAATGCGCCAATCAGCTGGAAAAACACCGCGGTGAACAGCATAAATCTTCCTGAGCTGTCTTCCCACATAGTCGTCATATACCCGGGATTCATCATCATGATATAGCCGGCTATTACCAGTGGTAACAGACCCAGAACCCAGGCTGTCACACGCGTTTCACCAGTCATGGTTTTTAACTCTCGTCTGGCCGCTTCCCGCTGATGAATCATCTTAACGATATTTTTTATCAACTCACGAACACTGCTGCCATAGCTGCGGTTAACACGGATTGCCAGTGACACCAGATACAATTCATGTAATCGATATAGGTCCGCTGTTTCCTGAATTGCCAGCCCCAGATCCTTGCCTAACTGATTTTCTCTCAGAACACGCTCAAATACGGCTTTTAAAGGTTGAGGGGATTCCAGAGTGGCCAGTTCCAGAGCGCCCTCCATACTACGTCCGGTGCCCAATGCTCTTAACACCTGATCCAGAAACAGGGGCAGTTGAAACAAAATATCTTTAATGCGTGTTGATGCTCGTCGCTGCAACCAGAGATAAAGAAATACAACGACCAACAGCGGAATAAATATTGCTGTGAGCAGCCCTTTGCTCATCGCAACCAGAGCCGTCAGCAAAAGAATACCCATAACAATAAGCACAATATGACGCTCTTTGGGTTCAACACCGGCTCGCCATAACAATGTTTTAACCCGAGTGGATTTTTTTTTGGGCTGGCGGCTGAATCGCCCGTCAATGGTGATTCCGACCACTTGCGTAAAATTACGATTGGTCTTTTCCGTCAGTTCTTTTGAATGACTTTGAACTAAGGCGAAAACGGCGAGAAAAATCATCAGGCCGGTAAACGCATATATCACTAATACCAAAGTCATTAGAAATCGGGTGACACTGAAGTGAGACGATGGTTTTTACTGTGTTGGTTACCACTGGTGAATTTCTCATTCACTGGCCGCACATTGTTGATTTCATGCCGGTTTAACGGGTGGTTATAGCTGAACAGTTCATTCAGCAAATACTGCCCGTCACGATGCCCGGTAATCTCAGCAATCGAGGTAATGCGCCGGGTTCCATCGGCAAATCTGGAAATATGCACCATTAAATCAACCGCACTGGATATCATTTCCCGGATTACATCATGTGCGCCTTTGAAGTTAGCCAATGAGGCCAGCATTTCCAGCCGAACCAATGCATCCCGCGGATTATTGGCATGTACCGTGCTCATTGAACCATCGTGACCGGTATTCATGGCTTGCAGAACATCCAGCACTTCTTCACCACGCACCTCTCCCAAAATGATGCGATCCGGTCGCATACGTAATGCATTACGAACCAGATCACGTGCCCTGACTTCGCCATCCCCTTCAATGGTAGGTGGCCGGGTTTCCAATCGAACGACATGGTTATGTCCCAATTGCAACTCAGCCGCATCCTCAATGGTGACAATACGCTGAGCTGGATCAATAAAGCGACTCAAGGTATTTAACAGTGTGGTTTTACCGGTACCGGTTCCACCACTAACCATAATATTGCAACGGCTTTTGACTGCCAGTATCAATAAATCCAGCATTTCCTGATTCAGCGTGCCGTAGACCAGCATATCGGTTTCACGCAACATTTCCCGACGAAATTTGCGGATGGAAACACATGGACCATCCAATGCCAATGGCGGAATAATCGCATTAATCCGGCTGCCATCCGGAAGGCGGGCATCGACCATTGGACTTGATTCATCCAGGCGCCGTCCCATTGGGGCAATGATGCGGCGGATAACTCGCAGAACATGTTCATCATCAATAAACCGTAATGAGGACTTTTGTACTTTTCCCTGTTTTTCAAAAAAGATATGGTAAGCACCATTGACCATGATATCGCTGATGCTGTCATCTTCCAGCAAACTGTGTAATGGGCCAAACCCCACCAGTTCATTGACCATTTCCTCAGTCAGATCATCCAGATCTTGGCTACTGACGGCCATCTGGCTTTTATTTGCATACTGTGTGACATGCCCATAAACATAGTCGTTTAATTGTTCTTCCGACCACTCCACAATCGGAATTTTATCCTCTTCTACCTGGGCGATAAGGTAGCGATGCAATGCATATTTGATATCCTGATACGTCTGGGTATTTTTAAGACTGAAATCGTACTGGGGATATTGAAAAGCCATAGCGTTATCCTAATTTTGTCTTCATCCAGGCATTAAACTGTGGCCACAACCCGGACTGATTGCTTTCCTTACTTTCCTGTTCAGCCATCGTCAGCTTCCTGGCCATTTTTCTGACTGCCTGGGTGTATGGATCTCTTGGTGCACATTCAAATAAACTTTCTCCGGAATTCATCATTTTCAAGCGAGCCATCCCGGAAGATGGCAGTGTTGTCAGTAAATTAATGTTCAACCCCCTGGCCAGATTTTCTGCATCGGGTGGTAAATTCGGTAAATATCGATCGACGACCAGCTTCACCGAATCCATATCTATCTGGCCCTGGGAAATTTTACGAATCAGCTGCATGTTCTGTTTACAGCTGGGCACACTCTGCTCCAGCAAGGCCAGAGTGGTGTTCGAGTTACTCACCAGCAGATGTAAGAAATCTGAATAGGGCACGCCCCCCAGATTGATAATGATATGGGTAAAATACTGCTGTAATACACCAAGTAAGACATACACATCAGCGGAAGTGACATCTCCAATACCCGTGTGGTCTTCGGGTAAAGCTAACAGCTTCAAACCGCTCTCATGCTTGGCAAACGCACTGTCAATAAGGGTCGAGTCCAGGCGCCGTAAACTGCGTATTGCATCGAGAAAGCTGTAGGGGGCATTAATGCCAAGATAGGTCAGCGTATCGGATGCCGGTGTCCCCATATCCAGTAATAAAACCTTCTCGTTTTGTCCTTCAGTCTGAATGGCTAAAGCCAGGTGCAATGCCAGCATGGGGGTATCCGAGCCAGGACGGGCACTGACTAATGACGTCACTTTGCCCCGCCTGTCAGTTGCATGCTGGGCAATCGGCGCACGATGTTGCAGGCGATTCAACAGACGCATAACTTCATTATGCCGGGTGCCGGTAGTGATGAATTCCCGTGCACCTGCTCGCATCGCACTCAACACCAATTCATTATCCAGATGATCCGCCACCGCAATGACCAACAACATGGTTTTAAATGTCACCAGATCTTCGATAAAGGCAATATTCTGACGAAGATTGGTTTCGGATAAACCGACAAAAACGACTTGCGATCCCGTCAGATCCAGTAATTGCCGGACACGGTCGATAGAGGAAACATCGGTTTTGATAACCTCCCCTTCGTCAATCAGCACTTCCTGTAACCAGTTCAACTGACTGTCATTATCCGGAACGACGATAAAAGAATTTTTCTGTAATTTAGCCATATTATTTCGAAAAACCTGAAGAAACGGGTGGTCGATTCACAAAATCTCCCTTTTCAAAAAACAGAAAATCGGCAAAATCTGGATTGTAATTACGGTATTTCTCACCAGGCAACTCTGGCAATGCAGCATTACGTGCCAATGGTTTTACCAGATGCGGTGTGACGATCATCAGCAACTCTCTGTCACTTCGATCCAATTGGTTGGATCGAAAGAACGCACCGATAATAGGGATATCGCCAAGCCATGGCATTTTATCGACATTGGCAAGGGTGTTCTGACTGATAAGGCCACTGATCACAAAACTCTCTCCATCACCCAGCGCCACCGTCGTATCCGTCCTTCTCACCCGCAATGCCGGTACTGTCACCCCACCTGTCTGGATACCGGCATTAAAGTCCAGCTCACTGACTTCCGGAGAAACCTTTAAGGCAATTCTTTGCTGATCCAGAACAGTAGGGGTCAGTGATAACCTCACCCCAAACTCTTTATATTCAATGGTCACACTGTTATCCAGCCCTGAACCCCGAACCGGGACTGGAAACTCTCCACCTGCAAGAAAGTTGGCGCTTTGACCACTCATGGCGACTAATGAGGGTTCGGCCAATGTGTAAGCAAATCCATTACCCTCTAAAACAGAAATCGCCGCAAGCAAACCATTAGAAGCACGACCGTAGATCAGATTAAAGGTATCGTTACTCAAGGCGAAATTATCACCCAGTAATGACAGACCACCCGCGGTGTTACGGGATAAAGTGGAGGGGCTGCCCGGCGCGGAAATGGATCGTGGAGTTCGGTTGCCTTTACCAAAAAAGAAGCCGGCAGACTGTAATCGATTTTTACTTAACTCAACGATTTTGATATCGATCTGCACCTGCGATCCTTGATCAAAAACCGTGCTATCGATGCCCGTTTCAGTGTCGAACCCCAGAACCGATCGTGCTACCGCATGATTATCAAGCGAATTTATCTCACCCTGTAACTGCAGCTGTTCACCAACTTCATCCAGCTGCAAATCTGGTTCCTCCAGCTTATCCAGACCATGCTGCTTCAACTGTTTTGCAGGCGTCACGGTTAGTTGAATCATCTGTTTTGGTGAATTGTTTTTTGACCAGATGGTTAAACTGGTCACGCCAGGCTGTTGAGGTGTTATCAGTATTTCATATTCCGTAATCACCGAGACATCCGCTATGGTGGGATCGCCTACAGCAACCCGCCCGACGGGCTGAGTCGACTGAAAACTCTGCTGCAACCCCTGTTCCAGTGTGAGCTTACTATCTGCAATGGCTGTATTCATCAGCATGAATAGCAAAACGCCGAAGGATATCGGACATTGTTGTCTGGCAGATGTCCACAAGGTTCTGATACCAGGCTGGCTTTTACTCATATCATTTCTCCTGCCCGACATTTACCACTGTTTCCTGAAGTCCCCGGTGCACAGTCACTTGCGCTGCTGCCTTTGGCGTTGACGATTTCACGGGGGGTGGTGTAACTATTTCAGGTGGAGTAACCGTTTTAATTGCCGGACCTTTCAGGGACTCCAGAGAAATAAAATAATTGGTTTTTGCAGATAATTGGGAAGGTCTGTTTTCAGTATTTGCTTCGTCAGCCACTAATGCCAGCCGAATTCTGCCGGTGGATTCGGCTAATAACAATGTTGATGCGAAAGCCTGATCAACGGCTAACACTGCCGTTTTACTTTGTTTCCCACTGGATTTTCCATCATTTTCTGTTTTACGGCTTTCCGATAGCTGATCGCTTAGTGCGCCGTCTTCCGAAACAGAAAGATAGGCCCGGGACTTTTGCCGGATTTGCTGTTGATCCAACTCATCCAACTGGTTGCCATAGGCAATTACTCGCAGAGCAGGCAACAATAGTTGAGCAGAGCTTTTTTTATCCGTTTCCTGTCCGGCAGGCAGAAACAGTAAAACATCCACCTTGTCACCCGGTTCGATGTAGCCACCAACGCCCGTGACCTCATCTACTTTCACCGCCACCGCCCTCTCACCCGGATGAAGATTAGCCGTGACGGCACTTAATGACTGGAAATGTTCCGGCAACAGCATTTCGCCAGCAGCAATTGTCATCCGGCTGCTTAGACCGATAAGTGGTGGTGGCTCGCTAAAACTGTCTTTTACTTGCTTGTCTACCATTGTCACCTTGATATCCTCCGCAACGATTTTATGATCGGGAGCAATATCTCTTGCCGCGATAACAATGGGGTAGCTTATCGGAGCTGCTTCAGAGGACTCGGCCATACGGCTTTCCGGGGGCTGGGTATCCTGACTTGCTTGATATCCTATATACCCTAAAACCGTTGCACCGATAGCCAATAAAATTGCCAAAATACGTAAGGCAGAACTACTCATCTCTGACTCCAGTTATTTATTTAATCCGTATCACCGTCCATAACGGATTGCTTTATTTTTTTCTTTCTTTTTTATTCTCACAAACTGACTGAAGCGCTTCCCTGCAAGTTGGCTGGCAATCTGGGTACATCTCCCATCCCTGGGAGTTTTAAGGTTGGAATTAACGGCGCATCACGATAGCCTGCATACACTACCGTCACAGCCAACACACCGGTTGCTTCATTAAATTCAACAACAACATTATTGTTCTGATTGCCCAGAACCGTGGTTTTGGCTGTGGGTGGTAACCAATCCAACGTATCGGCAATCACCTCTCGTACCCTTGGTTTTACTCCCTGCTCAATATATTGCGTTATGTCATCAAACTCATCTGCATTGGGATCAACAGCCAGGGCAGAACGAGCGCCAGAAGCAGCGGCATGGTTAAACGCCTGCACCATTAACAGGGGTAAGGAGTAGCTGACAATGGCATAAAACAGGGAGAAAAAAAGGACAAACATTAATGCAGCTTCGATGGCTGCTGCACCACGTTGCTTATAAAAAGAATTTTTGGGTGCCAATAGACTTGTAAAGCCATCTGGATAGAGAGGTGATATAACAGAACGAGTCATGAAAAGCCCTCTAAACTTTTAAGAGGGATAAAGTCAACATAAGCTGGAATACAAAGCGTGATTAAAACGCTGACGGCAAGAATGGCACCGAAAGGGAGAACCTTTCCAGTTGGCCGAGCCAATACCGGTAACTGAATTTTTGTGGATGCAAGTTGCAGATTGAGATAGGGCAAAACCCGCTGTGCCGACAGCCATGCAACAACAATCATGCCTGACAGCAAACCGGCAATAGCATAGCTTACTAAAAGAAAATTCAACCCGGTCAACAGACCTATTGACGCCAGGAATTTTACATCGCCTGCCCCAAGCCAACGGAAGGCATAGGCCGGTAATGTCAGGAAAAGGGCAGCACTCCAGGCCAAAAGGCATGAAATGGCTGTGGCTCCCAGCAAACCATGCCCGGCTATCAACAAAATAGCCAAAGCAGGAATATGCACGCCAAGAGTCAGAAAATTGGGCAGTCGACGTTGTGTTAAATCATAAAACGCACACGCCAGACACCAAATTGTTAACAAACCGGCTGTAAAAAGAGGCTGGGAAAACAGCACTTTGATTCCGTGAAAAACTAAGTACTTTTAATCGGTACTGTCTTCTAAAGCGCCCTGGATGTCGGTGAACACACCAACAATTGCATCCCGAACAGGTGCAACAAACGCAATCAATGCCACTGCAACCATAGCCGCTACCAGCGCATACTCAATACCACTGGCACCCTCTTCGTCTTTGAGAAAATCCTGAACTGCTTTTTTTACCATTTTTATATTCATCATTTGAGCTCCCTTAAAATGAAAAAACACCTACCAAATATGTTTATTCTGCTAACGTCCGTTGGGCAATTGTTGCTACATCACCAGGTATTTTGCAATAAAAATTACTGTGAAAATGTTATATGGGACACGGGAAAACATGCTGTTATGCGTATAAGGTGAAGTCTCTCACACTGTTTGTAAAGTTTGTTCAGGCAAAAATAAATAAAAATTAATAACCCAGGATCAACATCCTGATTATCTGTTGTCTGATCAGGCAACAAATCAAAAACGCATTTTGACTACCAGTGGCAAATGGTCTGAAGCCTGTCGAGCTAACGCCGTTTTGTGAACAGATAGTTTAATTTGACAGCGTTGGGGAGAAATCCAGATACGATCCAGTGCGAAAACAGGCCAGCCTGCCGGGAAGGTTGGCAAATGCGGTTGAGCACTGAAATGTTGATGCAACCAGCGCAACGGTCTTCCCCACAACAACCACTCATTGACGTCGCCTAATAAACAACTGATATCCGCTTCCTGCTGTGATTTTATCTCCAGCAATTGTTTGACCTGCCAGCGACGCTCCGCCGGTTTCAACCCTAAATGGGTAGCGATAACCTGTAATTCATAGCCGGCGACATCAAAGGTTGCCTCAATGGCACCTCGTGGCTCACAACCCGAAAAACTTAAATCAATATGCTTAAAGGATCGTAATGGCAGTCTTGTCAGCAAGGCATTGCCATAGTGGCGGGTTTCCCGAAACAGGGTCGGACCGGCAAGCGCTTCATGACCAGTCTGATAAGCCAGATACTCCAGCAGGTCCAGCTCATCAATCGAATGGTGTTCAACTTCCTGCAAAGCGATAATATCAGCATCCAACTCTTGTAAAACGGCTGCTATGCGTGCCGGATCAAATTGACCATCAGATCCTATGCAGGCATGGATATTGTAAGTAGCAATCGTGAGGGTGTTGGAGGGTGTTACTTGCGTCACGAGTCTGTTGAAATTCTGTTCAGCCATCTTTTAACACCGTACATCAGGCTGCCAATCCCTAAAACCACCATTATAAAAATAATAATTTCTATAGGTTCAGGCTGTTGAACAACTCGTAACAGTGAATTCGCAAAAACGGTTATGGCTAAAATCCCCGGCAACATGCCCAGCAGGGTTCCCCAGATAAAGTCTTTTAATTTGATATGCGAAGCACCTGCTACCAGGTTAATCACCGTAAAAGGTGCTACCGGAATAATCCTCACGGTAATAATCGCCATCACACCATGATTGGCTAACCGTTTTGACAGCCGGTTTAATTTTGATCCGGCCATTTTAGAAACACTTCTACGCCCCAGCCACTCACCAGCGAAATATCCCAGAATGGCACTCAGCATTGAACCCAGAATGGCGTATATACTCCCCGGCCATGCGCCAAAACTTATCGCAACAGCCACAACCAGTATGGTCAGGGGAATCGCAAACAATCCGGCTATAGCAAAACCCGTAATAACAATGACGGGGGTAAAAGGATTGTCGTTTAACCTGCTAATCAACTGTTTCAGGTTTTCCGGCGTTAACCATTCATTTAAAGGTGTCCACTTCCATAATGCGGTCAATGCAACTACAGCCAATAAAATCAATGCAGCGATGATAATCTGCTTTTTAGGTGATTTCGGTTCATCAATTGGCACCAGTTTCCGACTCATTTCAACCGAATCGACCGGTCGTTCAGGATCGATATAGTCAGCCGTAGGAGTTAAACCATCAATATTTTCATCTATCTCACAATCTAGCTGGCGGAGTGTTCGTGGAAATTGATTACGTGCATCCAACACTTGAATCAGTGAGTTATGTTCAGCAAGTAAACTTTCCAATTCAGTTTCATCGAGCTGCAGATGTTCACTCAGCAGCCGCTGACGGAATGCTCGTATCGCCTGAATGTGATCAGCATTTTCAGCTTCGATAGCCAAATCACATTCACTATCCAATCCCATAGACCGGTTGCTTAAATTCGCCGAGCCAATCCGTAAAAAGCAGTCATCAACGATCATCATTTTGCTATGCAGACTTATGTACATTTCACCCAACGCTTCATGATGCGGGTAGCAAATTCGTAAACGATCATGTTTATCGGCATCGCAAAGTTTGCGGCTGACTCTTGAACGCAACACATCCATCGTATGCTGCTCCAGCCATCCTCCTGTCATTTTGGGACAAACTATCACCACTTCAGGCCCATCACTTTCAGCTAAACGCTGGGCCAACACCTCTGCGACCTTCCAGGAGGTAAAGTATTGATTTTCGATATAGATAAGCTTTTCAGCGGCAGCGATAGCATCAAGATATAAGGTTTCAACTTCAGTGATTTCCGGCTGCCCCTCAAATTCCGGTTGAGTACGTGAAATGGCAATATTGACCTGTTGAAAATCCGGCCTGATATAGTGAGGCCAGATATCCTCAACATAATGAGGTGGCTGGGTTAACTGTTGCCCCGTTGCTTTCAACCAACGTTCCCGGGCCAATTCAGCAAGACTTTTAGCAGCTTCACCATCAACTAACATCTGCATATCATGAAAAGGTGGATAGGCCACATTATCTGGATCTATACGGCGCTTATCCTCAGGCGCATGATCACTGCTGTCCCAACGGTGCTTACCGGGATCTATGCCGCCACAAAAGGCGATTTTGTCATCGATTACGACGATTTTTTGATGCTGAGATCCACCGAAAGGACATTCCCCATCCAGCTGATAATGCAAACGATCCTGTTTTTTCCAGCCGGGCCGGAATAATGGCAGCCATTCTCTTTCCAAGGTATACAGCATCGCCCAATCCCAGTTCAGGATATAGAAATTTAATTCTGGCTTTTGCTCTAAAACGGCATTAATCAAATCGCCTAACTCGGCGGGAGCATCGGTTTGTTTTTCACCGCGAACCAGCCTCAGTCGACTATCAATATCCCAGGCAAGAATATAAACGGCATATTGAGCCTGCATAATTGCTGTATGCAGGGCACCAAAATAATTTTCGCCATCAACCAGTAGCGCTGCTCTATTGGCATTACGGGAACGCCAGCAGTTTTCACCAACGCGAATAATTTTCTTATCATCCATAAATTGGGGCGCACTCCCAGCCGAAGATTAAGTTCGAACAAAGACTATCACAGCAACATTCCAGAGAAATTGACCCAGGTTAATCTCAATAATTCATATTTATGAAGGCGGATGAGCCTGATTAAAAGTTTTTGAAATAACTGACAAGTGGAATAATTAATTTAAATTTTGAGATGGCTATTGGGGAATAATTCGATAGTAGCCGTTTTTACCACGCATCAATAAAGCGGGGGTATTCGCAGGTAACATTTCATCAGTACTTTTTACCGCCTGGACCACGGCAAACTTGGCACCACTGGGTTTATCCAGAATATACTCCACGCCCAGCTGGGATTTTATCTTCTCATCAATAAACTGACCCGCCAATGCACCACCGACTAGTGCAATGATGGTAATCGCCACGCCGGCAGGGTTATCCGCCTGGGTAATACCGTATGCAGTTGAACCGGCCACAGTTGCTCCGACCGCCGCTCCCCAGCCGGGTCGGTTTTCTCCGAGCCCTTCAATTTTGACCATACGGGATGAGACAATCCAGACATCTTCAACGGCCATGACTTCCCCCACTTCATCACGAAAATAATTGCTCTGTGATCGTGAAGCACAGCCATTAACAAATGTCACCAGAATCAAAATAGCGAAAAGGCCGCTGACAGGATAACGAAACATGGAAAGCTCCAGATTCAAAGTAATGTTATGAGGTTATTTTTGGGTGGCTGCTCAGCATCTCATCAGGGAAAAGGGTCAGTTTTTGATACCTGTTTTTGCCAGACTGGCTCCAATTGAAACTCCTGGCACCATACTAAAATATCTTCGGCCGGCATGGGGCGGGCTATCTGATAGCCTTGTGCCAACTCACAGCCCATAGACAGCAACATCAGTCCATGTTCAATGGTTTCCACCCCTTCCGCGATAACCTGGCGATTAAAGGCTTTAGCCAGACTGATCACACCATCGACAATATTGTAATCACTGGGATCCTCTAACATATCACGAACAAAACTCTGGTCAATTTTGACCGAGTTTGCTGCCAGATGCCGCAGATGAGTCAACGAAGAATAACCGGTACCAAAATCATCCAATGCTATCTGTACCCCCACCTGATGCCGGCATTCATCGATAATACGGCTCAGCGTATGCACATCTCCCAATGTACTGCTTTCCAGAATTTCCAGTTGCAAAGACGAGGGCTTGATATCCGGATAACGACTTAAGATCTGCTGTAAGGATTGAATAAAATTTATCGCATGCAGATGGTTGGCTGCAATATTGACACTCACCACAAGATTTAATCCCGCCTGCTGCCATTGCTGCAACTGACTCAGCGCCGACTCAACGACCCACAGACCCAAATCAAATTCCAGATCACTGCCTTCCACGACAGACAGAAACTCATTAGGGTAAAGCAAACCACTTTCAGGATGCTGCCAGCGAATCAATGCTTCAACCGCGATGATTTCGCCGGTTTTCATATTTATTTCCGGTTGATAATGCAATACAAACTCATTATTTAACAGGGCTTCACGTAAACGATGAACAACATGATGCTTCTGCATAACCTGTTGATTTAATTCAGGGTTAAACAGTCTGAATGTATTGCGTCCGGTGATTTTAGCCTGATACATTGCCTGATCTGCATGACGCAACAGTGTGTCTAAATCAACATTATCCATGGGATATAAAGCAATACCGCTGGAGGCACTGATAACGATGCGTTGATTATCTATCCAATACGGCTCAGCCAACGTCTGATGTAATCTGGTCAGTAATTGCTCACATTGCTCGTAGGAACTGATATCTCTGAACAAAATAGCAAACTCGTCCCCACCAAAGCGGGAAATGGTGTCTTCTTCCCTGACACTTGCCCGCAATCGGTCTGCCACGTCAATCAGTAATAAATCACCAATGTTATGGCCGTGAGTATCATTCACCGGCTTGAAATCATCCAAATCCAGAAAACAAACCCCAACCCATGTGCCTAAGCGCTGACTATGGGCCACAGCCTGACTGTACCTGTCAGCAAACAATACCCGATTGGGTAAATGCGTGAGCACATCATAATGTGCCATTAATTCCAGCTTTTCCTGCTGGGTTTTAGATTGGGTAATATCCGAAAACAAACCTACATAAAATTGTTTATCCCCCTGAGGATTGGTCATCGCTGTAATGGTCAGAAGCAGCGCATATAAATGTCCTTCTTTATGGCGATTCCAGACTTCTCCCTGCCAGTACCCCTGATTTTCCAGGCTGTGCCACATTTGCTGAAAAAAATCATTGTTATGTTTACCGGATTTCAACATTGCCGGGGTGCCTTGCAACGCCTCTTGCATGGTATAACCGGTTATTTCGGTAAAGGCCGGATTCACTTCTAAAATCCGACTTTTTGTATCGGTAACCACAATTCCTTCATGTGCCTGCCTGAAAATCTGCTCTGAAAAATGGATTTTCTGCTCAGCCTGTTTACGTGTGGTTATATCGTAGAAAACAAGCAGTAATTCATTATTTACCGCATCATGTAATGGTGAAACTGAAAGCAATGCAACACGCTCACTGCCATCCAGGCAGTAAATGCTCACTTCCAATGAGGAATCGGGTAACAACTTATGCTCTGGATTGGCAGACCACCATTCATTTACCGTTTTTAAATAGTCCTTACTGACATTCGTTTTCTCCCACCACAAAGCCAGCGTGGGTAAATCATCCAGCGTATAGCCATAAAGCTCAGTAAACGCCGGGTTGATAAAACTGACTTTCCGCTCTTTTCCCACCAAAATGTAGGGGATGGGTGAAGATTCAATTACCTGTCTGAATTTTAGATTTGCCATTGATGCTGAAAACATAAATCGCACAAAGGCTGTCAATAACGCGAAAATAGCTATGGCAATACAAAATAGCAGGATTCGGGATTGCTTCACGTCACCCAGGCCACCTTTCCAACCTCCCTTTGGCTGTCCCACCAAGACCCAGTGCCCCTCTGGCAAGGCAAGTGGCATCGTTAACCTTGCATTATCAAATAAAGCTTCTTCACCGAAAAACACCTCACCTTGCTCACCCAACCCATCTTTACCCCGAATGGCCATCTCAATCGGTAAATCTGCCGCATTTAATCCAGACGCTTCAAAAAAAGCATCAACGTCAATAACGGCCGAAATAATGCCCCAAAAATATTCTTGCTGTTGATCATCAAGCAGATACACGGGTATCCGGGTGATCAATCCAGTGCCGCCTTGTTTAAGTTCAAGCGGACCCGCAAGCACTAAATTCCGGCTCACCCTGGCGCGTTCGGCTGCCGCAGCTTGGGTAGGTTCCTGACGGTAATCCAGTCCTATAGCCTGTTCATTTCCTGCCACTGGATACATGTAGCGAATCACCATATCCGGAGCGGCAGCGATATTGCGTAACTGAGTATGTTCGCCAATCAGATGGCTCATGGCGACTTCGAACTGTTCCTGAGTCAACTCCGGATTAACGGCAAATAAACCCGGCAGCCCCCGGATAATTTGAATGTGGTTTTGTAAGTTTGTCACCAGATTATTGTGATATTGACTTAGCTTCTGCTGGGTCTTTGCCTGTAAAGCATTGCTGTATCTATCCTGAATAACATAGTCAATATAAATCGCTGCTGAAAAGATGAGCAGAGCGATGATGGCGATCATGCTATTAAAAACCAGTTTAGTCGCTATTAAATGTCGCATTTAAAATCCATGGATGACCAGTGCACAGCAACAGATTGAAGTTGGTTGGTCGGATCGAAATTATTACAGTATTTACAGGCTATAAGAACAAATTGTTTAACACTGTGTTACCTGTCACATCCATCAGCATCTTCTTCAGGCTAGCATTAAACAGCTTTAGTTCCTCAAATCTTGATTTATCAGAGAGTTACGGTAACAATGAAACCCCGTATAAACACTGGCTCATTTCCGCCTATTCATTCAGAAATTGTTAATGAACTGGGAGACGGAGCATTGATAAACCAAAATTTGAATCCGGGTTCTTCAATTCGAATGTTAAAACGTAAAGCGCTTCCAGCTTATATTGCGATCTTTGCAGACTTGATGACTTTGCTGTTGTGTTTCTTTGTGTTGTTATTGTCGATGTCAGAGCTTGATGTTATTCGTCTAAAAATGGTAACGCAATCAATGCATAACGCTTTTGGTGTTGAGCCTCCGGAGATTCCTGAACCTGTCCCCATGGGTACGTCCATAATCAAACAGACTTTTTCACCCAATCCTTCTGATGTCACTGTCATTGAGGAAGTCAGGCAAACGGCTGATCCCAATAACCCCATTATCGACACCAACGATCTGAATTTATATTTACACGCTAAACAACAACGTCAACTCATGCAGATTAAGCAAGCGCTTCGTGAGCAGCTTGATGAAGGTATTCTACAGGTTGAAACGCGTGAAGACCGAGTGGTCATTACGATTGATGAACAAGCCTCTTTTCCATCCGGTCTGGCCACCATAAAGCCCGCTTTTATGCCCGTATTAAAGGCTATTGCCGAGGCATTATCCCATATTGACGATCCTTTAGTCGTTTCCGGCCATACTGATAATCGTCCATTGAGTACACAACAGTACCGATCCAACTGGGAATTATCTGGCTCCAGAGCAACTTCCGTCGTACATGAATTATTGCGTTATCCCGAATATCAAGCTGACCGATTCCGTGTTGAAGGTTATGCTGACACACGCCCAATTACAGAAAATGACACTGATTCCGGTCGAGCACGCAACCGAAGGGTGGAAATAGCTGTCCTCACTCAATAAGGGCTGTGATGCCCCGATTATTTATGGTACAAACTAGGCTTGTCTGTCTTTCATCTCCAACTCTGTTGCAAGCTGAAAGATAACAAGCTCTTGCAAAGGCGCGATGATTTTTACGCCAACTCAGAGGACCTCCATGAAAACATCTGATCTGATGGTTAAAGCATTAGAAAACGAAGGGGTAGAATACATTTTCGGTATCCCCGGTGAAGAAAACCTCGATTTCCTTGATTCACTGCAACATTCTTCAATAAAACTGATCATTACCCGACATGAACAGGGTGCAGGATTCATGGCTGCCAACTATGGCAGGTTGACGGGTAAGCCCGGTGTTTGTTTATCGACCCTGGGACCAGGGGCGACAAATCTGATTACCCCCGCCGCCTATGCTCAGTTAGGTGGTATGCCTATGCTGATCATCACCGGACAAAAACCGATTAAGGCCAGTAAACAGGCATTATTTCAGATTGTTGATATCGTCAACATGATGCGACCCATTACCAAGTTCACCAAACAGGTGGTGCATGGCAACACAATTGGTGCTGTGGTTCGTGAAGCCTGCCGTATTGCAGTACAGGAAAGACCTGGTGCGGTGCATATAGAACTACCAGAAGATATCGCTGCAGAAGAAGTGCAGGACCGTATTTATGCACTGGAAAATATTCGTCGCCCTGATGCCGATAACACCGCGATTAAAGATGCATTGGAGATGATCCGTAAAGCCAATATGCCATTGTTACTGATTGGTGCCGGGGCAAATCGCAAACGGGCAAGCAAAGCCCTGACTCGTTTTGTCGAAAAAACCGGTATTCCGTTTTTTAATACACAACTGGGTAAAGGTGTTATTGACGAACGTCATGACAGTTATCTTGGTACAGCAGCATTATCTGAATCAGATTATCTGCACTGTGCAATAGATCGGGCTGATTTGATTATCAATGTCGGTCATGATGAAGTGGAAAAACCGCCTTTTTTCATGAAAGACGGTGGTGCACTGGTAATTCACATTAATTTTCTCCCGGCAGAAGTCGATCCGGTCTATTTTCCACAACTGGATGTGGTGGGTGACATCGCGACTTCCATCAACCGTATATCAGATGCTTTGTCACCGCAGTCTAACTGGGATTTTTCTTATTTCTATCGCGTCAAACAGGAAGTCCAGCAACGTCTTGGTTTGTATAGCGATGATGATCGCTTTCCGATATTGCCACAAAGCGCTGTGACTACAATTCGTGCGGCGCTTGGCGAGAAAGATATTCTGGCGCTGGATAACGGGCTTTATAAAATCTGGTTTGCCCGTAATTATCAATGTTATGAGAACAATACACTTTTACTTGATAACGCATTGGCCACCATGGGCGCCGGATTACCCACAGCAATGCTAGCCAAATTACTGCATCCGGAACGTAAAGTCGTTGCGGTCTGTGGTGATGGCGGCTTTATGATGAATTCACAGGAAATGGAAACTGCGGTTCGTCTTAAGCTGGATCTGGTTGTGATAATTCTGAACGATAATGCCTATGGCATGATCAAGTGGAAACAACAGGGCATGGGGTTTAAAGACTTTGGTTTAAATTTTAATAATCCTGACTTTGTTAAATATGCTGACAGTTATGGCGCCATTGGTCATCGGCCCTCCAGCTATATTGAATTCGATAAGATGCTGCGTGAAGCAATTAACACTCCCGGCGTGCACCTGATCGATGTGGCCATCGATTATTCGCTCAATCACTCAATTCTCAATGAAGGTTTGAAACAAAAAATCTGTATTTTATAAGGAAGCTTTATGTCTACCGCACCTCATTTCGCCCTGAGCTTACCCGGAGTAAAAACCAGGCAATGGGCACAGATTGATGTGACCAACCCCTATAATGATCAGCTTATTGCCACGGCTGATGTCGCAGACAGCGATGCCGTCGAAACGGCTCTGCAAACAGCACATAATTTATTCACTGACAGAACCAAATGGCTTTCAGTCCCTGAGCGTCTGGCTATTCTGGAAAAATCCCTCGGATTAATGCAGCAGCAGGCAGATGCGCTGGCCAGAGGTGCTGCTGAAGAAGGCGGCAAACCCTTGATCGACTCCAAAGTTGAAATGGTGCGCTGTATCGACAGTATTCGACATTGCATGGATACACTGCGCCATCAGACGTCTCATCCTGTTCCCATGGGCGTAAATGCGGCTTCACAGCATCGTTTAACCATGTTGCATAAAGAACCGATAGGTGTAGTCGTTGCCATCAGCGCCTTTAACCATCCGTTAAACCTGATTGCCCATCAGGTGGGGCCCGCAATTGCCGCAGGATGCCCGGTTATCGTCAAGCCAGCTGAAAACACACCACTATCCTGTTTCCGTCTGGTGGATATATTCCATCAGGCAGGTTTGCCTGCAGAATGGTGTCAGGCTTTATTAACAGAGAATCATCAGGTGGCAGAACAATTAGCCACTGATAACCGGGTTGCCTTCTTGAGTTTTATCGGCAGTGCCAAAGTGGGCTGGTATTTACGTTCAAAACTGGCGGCTGGAACACGTTGTGCCTTGGAGCATGGGGGCGTTGCGCCGGTGATTGTCGATGAAAAAGCTGACCTTGATGCGGCTATTCCTGGCCTGGCCAAAGGCAGTTTCTATCATGCTGGTCAGGTATGTGTCTCAGTACAACGTATTTTTGCTCATCACTCTATTGCCCGTGATTTAGCCGAAAAATTAGCGGCCGCAGGCAATAAGATGCAGATTGGTGATCCGTTATCCGATCAAACGGAAATTGGTCCACTCATTCGTAAAAATGAGGTGTCCCGGGTGCACGAGTGGGTACAGGAAGCGGTTAACCAAGGCGCAGAATTATTATCGGGAGGTGAAGCGCTGGATAATAACTGTTATGCCACAACCGTACTGTTTGATCCACCAGCAGATGCCAAAGTATCGAAAAATGAAATTTTCGGGCCTGTGGTCTGTATCTATCCTTATCAGGAAGTTGATCAGGCTATCGCCGATGCCAATAGTCTGGATTTTGCCTTCCAGGCTGCGGTCTACAGCCAGAATATTGATAATGCAATGTATGTCGCAGAGCGGCTGGATGCGTCTGCGGTGATGATTAATGAACACACGGCATTCCGTGTTGACTGGATGCCATTTTCAGGCTTGAAACATTCGGGCCATGGCACAGGTGGCATTGCTTATAGCATGGAGGATATGCAGATAGACAAGATGATTGTGCTGACATCAAAAAGCATTCCGTAAATTTTATAGCAAAAATGTCAGACAAAAAAAGACCGCCATAAGGCGGTCTTAAAAGAGGGAGAGAGAAGTACTTATTATTGAGACATCGCTCGTAACATCCAGGCCGTCTTTTCATGAATTCGCATACGGTCTGAAACCAGAGCCAATGAAGATTCATCATCTGCTGCTTCTGCCAGTTTCAAGACTTCACGGCAGGTTTTGACCACTAATTCGTGGTTATGCGTCAGAATTTCTGTCATTTCCTTCGCATCAGGCACACCGTCTTTTTCTTTGATAGAACTCAATTCAGCAAATGCTTTATAAGTACCAGGAGCTGAGACCCCCAGTGTTCTGATTCGTTCCGCAATATCATCAACGGCGGTTGCCAGTTCAATGTAATGCTCTTCAAACATCAAATGCAGTTCACGAAAGCGTGGCCCTGTTACGTTCCAATGGAAGTTGTGGGTCTGCAGGTACAAAGTGTAGGTGTCGGCAAGCAGCTTCTTCAGGCCTTCCGCTACCTTTTCTCTGTCTTTTTTATTAATTCCAATATCAATAGAACTCATACATTTACCTCCTGATAAAATTCGACGTCGGCCGTAAAACACGGCGACCATAATCCATCTGTGTTTAGTTCAAATCATTCAGCGAAATACCGATGGCATCAGCAACACCCTTACCATAAGCGGGATCAGCTTTCAGACAATTGCGAATATGACGTTTTTTTACTTCCATATCTGCCCCATCAATTGCCCGAGCCGTATTCTCAAACAATACTTGCTGCTTTTCAGGTGTCATCAAACGGAACAGATTACCGGGCTGTGAATAGTAGTCATCATCATCTTCTCTAAAGTTCCAGTGATCTGCCGCACCGTTAATGGCTAAAGGCGGCTCACTGAAATCCGGTTGCTCCTGCCAGTCACCATAGCTGTTAGGCTCGTAACCTTTGGTTGCACCATAGTTTCCATCCACACGCATTGCGCCATCACGATGAAAACTGTTTACCGGACAACGTGCAGCATTCACCGGAATCTGATGATGATTCACCCCTAATCTGTATCTATGGGCATCACCATAGGAAAACAACCGTCCATGAAGCATTTTATCGGGTGAAAAGCTGATTCCCGGCACCACATTTGCTGGGCTAAATGCTGATTGCTCAACATCTGCATGATAGTTTTCCGGGTTACGATTAAGCTCCATCACACCAACATCAATCAATGGATAGTCTTTATGTGGCCAGACCTTGGTTAAATCAAAAGGATGGATATGGTAAGTATCCGCATCTTTCTCCGGCATAACCTGGACTTTCAGTTCCCAGCGTGGATAGTCTGTACGCTCAATCGCTTCAAACAGATCCTTCTGATGACTTTCACGATCGTCCCCGACTACTTTTGCGGCTTCTTCGTCGGTCAGGTTCTCAATTCCTTGCAAACATTTAAAATGAAATTTCACCCAGAAACGTTCGTTATTGGCATTAATAAAACTATAGGTATGACTGCCAAAGCCGTGCATATGTCGATAGCTTTTCGGTAAGCCGCGATCACTCATCACAATCGTGACCTGATGTAATGCTTCTGGAAGCAAAGTCCAGAAATCCCAATTATTCTGGGCACTACGCATGTTGGTCCTGGGATCACGTTTAACAGCATGATTCAGATCCGGAAACTTCAATGGATCTCGTAGAAAGAATACCGGAGTATTATTGCCGACCATATCCCAGTTACCTTCTTCGGTATAGAACTTGACGGCAAAACCGCGGATATCACGTTCGGCATCCGCCGCTCCTCTCTCGCCGGCAACGGTTGAAAAACGGGCAAATAGCTCGGTTTTCTTTCCAACTGCGGAGAAAATCTTAGCGCGGGTATAGTGTGAAATATCGTTAGTAACAGTGAATGTACCAAAAGCTCCAGAACCTTTGGCATGCATTCGTCGTTCTGGAATAACTTCACGATCAAAGTGAGCCATTTTTTCCAGAAACCAGACATCCTGCATAAGCAACGGACCACGAGGACCTGCCGTCATACTGTTCTGATTATCTACAACCGGTGCACCACCGATTGTGGTGAGTTTTTGTTTGTCTGCCATGCTCGGCCTCCTTAATAGGCGATAAAAACTCATCTCCGTGAGCTTTAAAATCACTATAGGCTAAACCGGAGCATTGGTAAAACAAATAATTTCTATTAAATTAATCGCTTGTTCCGATTTATATATTTTTAAACTTTTCAGCGTAAAGAGAGATATTCCCCATCCCGGCCATGTTTACTTAGCACCAGCTGCCACAATTGCCCTTGCTTGGATCGGAAAAAACCGGCACAACTATGCAAATAATACTTCCACATACGATAAAAACGTTCGTCATAATGGGTTGATAATTCAGGCCAGGCTTTATCGAAATTTTCCCACCAGGCCATAAGCGTTTTATCGTAATCCGTGCCGAAATTGTGCCAGTCTTCTATGACAAAACGTCCATTGATAACTGAGGCCAGTTCTTCGGCGGAGGGTAATTTGCCATTACGGAAGATATATTTGTCAATCCACGGATCAACTTTCAACGAGGTGGCATGAATGCCGATGGTATGTAATAAAAACAAACCCTCAGGCTTTAACAGCTTCATAGCACTGTCAAAATAAACCGGATAGTTTTTTGGCCCAACATGCTCAAACATGCCAATGGATACTATTTTGTCAAACTGGCCTTCAAGATCACGGTAATCCATTAACTCGATTGTTACCGGTAATCCAGCACAACGCTCTTGAGCCAGTATTTGCTGCTCTTTGGAGATGGTAATACCATAGACTTCCACGCCATAATTCTGGGCAGCGTACTGAGCAAAGCTCCCCCAGCCACAACCAATTTCCAGTACCCGTTCGCCGGGTTGAAGCATCAGTTTTCTACAGATTAAATCCAGTTTGCCAATTTGCGCCTGGGCCAGTGTGTCGGCGTTCGCCCAATAGCCACAAGAGTAACTCATTGTCGGATCCAGCATTGCCTGGAAAATGTCATTACCGGTATCGTAGTGTTTTTTACCTACTTCATAAGCCCGTTTACTGGTTTGGCGATTGAACAGGTTTTGTCGGATGATTTCGAAATACAGGCGGAATTTCGCGACACTCCCCAAATGCTTTTCGATATCAACCTTTAATAATCGATGAAACAACTCATCCAGTTCATGACATTCCCACATGTTATCCATGTAGCTTTCACCAAAGCCTAATGAGCCATGAGTCAAAATCCGGCGATAGACTCTGGAATCAAACACCTGAATATCCCATGGCTGATCGCCATTAAAACTGACGCCCGCCAGATGAGCGGCATCCCGAAGTATAGTGGGTGGAGAAACCGTTTTCGTTTGACTTTGCCGTTCTTCACTCAAATGAACATGGGCTGCTTTTGATGTTGAATCAGTCATAGATGGTATTTCTCCTCTATTCTTTCAGATTTACAGTCTTACCATAGCTGAAAAATCTGATGATTTGTATAAGGGAATTCCTGTTTTTTTGATCCTTCAGGCTTCTGCCAATTAAGCGTATTGTTCATATAAATTATGCAAATTAATCATTTATCGAGTGTTGGCTTAAAGTCTGTGATGAATATGCCGATATGTATCTCAAATTATTCTCAGCCAGATCGGTAGGATTTTTACAAATACCATCGATAAAAATAAGAAATCAAGGGGCAGCATCATGAAAAAAAATCTTCCAATAACTCATAAAGAAGTGCCTTTCCCCGAAGGCGAAGAGATCATTTCAACCACCAGCCTGAAAGGCATTATTACCAGCTTTAATGACACCTTCCAGAAAATCAGCGGCTTTGATGCTGAAGAATTAATGAATAAAAACCACAATGTCATCCGTCACCCCGAAATGCCTCCGGTAGCGTTCGAAGACTTATGGAAGACAATGAAATCCAATCATCATTGGATGGGTATCATTAAAAATCGGGTTAAAAATGGTGACCATTACTGGGTGGACGGTTATGTCAGCCCAATGATTGATAACGGTGAAGTTACCGGATATGAATCTGTTCGCAGCAAGCCCAGCCGGGAGCGGGTTGAAAGAGCTGAACGAGTTTATCAACGAATTAATAATGGCCAATCAGCAATTGATGGAAGCTGGCTATTTCGCCTGAATCTCAAATACCGTTTTTTAGTCGCCCAGTTAGTGGCATTATTTATATCGCTGATGATTGCCAGCTCACTGTTAGAAATCCCCCCCTACAAATCCGCTATTATCGCCGTGATAGCTGTTTTGGTTTTTCTGGGGCTCGCCACCTGGGCATTTTCACCATTAAAGAAAGCGGCTGAAAATGCTCGGAAGGAAATCAATAACCCGCTAATGGCATTAATTTATACCGGCCGCTGTGACGAAGTTGGTCAGATACTGCTGGCGACAGAGTTTTTGAAAGGACGACTGGGGACGACTCTGGGTCGGATACGCGACTCTGCTGCCAGCATCGAAACAGAAGCGGATAACAGTGCACATTCTGTTGCCGAAATTCAATCCGCTATTCGTGAACAAGCCATGCGAATGGAAGAGGTTGCGACCGCAATGACTGAAATGACTGCCAGCATTCAGGAGGTCGCCAATAATGCGGCCTATGCGGCCACCAAAGCTCGGGAAACCGATGAACTTTCCAAAAACGGGGTTTCCAGTGCATCCAAAGCAGTCAATTCGCTAAGTGATCTCAGTACAGCCATTGGCAATATTTCAAATGTTGTTGTTCAGCTGGATAAAGATACCCGCAACATTGGCCAGATCATTGATGTCATTACCAGTATCGCCGATCAAACAAACTTGCTGGCGCTGAATGCTGCGATTGAAGCTGCCCGTGCCGGAGAACATGGTCGTGGATTTGCCGTTGTTGCTGAGGAAGTTCGCTCCTTGGCCAGTAAAACGCAATTATCAACTCAGCAGATTCAAAACTTGATTGGTGAGTTGAATAACGCCGTCAAAGAAGCTGTAAAAGTCATGGAACAAAGCCAGCAAACCAGTGAAACCAGTGAACTTCATGTCAAAGCGTCTATTCAGGCATTGGAAACCATCGCCCATGAAGTCAGCAGTATGAATGAGCTGAACACGCAAATTGCTACTGCTGTTGAGCAGCAAAGCAGTGTCAGTGAAGATATAAACCGAAATATCGTACAGGTGAATGAAAGCGCGGCTCAGGTAACACATGGTGCTGAGATAGCGGATAACGCCGCCAATGGTCTTTCGACTCAATCACATCACATGAGCGATATGATTAAACGTTTTCAACAAGGATAAGCTTTGTCCATCTTAAGTCAGTTCAGCTTAAATTAAGCCTGGACAGTTAATATCCTGTGTAATTGTAAGTGATATTGATTTTTAGATTAGGAATGACGATGAAAAAGCCATTGAATGCAATATTACAAGGCCTCGGCTTATTGATGATGACGGCCTTCATCTCTGGCCCCGTCGTGGCAGATGATGTCAGCCATTCTGAAGCACGAATGTTACGTGAATCAGGAAAAATCCTGCCGTTGGAAACCATTATTGAAAAAGCCAAGGCTTACCGTAAAGGTGAAGTTATTGATACCGAACTTGAACGGGATGACGGTATGCTGGTCTACGAAATTGAAATTCTTGATGAGCAGGGACGTGTATGGGAACTTGAATTTGACGCAACCAATGGTGACTTACTCGAACTTGAGCTGGACGACTAAACATGCGATTGCTTCTGGTTGAAGATGACGTGCAAATGGGTCCAGCCCTGCAAAATGCGCTTTCCAATGCAGGTTATGCTGTCGACCTTTCGGTAGACGGGATAGATGCAGAGGCACTTGGTGATATCGAGCCCTATGATTTAATTGTTCTGGATCTCGGTTTACCCAAACGCTCAGGTATGGAAGTACTGCAAAACTGGCGGAGCCGGAATAACCATGTACCTGTAGTTATTCTGACAGCCAGGGGCAGCTGGGAAGAAAAAGTCCATGGCTTTAAAGCAGGCGCAGACGATTACGTCGCCAAACCATTTCAGACAGAAGAGTTGCTAGCGCGAATCAGTGCGGTACTGAAACGCAGTTCAGGCACCAGTGGTGGCCCATTACAGGTCGCTGGATTACTGCTTGATGAAGACGCACAGTCTGTGACATTGAGTAATGGCAGTCTTTTTACCCTGACTGGAACCGAGTTTCGTTTATTACGCTACTTTATGCTGCATCCCGGTCAGGTTATCTCGAAAAGTCGTTTGACCGAACATGTGTATGAATATGATAGCGATAAAGACAGTAATGTCATCGAAGTGTATGTTAATCGGCTGCGTCATAAAGTGGGTACTGACTTAATTCAGACCCGCCGTGGGCAGGGTTATATTTTCGGCTCTGCATGATTTCCCTTAAACGCCGACTGTCTCTGGGTCTGACGTTAACCTTAAGTCTATTGATTTTTCTGCAATGGGCCCTGATCACACTGGTGATTGAACGTGTTACCGAAACCCAGTTACTGGAGCGCCTGGAAAGTGAGAGTGAAGGGTTATTGGCCAGTATCGAAATCAGTCCGGACGGGACTTTCGAACTTAATTCCCTTCGACTTAGCAGCTTGTATCAACGGCCATTTTCCGGCCACTATTATGTTGTCTGTACAGAACAATCCTGCAAGCAATCGCGGTCTTTATGGGATGAGTCATTAGATATCGAACGACTACCAAGTGGCCAAAAATCCCAGTCATCTATCGATGGGCCCAATGATGAACGCCTGTTTACCTTACAACGTGGTTATTACAAGCAAGGTCACAGCCTCACCATCACGGTTGCTCAAAATATCAGTGCGTTGGATGAAGATATCTTTCAGTTTCAGATGCTTTATTCTCTGGTCTCTGCGATTGGTCTGGCTTTATTGCTCTTCATTCAATGGTTAATTGTCGGCAAAGCTTTACAACCTCTGCAGCAAATACAGCAGCAACTCTCCCGATTGCGCCAGGGTGAAACGGCAAAAATTGATGCGCAGGGCCCAGCAGAAATTCAGCCCATGATTGAAGAGCTGAACCGCCTGCTCAACACAATGACTCGAAAAACGCAGCGTTCACGTGTTGCTCTGGGCAATCTGGCTCATGCTCTCAAAACCCGGTTATCGTTACTCAACCAGACGGCCGAACGTGAAACTTTAAAAGACTTACCGGAAATACAAAATTCATTAAATCAGGTGAGCAAGGATATGGGACAGATTATCGAAAGGGAATTGAAACGCGCCCGATTATTAGGTTCACCTATGCCGGGTCAAAAAGTTGAACTTGAACAGGAAGTCACTGAATTAAGCCGCACATTACAATTACTTTATCGCGATAAATCCCCAATCATTGATTGGGAAATTGAACCCGGACTGCTGTTTATCGGTGATCGGGAAGACCTTCTCGAGATGCTGGGTAATTTGCTGGATAATGCGTGTAAATGGTGCCGCAAAAGAGTCAATATCCAGGTTTATCAAAACCATTATTGCTGTTTTGTCGTCGAGGATGATGGTGCTGGCTGTGACGATGGCGAATTGTCACAACTCGCCCAACGCGGATACAGAGCTGACGAATCCGTTGCCGGAAGCGGGCTTGGATTAGCAATTGTCGCTGATATCGTAGAAAGTTACAGTGGTGAAATGCTGTTCAGTCGATCGTCAATGGGCGGATTGAAAGTGGAAGTCAGGTTACCGTTAATCGTATAGAAAACCCGCCATAAGGCGGGTTTCCCAATGCTTATTCAGAATAAATCCCAATCTCTGCTGACTTTTCTCACTTCACCAGTCTCAGCATTGATATAAACATCCCACTCCTTACCATCTTTACCAAGTACTTCGATTTCATAATCCCAGCCACCAAAAAATGAACGGTTTTCCAGATCAATATCATCAATGATGCCCGGCCTGGCCTCCAAAGCGATTGATTTTGCTTCATCAACACTGATAAGACCCAGTTGTTCACTTTTCGCTTTTATTTCATGAATATCATCTGCAAAAGCTGGAAAGCTTAATACAGTACCAACTACAGAAAATATTAATAATTTTTTCATATCACGCCTCTTATTATCTATGATAGGCAACGATATAAAAGTAAAATTAAATCAAACTGAATATTAAAATTATTTTTTAGCATTTATACATAAAAAAACGGCCCGTCAAAGACGGGCCGCTGCTTTTTACGCCAGGATAGAATTACCTATCAATCACGTTCTACTTTACGAAGTTCACCAGTTTTAGCATGAATATCGATATCCCATTCAGTGCCATCTTCCTGTACAACTTCAACTTCGTACTCCCAGCCATTTCCGTTATCAATACCATCCAATTCAATATCGGTAACCACGCCAGGTTTTTCCTGTAAAGCAATGTTTTTGGCTTCTTCCATGCTGATCAAACCGAACTGTTCAGCTTTCATCTGCATCGTAGCGACATCATCATCTGCCATGACTGCTGCTGTTGAGAAAGTTAATGCTGAAGCCAGAAGTGTTGCTAGTGTCATTTTGTTAAATGTTTTCATTTTGGTACTCCTTTCCGATTAAGGTGTGCCCACTTTACAAATCAAAACTTAAATCAAACTGAATAGAGTTATCTTTTATTTTTTTTGATTTAAATTTCGTCGCTCTGCGTGTTCAGCAGCAAACTCATATAAATCCACCAAGTCTGTTTCCGAAACATCTATGATGGCCTCAATTTGAGAAAGTGCCCAATTAAAATCCTCTTCTTTTAATAGCAATGCCTTATCCGTTTTACGAACAAATTGATCATGATGTTTATGATGGTTATCTCGTTGTGGATATTGGCGTCCAGGCAGCAGATTATTGATCAGCAACGATAAAATCAGCAGACTTCCTGCATTAATAATCACTATGGCATAGACAAAATGCCAGAAAATTATATTTTGTTCCGGGAAAGCGATTACAGCGATCATCGCTGTTGCCGCAGCAGGCGGATGCAGTGCATGAAACAGATGCATGAAAAATACTGATAAGCCAACTGCAGTTGCTGTTGCCAAAATGGGATCCGTCATCCAGTAATGACAATTCACACCGACAATAGCGGCAATTAAATGTCCAGCCATTAACGGCCAGGGCTGGGCCATTGGGCTGTGTGGAACGACAAACAATAAAAATGTTGAAGCTCCCATGGAAGCGAGAACCAACACTTGCATTTCAGTGGTCAACTGCAACTGGTTAATAGCCATCATCAGTACCCAAATAGCCATAAAGGCACCCAGGCTGGCACTTAATTTCTCTCTTAATTTTGGATGGTTTGACAATAATCGTTGCTGCTCTTTTTGCAGACTCTTAGATAGCTTCATTGCTGATTCAGATTTACGTTTTTGGTTAATAAAAACCGCTTATCTGCCTCGTTGCATAATAAGCGGATGCAAAAGAAATTTACTCACAGAGAAAGACGCAAACTATCATCCTCGTTATCTGGCTAACGCCGGCCAGAGAATTCCCGAGTGAAAGCGTTATCCCCAGAGCTTGTTTATTTTTCATCTCCTCTATAAATTAAGAATACTCACCATAAATCCTGTAAAGATCTGTACGCACCTCAATGACTCCAACGGCAATATCACACAACGGTGATAACCGTTATTTCAATGCTGGGTAACAATCAGATTGAATCTCCCAATAAACACAACATCACGGTGTGCAAATGAAAGTTGCCGTATAGTTTGCAGGGGACCGGTTTGCTGATGAGAAGGAATAAAACGTTTACTTCCCGGTTGATTACGGAACGTATTTTTATATAAACAGTCTTTTAATAGCTCAACATGACGCTCTATAAATCCATAAAACACCGTTTGACGGATAATATTGAGAATTTCAGGCATTATTGCCAAACACTGTTATACAAACAGGCATTTTACATGCCTATTTAAAAACGCATAGTATTGGTCCATCTTTTAGGAGTCAATTAATAATGCAACTGACCACGCATACTGACTATGCGCTTAGATTGCTGGTATATCTGGCAATACACCATGGTAAGCAGGCTGCGACCATTCAGGATGCAGCGACACGCTTTGGCATTTCATCCAATCATCTTGCTAAAGTGGCACAAACGCTTGTGCAACATGGTTATATTGTCAGCCATCGAGGTCGTGGAGGTGGCTTAAAACTGGCTTTACCGGTAAATGATATCGGCATAGGAAAACTGGTCCGTAAAACCGAAAATCTGCAATTACTTCCTTGTTTCGGTGATGAAATCGCCTGTCCTATCCAGCCTGCATGCATACTGCGAAATGCTCTGCATAAAGCTCAGGCTGCTTTTTTAAAGGTGTTGGATGATTACACCCTGGCTGACGTAATCTTCAATAAAGATCGCTTACAGGAATTGCTTGAAATACCGGAATCCGCATGAATACCTGGCAGCAATGGCGCATAGAACAAAGGTTACGCTTGACGGAGCAACGGCTTGAGTTTGCCAATGAGCTGCGTGTTTTACATCAGGTTGCCTTATTTAAAAAGTTACAAAGCGTTATTGATACTCTCCCTAAAGGCGTCATTGGCTTTTACTGGCCGGTGCGTGGCGAAATTGATTGTCGTGATTTTATATACGGACTTATCAAACAGGGTTGGCAAGCGGCTTTACCAAAAATTATTGACCCGCAACAAGCCTTGCAATTCCGCCAATGGGGTCCGGAATCTATCATGCAGGCTGAGGTATGGGATATCCCCGTGCCACAAAACACGCAGGTTATTCAACCGGACGTGCTACTTATTCCACTAGTGGGGTTTGATGCAAATTTACATCGTTTAGGCAACGGTGGAGGATTTTATGATCGTACGCTGGACGTTTCGGCAAAACCGTTAAGCATTGGTATCGGCTTTGAATGGATGTTACTTGAAACCATACAGCCGCAGCCACATGATATCCCCATGGATATTATTGTTACAGAAGAAAACATCTATTCTTAACATCTCCTTTTGTGACATTATCAATGCCAGTGCCGGATGACTGGAGTCATCTATAGATATGAATCAGACCATAAGCCGTTTATCAAGCAGCCCGTTATTTGATGGGCTGATTTTTTTATTGTTGTTTCTGGTGTTACTGGCTGACCGCTACACTGTTCCGGGGTTTGCCCACGGTATTTTGTATGCCCCCATTCTAATGCTGGCGAGTGTTGGTGCCAGCATTCGTCGTCTGACAATTACTTTCATCACCAGTTTATTATTTGTTTGGTCCGGGATAGTAATAATACCCGCTAGTCTTGAAGCTATTTTACAGACCCAGTTTATCGCTAACCGGGTGCTGGCCACCCTGGCCTTGATGACCATTTATTTGATCAGCAGTTTTACTATTCGCTCACAGCAACAGCAATCCAGACACCAGCATCAGCTCAAGCTGGCTGCCGACATTGCAAAGCTGGGTTATTGGCAACTAGGGAAGTCCGGACAGTTACATTTAAGTCCCGAAGCCGCTCAAATACTTAATCAGCATAATCGCAGCACAATTTCTCAGTCGCAATTCGTCTCCTTATTTGTCGACAAACAGCAAAATACCTTACATCAGGCTCTGAATGACATGTTAAATCAACAGAGTTCTATGGATGGCGAATTCTCTTTGATCGGACAGAGTGGGCCGCATCGGATAAGAATATTTTCTTGTCACAACGAGCAGTTACCAAATCAAATTCAAGGTGTCATTCAGGATGTGCATGACAGTAAATTGGTTGAAGCGAGTCTGCATGAAGAACAGCTTCGTTCGCATTATATGGCTGAAAACACATTGCAGTTTATGTGGACGGTTACTGCAGAAGGTATTCTCGACTCTGTTTCCCCCTTCACACTTGAATATTTCGGTAAGTCCGAAACGTATGTTTTAAATAACTGGCTTGAATTGGTTCATCCGGACGATAAACTAAGAGTGCATGAACGATGGCTTCACTCAATGAAAACCGGAGATGCTTATTCTGATGAGTTTCGTCTGCGTCGTTTTGATGATGAATATATGTGGTTTCTGGCGCAAGCCAATGCCATCAGAGATGAGCAGAATCAAATCGCCAAATGGTATGGCTGGAGCACTAATATCCATCAAATCAAAATTCTCCAGCAACAAAGTGAAGCATTATCACAACAACTGCAAAACACACTGGATAGCATCACCGATGCTTTTTTCACATTAAGTACTGATCTGCGTTTTAGTTATCTCAATAACCAGGCAACAGCTTTATTTAACATGACACGCTCCCGGTTATTGGATCATAAAGGCATCGAAAATACCGATATTGATCCTACCGGCTCACTGGTTAAAAAATTGTCATCCGCATTGCTGCAACAACAGGTCATGTCGTTTGAACATTTTTATGATGCAAAAAAACTATGGCTGGATGTCAGGATCTATCCTTCCACCAGCGGTTTAACCGTCTATCTGCGGGATATATCCCGGCATCGCCGGGAATCTGAAGAGCTTAAGTTATTACGCAGTGCTGTTTCACAGCTTAATGATGTGGTGATTATTACTGAAGCACCCAGGAACCCCGGTGAAAAACCCAATATCGTTTTTGTAAACAGTGCGTTTGAACGCATAACGGGCTACAACCGTCAGGAAGTAATCGGTAAAACCCTGAAAGTATTACATGGCCCAAAAACTGAAAAAAATGAACTGAGAAAAATTGAAGCAGCCTATAAAACCTGGCAGCCCATTCGAGCTCAGCTGACGCAATACCATAAAAGCGGGCGGGAGATCGTGCTGGAACTGAATAGCGTGCCAATTGGTTTAACGGCTGGCTGGTATACCCATTGGGTTTCTGTAGAACGTGATATTACCGAAGAAAGACAACTGCAAAAACAACTGCAACTGGCTCAGCGCATGGAGGCGATCGGTCAGCTGACAGGCGGAATTGCTCACGATTTTAATAACCTGTTGACGGTTATCACTGGAAATAGCGACTTGTTAATTGATGAACTGAACGATAAACCATCTTTGCAACCGCTTGTCAGACTGATCAGCAGTGCGGCTGAGCGTGGTGCAGGGTTAACCCGTAATCTTCTGGCCTTTGCACGACGTCAACCATTGTCCCCTGAAGCCGTTAATATCAATATGCTGATACGCAATATGGAAGCGTTGCTGCGAAGTTCATTAGGCCAGAAATACCAGCTGGAGCTGAGCCTCAGCAGTGATCTCTGGCCAGTAATGATTGATCCGGTTCAACTTGAAAGCAGCTTATTAAACCTGACGCTTAATGCGCGTGATGCGATGGCTGATGGGGGCACACTGACGATCAGTACTGAACGGTTTGTATTACTGAAGCAGCAAAAAACATCAGCGAATGATCTGAACGCCGGAGAATACGTAAAAATAGATGTTCTGGATACGGGGGATGGCATATCACAGGATCTGCTGGATAAAGTATTTGAACCATTTTTTACCACGAAACCGGCCGGTAAAGGCAGCGGCTTGGGATTAAGCATGGTTTTTGGTTTTATCAAACAATCTGGCGGGAACATTCAGGTACAGTCCGAAGTGGGTCAGGGCACGAGATTCCAGCTTTTTATTCCGCATACTGACATGCTATCTCCCGCACCGGTTCTCCATGATATTGAAACGCCTGTCCAGGTGGAGAACGGCCAACAGACAATACTGGTTGTCGAGGACAATGATTTGGTCAGGCAATATGCACTCTCTCAGCTTCGGGATGCCGGCTATCAGGTTCTGGCTGCTGCAGATGGCAATCAGGCATTAAACTGGCTTGCGTCAGTACAGCAAATTGATTTACTGTTCACAGACGTGCTTATGCCAGGCGGACTTACTGGTTACGAACTCGCTCAAAAAGCCAAACAACTCCGCAATAATCTGCCCGTTTTATTTACCTCGGGATACACTGAAAAAGTATTAACTGAAGAACAAAGACAAAATGGCAGCATTGCTATTTTGAACAAACCTTATCATCGAGCTGCGCTATTAAACCGAGTCGCGCAGATGCTGGTTAAATAAAACCTGAGAGAATGATACATGTCCGAGCATAAACTGCTGATACTGGATGATGATGAGCTGACTGGAGAAACCATCCGCAATGTCGCCGAATATGCAGGTATGTCGGTTCAGGTAACGACCACGGCCAAGGATTTTTTTGTTTCACTGCAAGCGTGGCAACCCTCTCACATTGCGCTTGATTTAATCATGCCTGATATGGATGGTGTAGAAGTCCTGGGCGCATTAGGTGAACAGCAGATCACTGCCAAAATCATTATTACCAGCGGTGTCGGGCATCAGGTTTTACAAGCTGCTGCTCGCTCTGCTGCAGCGCATGGATTAAATATAGTCGGAATTTTACCCAAACCGTTTAACCCCAAAGCGTTCCGTGAACTGATCGATTTGCCTCCACCAAACCTCATGGATTTACTCGATGGGCAACAATTGCAAGCCAGATCCAACGAACCGGCCATTACATCCGATGATGTATCTCAGGCCATTAAAAACCGGGAAATCACGCTGGCTTACCAACCTAAAGTCAGTTGTACCAGCGGCGCTTTAATGGGATTTGAGGTATTGGCTCGCTGGCATCATGCAGAATACGGTTTTATTGCTCCCGACGTATTTATTGCGATTGCCGAACAGAAAAACCTGATTGATGACTTAACTCTTTTGGTTTTCGAGCAAGCTCTCCCCTGGTTTAATCAGTTTTGCCTGCAACAGCGACAGAACCCAGTGACTGCCCAAACCAGTCAATTACTTTGTTCCATCAATATTTCTGCCTTATCGTTACCCAATATCAATTTGTTCAACCAGATTGAGGAATTGTGTCATTTACATAATGTGAAACTTCACAGCATCATGCTTGAGCTCACCGAAACCGGTGCCATGGATGATCCGGTCGCTTCACTGGATATCCTGACCAGATTGCGGATGAAGGGCTTTCAACTTTCCATCGATGATTTTGGTACGGGATTTTCATCCATGTTGCAGCTGGTGCGCATGCCATTTTCCGAAGTAAAAGTGGATAAATCCTTTGTGATGACGGCACAGCAGTCACGTGAATCAAGGCTGGTCATTCAGGCCATCATTGAATTAGCACATAGCCTGGATATGAAAGTGATTGCTGAAGGCATCGAAGACTACGCCACGTTACAGTATCTGCAACAGCAGGGATGTGATAAAGCGCAGGGTTATTTCATAGGCAGACCGCTTCCGGCGGATCAGATTGATCAATGGCTACAGCAACGCAAACTGGCTTTGGAGCAACAACGCTTAAAAGCGCTTGAGTCTATTAATATTATGGATACCCCGGCAGAACAACGTTTTGATCGGATAACACGCCTGGCAAAACGCATGTTTGATGTGCCGGTTGCACTGATTACCTTTCTGGATGATGAGAGACAGTGGTTCAAATCAAAAATAGGTTTGGACGTCAGTGAAACACCCCGAGAGTATGCCTTTTGTAATTACACCATCGAACAAGAAAATAGTTTTATTGTGAACGATGCGACGATTGACCCACGATTTTCTGATAATCCACTGGTCACAGATCCCCCGAATATCCAATTCTATGCGGGTTATCCTTTCAAAGCCCCCAGTGGCGAAAGGCTTGGCGCTATTTGTTTGATCGACCAGAAACCGCGTTATATGAGTGAACGGGATTCCCGCCTGTTACGGGAACTGGCCAAAATGATTGAAGATGAGATCGCCACCAACCAGTTACTTTGTGAGGATCATTTAACCGGGTTACTTAATCGGAAAGGCTTCGAGTTTCGGGCAAGCCATATTTTGCAAATGTGTCGTTCTCAGAATTATGAAGCCTCATTGATATATTTTGATCTGGATAATTTCAAACAGATCAATGATCTCCATGGTCATCAGGCTGGTGATAATGCACTGCTGCAGTTTTCGCAATTGTTAAGCAGTACTTTTCGCGATTCCGATTTAATTGGCCGAATTGGTGGTGATGAGTTTGTCGTCTTAATGGTCAATCAGAATGACACCGATCAATCGGTGATTCTGCAGCGGCTTTCCAGCACTGTGGCGACTTACAATGAATCGATACCTAGCGATATTGATTTACTCTATAGTTTCGGTATTACCACGACAAAATCGTTAAGTGACTATGATCTGCAGCAGCTATACACGCTTGCTGACGAAGCGCTCTACAGTAACAAACGCAACGGACAACAGTTGAATATGGCCATTAATATTAATAGCCAGCCATCTTAATAATCGTTTTTTACGATTAAAACAATCTAAACAAGTTGTTTTATTAATCAATTCCATTTCGTTACACTGCTCGCAACTGAATTATTGTTCAGGTCACATTAACCCTTCAAAGGAGATTAACAATATGACTCAACGTGTCCCTAATGTTGTATTTAAAACCCGTGTCCGTGATGAAAGCATTGGCGGTGATAATCCGTTCCGCTGGCAGGATGTCACTACTGATGACATTTTTAAAGGGAAAAGCGTCATCGTTTTTGCACTGCCCGGCGCTTTCACACCCACCTGTTCAAGCACTCACTTGCCAGGCTACGAAGAACACTACGATGAACTGAAAGCCAAAGGCATTGATGAAGTTTACTGCCTGTCGGTCAACGATGCGTTCACCATGTTCCAATGGGGAAAACGTCAGGAAGTAAACAAGGTCAAATTGCTTCCGGATGGTAACGGTGAATTTACCCGCGGCATGAACATGTTGGTGAAAAAGGAAAATCTGGGCTTTGGTGAGCGTTCATGGCGTTATTCCATGCATGTGGTAGACGGTGAAATCAAACAACTTTTTGCTGAGCCAGGTCAGATGGATAATTGTCCTGATGATCCGTTTGAAGTCAGCGGTGTGGATACCATGCTGGAATATTTGAACAAACAGTAATTGAATACGTCAGCCATGCTTCACCGGACCTGCAGCCATTCAGGTCCGGTGTTTTTTTGCGACATTCAGTGACGAACAGGAGTTTTTCTAGATGCAATATGATTACGATTTATTTGTTATTGGTGCCGGCTCCGGTGGTGTCAGAGCCAGCCGAATGGCGGCATCTTATGGTGCAAAAGTCGCTGTGTGCGAAGATCGTTATCTGGGTGGCACCTGTGTCAATGTAGGCTGCGTGCCTAAAAAACTCTATGTATATGCCTCTGAATACTCAGCTCACTTTACTGATGCCAAAGGCTTTGGCTGGCAGATCGGTAAACCGGCTTTTGACTGGTCAACTCTACGGGATAACAAAACTCAGGAAATCAGTCGTTTAAATGGTGTCTATGAAGGCATTCTGGATCGAGCCAGCGTCGAAATCATTGATGGCAGAGGTAAAATCCTGGATGCTCACACGGTTGAAGTCGATGGTAAAAAATTTACCACTGAACGCATTTTAATTGCGACCGGTGGCTGGCCGTATGTTCCGGAGATTCCGGGTAAAGAACATGCGGTGGATTCAAACGGCATCTTTGATTTAGCTGAGTTTCCAAACCGGTTGGCTGTAGTAGGTGGTGGTTATATTGCCGTGGAGTTTGCCGGTATTTTTCATGGTCTTGGCTCACAGGTCACACAGATCGTCCGTGGTGGCGGGTTATTAAATGGATTTGACAAGGAAATCGCAGAGTTTGCGGCCGAGCAAATACAGCAAAATGGTGTGCATATCCGTTTCAACACTGAAGTCACAGCCATTGAAAAACAATCGGATGGCAGCCTGTATTTAACTATGAGTGATGGTCAGCATCTCACGGTTGATGCGGTATTGTTTGCCACGGGCAGGAAGCCTCATCTTGAAGGTTTGGGGCTGGAAAATGTTAAGGTTAATATTGCTAAAAGTGGTCATATTGAAGTGAATGAGACTTTCCAGACCTCTGAACCGAGTATTTATGCTCTGGGCGATGTAACGGGTGGCATGGAATTAACACCGGTGGCGTTGGCAGAAGGTATGGCATTAGCAGGTTATCTGTTTGATGAACAGCCATGCAAAATGGATTACAGCAATATTGCCACGACCGTATTTTGCCAGCCGAATATTGGCACCGTTGGTATGACCGAAGAGCAGGCTCGCAAGGAATATTCAAATGTGTTGAAATTCCGCTCAAACTTTCGCGCGATGAAAAATACATTAGGCGGTTCGCAGGAACGTACTTTAATGAAGATATTAGTGAATGGTGATAACGATAAGGTTTTGGGCGCGCATATGGTTGGCGAGTCAGCCGGAGAGATCATGCAGGGCATTGCGATTGCAATTAAATGTGGTGCCACCAAGGCTGACTTTGACGCCACCATCGGCATACACCCGACGGCTGCTGAAGAGTTTGTCACCATGCGTACGCCGGTCAGCGATTAATCAGGAAAATCCTGAGTGCTATCGGGTGTTTCACTGATGTTTTAGTTGTCTGATAACGATAATCTACACCTAAGTCAGCAAACGCTGATACTAAATAAGAGGAGAAATATTATGTGGACTAAACCAGAATATTCAGACATGCGTTTCGGTTTCGAAGTAACAATGTACATCTGCAACCGTTAATACGCAGTAGCTAAATCAAAAAGCCTCAATCTTCGGATTGGGGCTTTTTTTTGCCTGCAGGAAACCCCGCCTCATCACATTGGTCAGATTGCCAAATTCATTTCACAACGGATCACCATGAGCAAAATCGCCATCATTGGCAGCGGATTAGCCGGCCTGACTCTGGCCCACCAGCTGCAGCCATTTGCCGAGATCCAACTATTCGATAAAGCTGGACATGCTGGTGGCAGATTAGCCTCCCGTTCAGTTGACCAATTTAGTTTTGATTCCGGGGCTCAATTTTTCACTGTTAAAACCGGGCGTTTTGCTGACTTTATTCAGCCGTTAATCAAACAGCGGGTGATACAACGCTGGGATGCCAATTTTGTGGAGTTCTCCGGTAGCAAACAGATTTCCCGACGCACATGGAATGCAGATTATCCACACTATGTGGGTAGCTCCGATATGCAGGCGATCGGACAGACTCTTGCAGCAAGCTTAAATATTCAGTTTAACTGCAAGGTTACTCGTCTTGAACAATACAATGAGAAATGGCAGCTATTCAGTGACGATCAACTTGTTGCAGAGAATTTAGACTGGGTGATCTGCTGCCTTCCGGCTAAACAAACCGCAGATATGCTACCAGACAATTTTCAGAATCTTAATGTCATTCAGCAAACACAGATGCAGGCGTGTTACGCGCTGATGCTGGGATTTGATGACGCGCCAGAACTCAATTGGCAAGCCGCCCTGGTCAGTGATGCCATCATCAGCTGGATGTCGGTGAATAGCAGCAAGCCATCGCGTCCTGAAGGATTCTCCATGGTGATTCAGGCAAATAATGCTTGGGCCGAAAAACATCTGCAACAGGCAAATGAAATTATTCAGCAATTGATGCTCGCAGAGGTTCAGCGTGTCAGTGGTATCAATACTGCCGAAGCCAGCCATGTGGACTTGAAGCGCTGGGTCTACGCTAACCTTCCCCCCCAAACCGGTCAACCGGCCTACCTTGACACCCAATTAAAACTGGCGGCTTGCGGTGACTGGTGTATTCAGGGTCGTGTTGAAGCAGCTTTCAGCAGTGCAGATGCTTTGGCAGAAAAGCTTATTCCACGATTAATTTAGTTTCTGTTGCTCTTTCATAGCCGCCCTCCGTTGTGAAGGTGGAAAATTAACAACGCTGTCACCGATGCTTCTCAACAAAGTTGACGATAGGCCTAAGTAGCGCCCCATCGCCACGCAACGGTTTTGCCAGTTTGGCAACCATCGCGACATGACCGTAATTGTTAAACTCGACCAATTCGACTGAATTGCCATGTTTTTTCAGCTTCTCAGCCAGCCGATAACTGTTACGTGGCAGCACCGTACGATCATTTTTGCCCACCAGCAGTAATGTCGGTGGATGATCTTCGCGGATGAAATTGACCGGCTGACTTTGCCATTGACTGGCATCATCACCAAAGATCTGCTTTAACGTATTACTTTTTAACGGTAAAAAATCATAGGGGCCGGCCAGACCAAACATGCCACGTAGTTGCCGGGGCTGAAGACCAACTTGCTGTAAATATTCTGGATTAACGGATAACATCGCCGCAATATGTGCCCCTGCCGAATGCCCGCCGATAAACAGCTGGTCGGGATCTCCTCCAAACTCAGCAATATGCTTTATAGTCCAGGCGACAGCCTTGGCAGCATCCTCAATAAATACCGGAAACAGCACTTCAGGGAAGACCCGATAATCTGGAATAACCACGATAATGCCCTGCGATGTGAGCGCTTCTGCCACAAATTTATAGTCTGCTTTTTCCCCGGCCTCCCAGCCACCTCCATAAAAGAAAACGACCGTAGCGGGGTTTTGAGTATCCATCAAGCCGACTGGCTGATAAATATCCAGTTTGAGCCGTTCATGATCGCCATAAATGATATCAGCCTGATGTTGATAACCTGACTCTGGCACCATTGCATTTAACATCGTCACCGGTGCACAGGCGCTGAATGAGAGTGCTGACAGACTACCTAATAAGGTTTTAGTAAATTGGCGAAGCACACACTATTCCTGAAGTTAACCGCCTATCCAGACTGAATCAGCCCGTCAGAGGTTCCTTTAATCGGATCGCTACGCATGGAAACGAAGTTTATTGCAGACCTTTTCTGCATCGCTCAGATTCCGTTTGGCTTTTTGAACACGCTTGTCTTCAATCATCGCGATCATGCCAATCACACCGACGATACTGGCAATCGCTCCGGCAATGCCTCCGGACAACCAGGCTATAAACATTGCCAGACTGATTAGGCCAAACACCTGAACCACCATAAATTGTGAAGCCAGTTTTTCTTTTTGACAGGTGACTAATTTTTGCTCCCAAAGCTGAATCAGTTCGCCCAGCTCATCCTCGGTCAACACATTAAAATTAACATAGTATTCAAGACCAATAATCTCATCGTTATCATTGCGTGAACTCAGATCAATGGTTTCAGCCATTATTTTCAGCGCACTATAGGTATCTTCGTCCTTTTCCATAGTTTCTCCATCAACATTGTTAATTCACTATTACCCAAGCTCCTGTGCGGCTTCCAGAGCGATTTTTCCCAAAATAAGTTTTCACGATATTTTCACCATCGCGGGAACAGACTTATGATTGAATTAACACGTCAAAGGTGATTGTGGTTATGTACCAAAATCGTTATATAACATTGGGATATATACTGTCAGCGCTGACATTGATGTTTACCGGCGTCACTGCCAGTAATGCCTACCAGCCTACCATGGCTTATGTTGAAAATCTGAAGATTGATCTGATATTTGATGATGCCGGCAGTTTTAAAAATGGCCGTGCGGCGGTAATGATTGCCAATCAGGGACGAGCACAATTTGCCATGATCAATTCTGATGGTGACATTCTTTTCACTGCCGATGAAATCAATGATTTAGACAGTGGCGTGACTGCCTACCGGAAAGATAGCTTGTGGGGCGTCGTTGATCGTGATGGACGTATCATTCTGCAGCCAACTTATCCCAGAATTCAATCCTTCAAACAGGGATATGCCGCCTTTATCAAAGACGGTAAATGGGGATTTCTTAATGATGCCGGAGAGGAAATGATTCCAGCTCATTATGACAAAGTCGGCGTATTTTCCGAGGGATTGGCCGCCTTTCAGCAAGATGGGAAATGGGGTTACCTGAATAACCAGGGGCAAGAGGTCATTGCGGCACAATTTGATGAAATTCATATCTTCAGCGAACAACGTGCCGCTGTCAGAATTGATGAAAAATGGGGTTATATTGATAATGAAGGCAAGCTGCTGATTGATATGCAGTTTTCTCAGGTCAGAGTATTTCGTGAAGGGTTTGCTGCGGTGTTGGACAACGGGAAATGGGGCTACATCGATAAAAACGGAGACTGGCTGATAAACGCACAGTTTGAAGAAGCCAAAGCGTTTGGCGAAGGTTTTGCGGTCATCAAACAGAATGGACTTTACGGTTTTATTAATCGTAGCGGTGAAATTGTTATTAAACCCTATTTTGATGATGCCTGGAATTTCAGTGAAGGACTTTCCAGAGTGGAAAAAAACGCCAAGGTGGGTTATATCAATACTACTGGCAAGATGGAAATTGCACCGGAATATGTCTGGGCCTATTCATTTTCAAATGGATTGGCCGTTATCACCCATAACTACCGACAATATGGCTTTATCAACCGGCAGGGTGACGTCGTGATCGAACCACAGTTTGAGCACGCCCATCCGTTTAATGAGGGTTTGGCCGCGATAAAAATCCGCGACAAATGGGGTTATATTTCCAAGGATTAAGCTGACTCTTCCGTTTCGTCACTTTCCTCATCCAGCCAACGATATAAAGTACGGCGGCCAATACCCAGTAACGCCGCAGCGCGGCGTTTATTACCATCGGCTTCTTGTAATACCATGCGGACATACCGTTTTTGCAGCTGTTCCAGAGTAGGTAAAACGGCGCCCGACAATAATGTTTCGTTTCGCGGATCATCCACCGGGTTTGTCACTGACGGCGCAGTTGCAGATTGATTTTCCAGTAGTCTTGCCGGTAAATGTTGTGGCTGCACCCAGTCTTCCGTACAGAAAGCAAACGCTCTTTCCACTACATTCTGCAATTCTCTGACATTCCCCGGAAAAGCATACTGACGAATGATCTCCAAAGCTTTGTCACTGAAACCTTTAATGTTTCGACCTTGTGTTACCTCTAATTGCTGTAAAAACTGTTGGGCCAGAATTTCCCTGTCTTCTTCACGATCCCGCAGAGGTGGAACCGACAAAGCAAAGGTTTCCAGACGATAAAACAGATCCTCGCGGAAACTGCCTTCAACCACTTTTTGTTTTAAATCACGATGGGTTGCGGCGATGATTCGAACATCCACTTTCTCCTCAGTATCCTGCCCCACCGGGCGAATTGAGCCATCCTGCAAAGCCCGCAACAGTTTTGCCTGTAATGCCATTGGCATTTCACCAATTTCGTCCAGTAACAAACTCCCGCCATTGGCTTCCTGCAACAGGCCTTTACGGGATTTCTTGGCGCCGGTAAATGAGCCCGCTGAATGGCCAAAAAATTCGCTTTCTAACAATTCCTGCGGAATACCCGCACAGTTAACCGCTAAAAAAGGCCCGTCGGCACGATCACTTTCAGCATGCAGAGCTTTGGCAACCAGCTCTTTGCCCGTTCCACTTTCGCCGTTAATCAGCACCGGACCTTGCGCACGGCCAATCACTTTAATCTGTTCAAACAGATTACGCATCGCTTCGCTGCGACCAAACATCTGATGAAAACTGGGTTGACGGTTAAGTTTGCGAAACTGAAATAATTCATCATGCAATTTACGTGTCGCCACCACACGTTCAACCGCCAGCAGAAAATGCTCTAAATCCAAAGGCTTGGTAAGAAAATCATCCGCCCCCGCCTGCAACGCCTGAACTGCCTGGCGTACACTGCCAAATGCGGTAATCACAATCAGTCCTGGTCGCTGTTCTTCCGGCCAATGCCTGACCACCTGTTCAACCACGTTCATGCCATCGCCATCAGGTAGCCGCAGATCGGTGACAATCAATGCAGGCTGGTTGATATTAAGCCAGTCAATAGCGGATTGAACCTGGTGATGAACTGCCAGACTCCAACCTTCCGCTTCCAGTTCATCACTAATCAGTCTTGCCAATGCCTGGTCATCTTCAATTAACAGGATTGGTAAGTTTTTGTTCTGCTTCATCTTCATGCTGTTGGTCCAGAATCGTTAGATGGGTTTAAGGGTAAAATCAGCGTGAATCGCGCGCCGCCCAGCGGACTGTTGCTTAATTTCACTTCTCCCTGATGCTCACGCATTATTCTCTGCACAATTGCCAGGCCCAGACCGCTGCCTTCCCCCGGAGCTTTAGTTGTGACAAAAGGCTCAAATACCTGATTCTGCTGATCATCGGTTATGCCTGACCCGGCATCATCAATATGAATATGAAGTTGTCCATCCTTTTGCCAGGAGAGTTCAACCGGCCCCTCAGGACAAGCCTGACAGGCATTACGTAATAAATTGATTAAGGCTTGTTCCAGACTTAACGAATCGCCATTAATTTTAGCCTGCGGTCCTTTGATAAGACTGATTCGATAACCCTGGTCAGCTAACAGGGATTCAGATCTTTCGATCAATGAAGTCACATCCAAATCGCGCATTTGTGCACGAGATGAACGACCAAAGCTGAGTAATTGCTGAATAATCGAGGTCATTCTGGCCGCTTGCTGGCGTATTTCATTTAATTCAGCAATGTCTTTTTCATTCTCCATACGTCTTAATAAACGATTGGCCCGTCCATCGACTACGGTTAACGGCGCACCGAGTTCATGTGCGACGCCTGCAGATAATTGTCCCAGCGCAGCCATCGTTTCAGTCTGTCGCAGTCTTTCAGCCATTTTTTCCCGGGCAGATCGCTGTTGAGCCTCACTGTTTTCTGCCTGTTCAATCGCATCAAGCATTCCATTGAGTCCCTTAGCCAGTTGGCTGATTTCAATAGGTCCTCGTTCTGCTGCCCGATGATGACGATCACCTCGACTGACCCGTCGCATACTCTCAACCAATCGTTGCAGTGGCGTTTCGATCGCCCGCTGATGCGAATAGCTGATGACCCCTAAAATAATTAAAGAAACCAAACCAAAGCCACCCCAGGCCCAATATTTTAATTCGGTCAATTCGCGATCAATATCACTGCGTCGCCGGGTCACTTGCAGCAATCCATTTGGCTGACCGGTGGCATCAAATAACGGCATAAAAAAGGAATACACATGGCGACCACGAATCCGTTCATACTGTGCAAACTCACCCTGCACAATCTGTTCAAGTGCATCGGTAGCCTGTTCCTGAGTGGGATTCACCACACCAAAGCTGCTTAAGCGTTTTCCTTCAGCATCAAATAGGTACGCACCATACACTTCGGTTATTCCAAATACCGAAGCCATACTGTTTTGAAGCTGATCCAGATCCTGCCGCTCCAAAGCTTGCGACACCGGCAGATGAATTGTTCTGGCGACTTGTTGCAAATCCCGTTGCATCCGTTCTTCAATAAACTGGCCCACCATGGATAAACCTATCACCAGAATAACGGCCAATACGATGAGTACTGGTAAAGCAACCTGCATAATCAACACTAAACGCAGGTTGTTGAAAATTGAGGGAAATCGCATTGTTAATGCCTCTCAATGGATGGCTTTATGACACATGAGCCAAAATGACACATGTTATGGCACCGGTCAAGAGAACTCTCTGTTCATCAGGCACTATGAAAAAAAATAAATATATTTAAAATCATACACTTAATTTTTAAGTTCGTTCTGGCATAGAACTCGCAGTGGTCACAGTGTGTTTCACAACCAATAAAGGAAAACACCATGAAAAAAACAGCTACGTTAGTTTCAATCTTAATGGCATTAGGTCTAAGTAGTTCTGCGATGGCAGAACAGGGGTACGGCTCACCGGAGCAGGCTACACCTCAAGCGCCTATGCCTGAAACTGCTCCAGCTGCTGATTTCAGTGATGCAGATCTGCAAAAATTTGCTGATGTACAGGATGATCTTGAAGGAATCCGCAGCGAATATTCTGGTCGTCTGGAAAGCACAGAAGATCCAGATCAAGCAGCTCAGTTACAACAAGAAGCGAGCCAGAAAATGGTTCAGACCGTTCAGGAAACGGGCTTAGATGTTGAAACTTACAGCAATATTGCATTGGCTATTCAAAGCGATCCTGAATTGCGTGATAAAGTGCAATCCATGCTGAACTAAGGTTGTTTTAGCGTCATCTATTGTGAAAAAGCCGGGGTTACCCGGCTTTTTCATTTCTGCTCTACCTGGTTTTGAACCGATAGGCCAGGAGGTACAAAGCAGGCAACACTAATAGCGTTAATAACGTTGATGAGACAATGCCGCCAACCACCACCGTGGCTAATGGTCGTTGTACTTCTGCACCGGTCCCCGTATTCAAAGCCATCGGCAGAAAACCTAAACCTGCCACCAAGGCCGTCATCATTACCGGTCGTAATCGCTGCATCGCTCCCTGAAAAACCGATTCCATAAGCGCTAAGCCCTGTTCACGCAACTGTCGTATAAACGTCAACATCACCACACCGTTTAATACCGCGATGCCTGATAAAGCAATAAATCCCACCGCCGCAGATATGGATAACGGCATATCCCGCAGCATTAATGCAATCAAGCCGCCGGTTAAGGCCATTGGCACACCGGTAAAGATCAATAACGCATCTCGCAGTGAATTAAAGACACTGAACAATAACAGCAGAATCAGTAATAGCGTCACAGGTACCACAACCATCAGACGCTTACTGGCTGACTGCAATTGTTCAAATGTGCCGCCGTATTCCAGCCAATACCCGGCGGGCAAATCAAGTTGTTGTGCGTTCTGCTGAACATCAGCGATAAATGATCCCAAATCTCTGTCGACCACATTGGCACTGACAATCACATGTCTTTTACCGCTTTCACGATTTATCTGATTGGGACCACTGATTTCATGAATATCAGCAATTTCACCCAGTGGAACATACGACAGTTCCGGATCATCGCTATCCGGCAAAGCAATGGGTAATTTTGCCAGCAACTGTGGATTTTTACGTATCTCATCGTCCAGACGAACAACAATGCGGAAGCGTTTATCACCTTCATAAATCAGCCCGGCAGATGTACCACCAATCGCAGTCTGAATATTTTGTTGCAAACTGGCTATATCCAACCCTAATAACGCAAGATGATCACGCTGCGGCTCAATCGACAACATCGGCAAACCGGTAAGTTGTTCCATTCTGACATCTGTGGCACCAGCAACTTCTGACAACAGTTGCTCAGCTCGTTCCCCCAGTTGGTAAAGCGTATCCAGATTATCGCCATATATCCTCAGGGCAACGTCTGCACGCACGCCAGCAATCAATTCATTGAAACGCATTTCAATCGGTTGGGTAAATTCATAAAGATTTCCCGGCACCGCTTCAACACTGTCGCGTAATTTTGACAGGAATTCCGCTTTGCTCAATTGAGGATCAGGCCATTGCTCGATGGGTTGCATAATCACAAATGTATCGGCAACACTCGGTGGCATCGGATCGGTAGCAATATCCGGCGTACCAATTTTTGAATAAACATGCTTAACCTGTGGAAACTCCGCAATTACTGACTCCAGCTGGTTTTGCATCGCCACCGATTGTTCAAGCCCCGTGCCGGTAACCCGTAAGGCATGCAGCGCAATATCCCCTTCATCAAGTTGTGGCAGAAACTCGCTGCCTAAACGCGAACCATAATAAACCGTGATACTGACCATCAGCGTCGCCAATACCACGATTAAAATGGGCAGACGCAAAGACAGACTTAACACCGGACGGTAAATCCAGCGAGCCATTCGCATGAGGAGGTTTTCACGCTCGGCAACTTTGCCTGTAATCAAAATGGCCACCGCGGCAGGGACAAAGGTCACGGCAAACACCAAAGCACCGATTAATGCCGCCACCACTGTAAACGCCATGGGGTGGAACATTTTCCCCTCAACACCACTCAGTGCAAAAATCGGCAGATACACCAGCATGATAATGAACATGCCAAATACCGCCGGATTAAAGACTTCACGCGTGCTTTCAATTACCTCTGCCAAACGTTCCTGCACACTTAACATCCGGCCCAGACGCTGTTGCGCAAGACCCAGTCGTCGCAAAGCGTTTTCCACGACAATGACGGCACCATCAACAATCAGACCAAAATCAATCGCTCCCAGGCTCATCAAATTTCCCGATACCCGATTGCTTACCATGCCGGTAACGGCAAATAACATGCTTAACGGTATAACCAAGGCGGTTATCAGTGCTGCCCGAATATTGCCCAACATTAAAAACAACACCACGACAACCAGTAAAGCGCCCTCAAACAAGTTTTTCTGCACCGTTTTAAGGGTTCTTTCCACAAGTGTGGTTCGGTCGTAAACCGCTTCAGCCAGGATACCTTCGGGCAAACTCTGGTTCACCTGTTCCAATCGCTCGGCAACCGCTTTCGCGACCACTCGACTGTTTTCGCCGATCAACATAAAAGCCGTGCCTAACACTGTTTCCTTACCATCCCGGGTGGCTGCGCCAGTACGCAACTGTTTTCCATAAAATACCTTGGCCACATCCGCCACCCGAATCGGTGTGTCATCACGTTTGGTAATAACCACATTACGAATATCTTCAAGTGAGGATAATTGTCCGGGAGAACGTACCAGCCATTGCTCGCCATTGCGTTCGATATAACCAGCACCCGTGTTCTGGTTGTTGCGGATTAATGCCTCACCCAGCTCGGACAGGCTGACCTTGTAGGCCAGTAATTTAGCAGGATCGGGGGCCACCTGATATTCACGCTCATAGCCACCAATGCTATTAATTTCGGTGACTCCCGGTACTTTCACCAATTGGGGCCGGATAATCCAGTCCTGTATGGTACGTAAGTCTTCTGCCGAATAAGGTTTGCCATCTGCCTTCAACGCATCCGCTCTGGCAGTGACACTGTAGGTAAACACTTCTCCAAGACCGGTTGCTATAGGCCCCATCTGGGGTTCTATTTTCGCGGGTAACTCAGAGCGAACACCTTGAAGACGTTTATTTATCAACTGCCTGGCGAGATATATATCAGTATCTTCTTCAAACACCACCGTGACCTGAGATAAACCATATCGCGATAACGAACGGGTATAGTCCAGATTGGGTAACCCAGCCATCGCATTTTCAACACTATAGGTAATCCGTTGTTCAACCTCTAATGGTGAATACCCCTCTGCCTCGGTATTAATCTGCACCTGGATATTGGTAATATCCGGTACGGCATCAATATTAAGCTGAAAAACATTGTAAGCGCCCACTCCAGCTATAAGCACTGTTAATAAAAGCACCAGCCATCGGCGCTCGACAGAAAATCGTACAATAAAATTAATCATCTTCTGCTCCAAAGGTCTTAGTGATCATGGGTGGCGCCGGACTTGAGCACCTCCGCCTTGAGCAGAAAACTATTTGTTGTCACGTATTCACTGCCGGGTTTCAGGCCTGAAAGCACCTCGATATAGTCCTTATCCGGCTTGCCCAGTTGAAGCATTCTGACTTCAAAGGTATTTCCATAACGGACAAACACCACCGGCATATCACGATAAAGTTGAATGGCATTGCGTTTTACCGCTAATTCAGCAGGATATTGCTCCACGGTCACTTCAGCATTGATATGCATGCCGGGCCGCCAATGTCCTTCAGCATTAGTAATTTCAGCACGGGCGCGAGCAATATGTCCGCCTGTCATTTTGGGCGAGATATAGCTGATCTTTCCCTCAGCCGATTCATGTTGGTGTAAGTCCTTGACGACAACCGGCATACCGACACGTAACTGTTCGATATCCGCTGGAAACATCGACAACTCTATCCAGACCCGTGATAAATCACTGATTTCCAGCAAACTGCCCATATCACTGTGATCGCCTACATTGGCCATACGCTCGGTTATCTCACCGTTTGCAGGACTACGGATAGAATAACTTTGTAAAGTGGTTTGATTACGAACGGTCACTAACACCTGGTCTTTTTTGACCTTGTCGCCAGTGTTGACCAGCACTGATTCAATAATGCCGGGATAGGGAGCATGCACCCGATACTGGCGATCCTCCGCAACACTGACTACACCATAAAGAGCGTTGGTTATTGATAAGGTATGAGGCCCAGCCAGCTCTGTTTCTATTCCTGATAGTGTTATCATGCGATCCGTTATCGTGCTGCGACCTTCAAAACTGTCAAAATGCCAGTGATGTGAATTGCCCTGGTATTCTGCTTCCACAACCACTTCAAACGAATGGGGCTCTTCAATAACCGTATCCCCCAGCAGATAGTCTGCTTCGGCGATAAAGTCGATAAGATTCTGTTCATCATCCAGACGAGTTAACGTCACGGTTAAATTGATCTGCCCGGGATCGACCGGCTTTCCCTGTTGATAGGCATAAACCCGCATTTCTGGCGGCACGCCTTGTTCATAAATGGTTATTTCCAAGGCAAAATCGTCGTTTTCCAATAACCGTCCGCCATGTGGCCCTTCGATAGGTTCTTCATGATCATGTTGTTCGTTGTGATCATGCTCAGTTGCCGCTAGAACCACCGAACTCATCAGTGCCAGCAGGCTAAAACATAATGTGATTAATTTCATGAAGCTATTCCTGATAACTGGCAGTAAAGATTGAACGACTCAAGGGCATCCCGGTTAACCGCTCCAACTCAAGTAGCTGGAGATGCACTGCAGTTTGTGCCTCGATCAGGTCGCGCTCTACGCTGAATGATTCGATCTGTGCATCAATCCATTGCAACACGTTGTATTGGCCTGTTTGATAACCGGTTTCAGTCTGTTTCAACAATTCTTGGGTCAACGGAACAAGTTTTTCTTGCAACCTATCGATTTGTTGATGGTTATTCAGCATGGCCTGATAGATTTCCAGTAAAGCCATTCGCAATTCAGTCTGAGTCAGCTGTTGCTGCAGAATTCCAGCTTCATAGTCTGCATGGGCTGCAGCGATATTGCCCTGATTGCGATCGTATAACTGCAACGGCATCGAAAAACTGAACACCAGAGCGTTGTCATTTTGTCCTTCCAAACGCCGAATACCGGCACCAAAGCTGAAATCAGCTGTGGATTTTGCCTCACTCAGCCGTAATTGCGCTTCACGTAAGCGAATTAAAGAATGAGTTTGTAAAAAAGCGGGGGAACTTAGAATGGCCTGTTCCAGTGTTTCCTGTTCCGGCAATGATGGCAATTGCTGCAATTGCCCTTCCAACTGAGCAAAATCAACCTCATCTCCCCAGCTAGCGGCTAATTGCTGGTAGGCCAGTTTACGTTCTCCATTGAGCTGCTGCTGTCTGGACTCTGACCGTTCAAGCAAAAGCTGCATCCGTAATACATCAGCCTGTCCAACAGCACCGGCAGACGCGCGTTGTTGTATCACCGCCAGGGCCTGCTGCTCAATTTGAATACGCCGTTGATTCCAGGTTAATAACGCATCGACTCGTAATGCCTGCAGATACCTGGCGGCCACATCAGACAAAGTATCCAGGCGTTGCCGCTCAAAATCCTGTTGCAACTGACTGGACCGGGCGTCGACCAGATCAACGCGCTTCAAACGTTTATCGCCCATTTCAATCAGCTGACTTAACGATAGCGTTAGTTCTGCACCGGAAAGACCACGGCTCTGCCCCGTACCCAATACATTTTCCAAATCAGCCTGCAGTTGTGGATTAGGCGGCAAGCCGGCCTGCCGTTTCTGCGCTTCCAGTGCCCGCTGTTGATAGGGAAATTGTTGCAGTTGTGGGCTTTGCAGTAAGGTGCGTTCGATCGCCGTTGTCAGATTAAGACTCGGCTGGTTTTCTGCTCGTGCGGGCATGGCCCATAAAGTCAAAGCTAAGAGTAACGGGCAGATCAATAGCCTGTTAGCGAACAAATTCGATTGATAATTCATGATGAACTCCATAACACCACCCGCTGAGAAGCCGGCAGTAAAACATTAAGTTGTTTAAAACGTTATGGAATTAAGCGTTGGGGGGTGGTAACAGGGGCGAATAATACAAGGTAACCAGCTGACTGCTACTGGTTCGGCTGACAGCGTCCGCTGTCAGAGTATGAAGAATCATAGTGAAACTGACTAAATCAGCAATCAGATGCAGGTGCAACTGATGATCATGATCGACATTATCGTGATGCTGTCCATGATCTGCATGACTATGAACGATGCTCAAATGCGCTGAATAATGATCATCCGGCTGATGAGCGACAGACGCAGTCACACCACTGACCATCAATAAATTGATGATAACAAATACCGCAGTCAGCATACGCAGTCGTAAAGTCATCGATAAATCTTAGCTTAAAAACATGATAAAAGTCAGCCTTTTAACAGTACGGCATTCTCAGGTACATTCTGCTTGAGCTTGTCACAGTCACCCTGAGCAGGTTGCTGCTCAGGAGTACGGTTTTTATACCAGATGCGACAAAATCCCGGTGAAGGAATATATTCGGCAGGTACCGCACTGGATGAGCCGGAATACCGGTCAGTATTGACCACGCTATAGGCAGCACAGCTAGTCAATGCAACGAATATCGGCAAAGGCAGCAGTCGATAAAATCGCGGTGTCAATATTCTCATCGGTTTATCCTCACATATTGATTATCGAGAGATAATCAAACACCCATTAATTATGAGCGATCTTGGCGCTATTTGCAGCAGCTTTATCAACACTGGTAAAGGCAATCAGATTAGCAAAAAAACCAATCACTAATGCATCAATTTGCCACGGTTGCTGCAACATGACATTCCAGATTATGGCTGAACCGATACCTGCTACTACACCGGCAATAAACCGTTTACGACTCACATAACAGCCAAGAATCGCCATCATCAGAGGTACCAAAACCGTCGGAGCCCAGAAGTTATAGGCGTATATCAAAATATCAATCACGCTATCAATCGACAGGGCAAAAACCATCGACGCAATACCCACCAGCAATGTGACCACACGAGCGAGCATTAATTCTGCTTTGGCTGTTAATGGGATTTTACGCAAAGGCGTGACAATATCGTTACTGAAAGCAATCGAAGCTGAGTTTAAAAATGAATCTGCAGAAGACATGATAATCGAGACAATCGCAGCGGCCACAATACCCTGCATAATGGGCGGAACGGCCTGCTGAATGACATAAGGCATCGCTAAATTAGCATCTAAGGTCGGCTGCATGGCTAATGCCACCAGACCGATTAAACCGGTAACAGCAAAAAATGGAATTGAAAACAAGCCGCTCAATAAAGAACCACGGATAACATTTTTACTGCTTTTGCCAATTAATAAACGCTGCAGGTAAGGCGGCACTAATGTTTCACCCAGCATAAACGTCATAAATAATGATAATAACGCGATAATCGCTAATGGCTCCGTCGGCAGCGTCAGATGCGCTTCGGGTAAATTAGTTTGCATGGCCTGCCAGCCACCGACATGCTGCAAACCAAAATACAGTGTCATCGGAATGCCGACGGCAAGCACAATAAACTGAATAATATCGGTCCAGACCACCGAGCGCATACCGCCGACTGTTGCATACGCAATAACAATACCGCAGCCAATCAACACTCCCCAGACACGATCTACATCGAGAAACAGATTAAACACATAGCCCATCGCACCGATTTGTGCGCCGAGAATACCTGCGCATAAGGCCAGAGAAAATACGCCACTGAACAGACGTGCTCCCTTGCCATAATGCTCATCCATAATGTCACCGACCGAAATGGCATTGGGATAACGCATCATTTGTGGCGCAATATATTTTGCAACCAATATTTCTTTTACGCTGAAACCCCATAAGGCCACAATATTACTGATACCGACCAGAAATACTTTTTCGGCATTACCCATTGAAAATCCACCGCCGATAAATGAGGCTGATAACGTGGCAAAAATCACCAGTGTGCCGAAGGATTTACCAGCCAGAGCATAATCACGCATGTTTTTTATGCCACGTCCCGCCCATAAACCAATAAGCAAAACAAAAAACAGGTAGACAATTACAACCAAAGTTTCCATATTCAGTTTGTTCCATTGAGTGAGGTCTGGAATGAAGCTTACGTGGTTTTCAGGCATTAAAAAACCACCCGAGCACATTGGACTGGGGTGGTTTGAATGATTCTTCCGTAAAAGCGTTAATTAAGCCATTAAACTTTTACATTAACGATGTTACCCAAGTTGCCCTGTGGCATCGGAACAGCATCGAGTAGCTTTAATACTGCCTGACCCTGAGCTTCAATCTGATCATTGCTTAATTTAAGCGTTGCGACCATTTGTTGCTGGGCAGATTGCTGTACGGACAACTGGGTTGCCATTGCAGCAACGTTCGTTGTTTCCATAATCGACTCCCTTGTGAACTAAAACTGTTATCGGCAGCTTACTTCAAAACTTTATCGGCAACTTGTTCAATAACAAATCCCAATGTCTGCCGTATTTCGTTTCTCGGTTGCTCTTCAAATTCAGCAATTTCAGCAGCAGAATGGCCTTCAGACCAATGCTGTCGCGCGATACGCATTTGATCTATCGTTAATGAACTGAGGACTTCGGCTGTCATTTTATCTTCAATAAACTCAGGATCAACTTCGCTTATTTCCAATTCAAACGGCGCTGGCACTCTTTCCTGCTGCCCCCATCTTTCAAGCAATAGCCCTGCTTTTGTGAGCCGTTCCTTACGTTGATTTTGTAAGGTTTCTATCCGCATTTTACCTGCGGTACGGTTCAGTTTTTTCCCCACAGCACACCTACCTGATATCAACGAACTGAAAGCGAATGTTAATTCACGACAAACTATTATGCTGGATATCAAAAAGCTTTATTTTTCGTCAAAAAAACGTTTAAAAACGTTCTTTGCAGCATTACGCGTCTCTTCATTGTAACCGACAAACAGCCCGGCAAGTAAAGTAGCCATAACGGATTTTCCTGGATGTTGATGAATCATCTTACTTACCGCTGGGGTTATTACGGCTTGCAGAATATTTTCAATATCATCCACATTCGGTGTTTTATCTTTGGGTATGGCTGGCGAAGCTATTTTGGTTCGATAAACAGCAAATTTCGCTATTAATATCACCAAAATAGCTGCCAAGGCATATCCTCCTGCTGTGATAACTGCAGCGATATTGGGAGGGTAGTGAACCAACAATGCCAGATAAACTGCAAAGCCTGCGAACCCGAGCGCAAATATGCCTAACAGCGTTGCCAATGATAATGCCACGGTATTAATTTGTACTCTAGAACGCCAGCTCATGCTTATCTCCTGCTACTCATTTCCACATATATTTTAAGCCAGCTTAACGATCCAGAATTTTTCCAAGAACCAAACCAATACCAAAAGCAACAGCCATGCTGCTATATGGATGGCTTTCAACTTCACCTTGAACTTTGGTAAAAGACTCTTTTACTTGATCCTGCGCCTGTCCTGCAGCGACTTTGACACGATCCTGACTTTCCTTGGCGTAAGCCGTCGTCATTTCTCGTAATGTTTTTGTCACTTCTGCAAAATCTTTACGCAATGTATCCAGTTGTTCCTGAAGTTCCTGATTAGTAGCTTGAGTTGTTGCCATTGAACTATCTCCTTGTAATAAAGTTATCTGCCACAAAAGAAGGCAGTTACAAATCTGACAGCTTAGTTAAGCTGATTACTTCAATCGATTAATCTGTTGCATCCTCAATAGCATCACCTGCTTCTTCAACACTCTCATCTATCGCTTCACCCGCTTCTTCCGCAGGGCCCTGGTTATCACAAGCCGTAATAAAACCAACACTTGAGAGAGCAAAAGTCATCAGTAAAATTTTAGCTAAAATCCGAAAAGAATTAGAATCCGTATTGTTTAACATAATTATGTTCCTCATTTAATAGCGTTTATGGATGTTATTTTACGGAAACGCTGTTAAATATTAATCAGCGTTTGAAAAATGTATATTTTGTCACTTTGACTAGTGTACTCCCAAGCTAACTTTTTAAGTTAAATTTTGCTTTAACCTGTGTTAAGGAGCTTTTTTTATAATCGTCCTATCGTGTAAATCCATTCAACATTAAACAAGGACATACCATGATTAGTTGGGCGTTAACATTTCTAATTGTTGCAATCATTGCAGGTGCTTTAGGACTATCGGGTGTTGCCGGTACAGCAAGTAGCATTGCCTGGATTTTATTTGTTGTTGGGTTAGTCCTTGCACTGATATTTTTTATAACTGGACGCCGACCTCCTCTCTAAAATAATTCAATCTGAATAAATAAAAATACTAACCCATAAATAACTTTTTCGGGTCTGTTTATAAATTTAACACGTATATTGTTACCAGATTGAAATGAAATAACTGTCACCCCAATCATTTAATATTATTTTGAAACGGGTCCCGTTCAAATTAATTTAAATGATTTCCTTTGACACTGCCCGTTTAATGGGTGGTGTCTTTTTTTTGAATCATGCTTAAACCTATATAGATTGACTTAAGCTGGTTCAGGGGTATATTTCACTTCCATCATAAATTCTTAGTGGATATAAGGGACGCTTATGAGTTCATCTTTGCCTGGCAGTTGTATTGTTCATCAGTTTCAAAAGTTTGCAGATCTTAATGAACACGAAATCAGCTTATTAATGGCATTGGAAAAAGATCCTCGGGAGTTCACCGCTGATCAGCCCATGGCAATTGAAGGAGGCAAAGCAGAACGTTTTTTTACCCTTCAGTCAGGCTGGGCCTGTGCGACACGAACACTTGCAGATGGTCAGCGACAGGTTCTGGATATTTTTCTGCCAGGACAGATCCTTGGCCTGCGTGAAATCAGTTTTGATCGCAATCTTTCCGAGTTTCGGACATTAACCGAAGTAAAAGCCTGCCCGTTTCCTCGCCAGCGTTTAACCGAAATTTTTGATCAGGCGCCTCGTTTAACCGATCTGTTTTTCCTGATTCTTGCCCGTGAACAATCCATGCTGATTGAACGGGTAATCAATATTGGTCGTCGCAGTGCAGTTGAGAGACTGGCGCATTTTATTGTGGAAATGAAAGTCAGGCTGAATGTCGATACCGACCAGTTTGAACTGCCAATGAACCAAACGGTTATCGGTGACACGTTAAGTCTTTCATCAGTACATGTCAGCCGCACATTTAAAGTATTACGGGATGAAGGTTTACTCGAATCCCATAATGGCAATATTCAAATCCTGGATCTGGAAGGCCTCATTGAAATATCCGGTTTTGACCGAAATTACCTGGACAGCCACTCTAACTGGGCCAGACAGGATTAAGATTTACTGAAGCGCTCAATCATACTCACATCATTCACATAATCAATATCAGCTAACACACCCTGATAATCCGTTTTGATTTTGTGAATCTTTTCAATATCCCTTTCTAGCAGTTTTTTGGCACCGGAATCTCCCTTCAGTGCCAACAACTCATCCTTATAACAAGCTTTAAAGCCAACAGGATGGCCTCGCCTATGCTCAAAATAAGGTGCTGTAATATCGGCACCCAATATTAAATTCTGATGAACCTGCGTTAATACCGATCTCGGGATTAATGGCATATCTGCCAGACCAATCACCCAGCCATCAGCATTTACATTAGCTGCAATTGCGGCGCTCAGGCTATGCCCCATGCCCAACGTCGCGGTTTGGCATTCAATCACGTTAATTTCAGTATTATGAAATTCAGCAACGTTCTGAATAGTTTGTCTCAATAACGGTGTATCCGTTCTGATAACAACTGATAATGTATCTAACGCTGAAATCCAGGCTGACAAAGTGTGCTGAATTAAAGGCTGTCGTATACCGGCAATGGTTAACTCATATAACAGTTTGTCTGGGCCAAAACGGGATGACTTTCCGGCGGCTAACAGGATTCCTGAGATTTTCGACATCTAAGGCTCGGTTAACTGCAAACTGATTGTGTTTTCGGCAAAAGCTCTGTGGACTTAGCAGGATGATTCCGTCGCAACGCTATTAGCTCGGCCAAAATGGCAATGGCAATTTCCGGTGGTGTACGACTGCCAATCGGCAAACCCACCGGTCCATGTAAACGTTCAATTTCTGTTGCTGATAAATCAAACATCGCCAGGCGTTTACGGCGGTTGGCATTATTTTTTTTGCTACCCAGCGCTCCAACATAAAAAGCAGCTGATTTGAGGGCTTCGAGTAAGGCCATATCATCAAGCTTCGGATCGTGGGTTAACGCCACAATGGCAGTATGCGCATCAGGTTGCATTGCCAAAACGGCATCATCGGGCATCATATTAAGCAGCACTACATCATCAGTATCCCAACTTTCACACATGGCTTCTCTCGGCTCACAAACGGAGACCTGATAATCCAGCGCCTGTGCCATATTGGCCAGGTAAGCCGAAGTCTGTCCGGCACCAATAATCAACAGCCGCCACCTTGGTCCATACACAACCGAAAGTTGCTTTTCGTTTATTTGTACAACCACATCCGTCGCATTGGCATCAGTACAATGACTCACCAATGTAGAAAGCTGTAAATCACGTTTAATCAAACGATGACTGTTTATCGCATGGCGTACTTGATCGACCCAGAGGGTGTCGGTAACCGGTTCAACAACCAGTTCCAGTGTACCGCCACAGGGTAAATTAAATCGCTGTGCCTCTTCCCGGGTCACACCATAGACCATTAATTCGGCTTGATTGCGAGGTAATTCGCCAGACTGAGCCTTGCTAACCAGATCATCTTCAATACAACCGCCTGATACCGAACCAACTAACACGCCGTCTTCGCGTAAAACCAGCATCGCTCCAGGTTGACGTGGACTGGAACCGAAGGTTTTCACAACGGTCACCAGCCATAGAGTTAAATCGGCTTCCAGCCATTTCTGCATTGCTTTAAAAACCGATAAATCAACACTGTCCATGCTCAGCTTTCCAATTGATAACGGATCGGTAAATCGCGGATGCGCTTACCGGTGGCAGCAAAAATGGCATTACATAAAGCAGGTGCAATTGGCGGCAGTCCCGGCTCTCCAACCCCGCCTAGCGGCGTATTGAAATCTTCGGCCGGTAACAAATGCACATGAACTTCGCGAGGCGACTCATTCATTCTGGAGACTTGATAACTATCAAAATTATCTTGCTGAACCGCACCATCTTTAAAACTGATTTCACCTACCATCGCCAGGCTGATACCCATGATGCAGGCACCTTCCATTTGTGAACGTATTCGCTCCGGATTTACTTGTGGCCCACAATCTACAGCAATATCGATTCGTGGAATGGTTAAGTCGCCATCCTCAGAGACTTCTACTTCAACAATTGCCGCAGTATAGGTGACAAAACTGTAATGGGTCGCCAGTCCAAGGCCTCTGCCTGCAGGTAAATCACGTCCCCAGTTGGCCTTTTCACAAACCGCCTCCACAACACGGCGTAATCTTCCCGTATCCAGCGGATACTCCTCTGGTGATTCGCCGTAGTTCCACTCATCTTTTAATTCAACCGGATCAATTTTTCGAGCAGGGCCAATCAGATCCAATAAAAAGGCTTTATGGTCTTGTCCTAATTCATCAGCCATTTCCGCAATAAACGATTGGATAGCAAAGGCGCGCGGAATATTGGCCACCGATCGGAACCAGCCAATACGGGTATGCGCTTTAGCGGCAGGATTTTCCAGTTGAATATTATCAATGGCAAAGGGAATATTCATCACCCCCATGCCCAGCTCAATGGGCATCTGATGCACGGAAGACGCATCAAAAGTCGAAGAAATTGACGGCGCCACAGTGCGATGTAACCAACCTGTGGTTTTACCATCAGCATTTACTGCCGCTTCAAGATGTTCAATCGAAACCGTGTGCAGGTAGCCATTATGTAAATCGTCTTCGCGACTCCAGGTGACCTGTACAGCACGCCCATCCATTGCTTTGGAAAGCAAGGCCGCTTCGACCAGATAATCGGGCTTGGATTTACGGCCAAAACCACCACCCAGCAATGTGACATGAACGGTGACATCATCAGAAGATATATCCAGCCATTTAGCGACTGTGTCTTTACTGGCTTGGGGCGCCTGAGTCGGGGCCCAGACTTCACATTTTCCATTCTGAATTCTTGCAGTGGCAACCGGTGGCTCCATCGGTGCCTGCGATAAATGCGGGATGTAATAATCTGCCTTGAAGGTTTTATCAGCGGTTTCTAATGCTTTGCTCACATCACCACTGCTGCGCAACACTTTGCCGCCGGAAGATGAAGCGGATTTAAGCATCTGCTGACGGTATTCATCAGTGTTATAGCTGGCATTTTCGCCATGTTCCCACTCGATTTTCAGTTTTTCACGGCCCTGCATGGCTGCCCAAGTATTTGCAGCAATGACGGCAATGCCACCAAGAGGATTAAAAACTGCTGGCGGTGGACTGCCTTCCAGTGTCACTACCTTAATAACGCCCGGGACTTTCATCGTCTCAGAGTCATCAAATGACTTTACCTTGCCACCATAGACGGGAGGGCGGGCAATCACCGCATGCACCATACCGTCAACCTGAACATCAATACCGTATATAGCCTTGCCAGTAACAATATCTTCACCGTCAATCAACTTGGTGGATTGCTTACCGATATAGCGAAACTTATCCGCTGGTTTTAACTGCAGTTTTTCACGTTCAGGCACATCCAACGCCGCTGCCGCTTTGGCAAGTTCACCGTAACCGATAGTTTTGCCAGAGGATTGATGTTTGATCTGATGATTTTCAGCAAATACTTCATCTACCCCAACCCCCCAATGTGCGGCGGCGGCAGCTTCCAGCATCATTCTGGCGGCGGCTCCGACATTTCGCATCGGCATAAAGAAGTGTCTGACGCTGCGGGAGCCATCCGTATCCTGATTACCATAGCGTTCCTCATCACCGGGCGCCTGGATGACCTTTACCCGATCCCAGTCGGCTTCCAGTTCATCAGCCACCACCATCGGTAAGCTGGTCCGCACGCCCTGCCCCATTTCTGCACGATGACAGACGATCGTGACCGTACCGTCCTCCGCAATTGCCACAAATACCAAGGGATTATCCACCCAGCCATTTGGCATCGCATCACGACCATATTTGGGCGTTTCTTCATCTTCTGCAAAACCGGAAAAAGGCATACCGACAGCCAGCACAAAGCCTGTCAGGGCAAATCCTTTTAACAGATTGCGACGACTGATATTGGTGATTTCAGTTTGCAGACTTTCGTTTTTAAGTGGCTTGTTCATTGTGCACCTCCGCTTTTTGTGGCGGCTAATTTAATGGCATCACGTATTCGGTTATAGGTGCCACAACGACAGATGTTGCCACTCATCGCATTATCAATATCGTCATCACTGGGGTTGGAATTGTTCTGTAGTAATGCTGTTGCGGAGACCACTTGACCCGACTGACAGTAACCACATTGCGGTACCCCAAGCTCAACCCAGGCCTGTTGAATGGCCCGGCCGATTTTATCTTCACTTACCGCTTCAATGGTAACGATCTGTTTGTCTTGTGCAGCACTGATCGGTGTAGAGCAAGAACGGATGGGCTGGCCATCCAGCATTACTGTACAGGCACCGCATAATGCTTTGCCGCAACCGAATTTAGTACCTGTCATGCCCAGCACATCTCGTAAAGTCCAAAGAATCGGCATTTCTTCAGGCAAATTGACTTCATGACTTGCGCCATTGATCGATAATTTCATGGTGAATTTCCTGTTGTGATCTGAAACTGGAGGTCCTTCGCAGACCATTTATAACTGACAACGCTATCAGCTAAAGATTATCGTTTGATTAAGGACTTTTTCCTGTCTGAAAAAAGACAACAAACACCTGATTTTAATCGTTAAGATTTGTTTACCATCGACTCAACCATCCCATTCACAATCCGGGCCGCTTCATCTGTCTTGGTTCCACGGAACGTTGAAACCAGAAGTTTGGCTTCATTATAGGCAGTATCAATTTCCTGCCGGAACAATTCACGAAAACGTTTTCCGCCCATAATAAAAGAACCCTGCTGCTGAGCAATCTGATCGAAAATCTGGCTTTCTGTGGCATTGTGACTTTGTACAATTAACTGGCCAGCCAGGCGACTGAAAACGGGAACCGCCATAACAAAAGTAATCAGTTTATTCACTTCTCGAGGGTTTCGCTGTTTCCAGTATTGTGCATAGGATGCGATCTTACGAAAGGTTCGCCAATCCACTTCCGTCAGATGCGCTATTGGCCCTGATGGCTGGGCACCATTAAACAAATGATCCAGATCGACGCAAAATGCGTGATAGTCAGGTAAAGCCGCGGAAGCTAACTGAGTAGCAATATTGGCAATATCAGCCTCAAGCTCTTCGCGTGGTTCTAATGTTCTTTCATAGAAGATAACTGCTGAGTGATATTGCTGGGTTATGCCATCCTGCCAAAAACGAATAGCCTTGAGCTTCGGATGAAATTCAGCAATAACCGCCACGGATGCAAAAAGTTGATCTAACTTGTCCATATCACCCAATCATCGTCAGAGTTAATGTCATCATTATCCTTTGAGACTAATCATGGCAAACAATGTTCAGATTACATATAAAAAATCCCGATGGAAACCACCGGGATTTAAGGAGCTTTCAAGCAGTTTTTTTTAGTTTAAAGCACTTAAGGCGGCTTCATAATCGGGCTCATCCGCGGTTTCTGCAACCTGTTCGGTATAGATGACTTTTCCGTTTTCATCGATAACAACAACAGCACGGGATAACAAACCTTTCAGCGGACCAGTTTTGGCTGTCACACCATAGTCTTCCCCAAAGCTGGAACGAAATGCTGAGCCAACCTCCACATTATTAAGACCTTCAGCACCACAAAAACGGGCAAGAGCAAAAGGCAAATCTTTCGAAATACAAACAACTTTGGTGTTATCAAGCGCTGTGGCTTTTTGATTAAATTGACGCACTGACATCGCACAAGTGTCTGTGTCTATCGATGGAAAAATATTCAGCACAATTCGACCATTCAGATCGGATAAATTCAAATCCGACAGGTCATCTTTTACCACTGAAAAGCCGGGAGCCTTGTCACCCACTTTTGGCAGATTTCCAACGGTTTCAAACGGATTGCCTTTCAAAGTTACGGTTGCCATGTTGTTTCTCCTTTTTTTGTTATCAAACAGATCGGCGAGCCTACACCCAAGCCGAGAGAAGTCAAATTAACCAGGGCTTGTTGATCTTTCATAGCCGCCTCTGTTGTGACTGAAAATGCACCAATCAAGGCGCAAGGAGTGTAGTTTGTGAGATACATCCGTGTATCTCACCCCTTCGGGGCTGACGCTCAAAAACGTTTATCTCCATGGATGGAGTGTATGCAAAAGCAATGTCTGGAACATTGCTTGTCCCGGCGGTTTTGTAGTCGTTCTAAATAAACGACGAGCAACACAGGCCGGCGCGCGCCTCCCTGGCGCGCCGGCATACAGTCCATCCGTGGACATAAGTGTTGCATTTTCAGCCACAACAGAGGCGGCTATGAAAGATCAACAAGCCTTCGGGTGAAGCTAACATATTCCTATGAATGATTGATTAATACAGGATAAAGACCAAAAAACCGAGTATAAACAATGTTATATATTTTTATATTTTGGCTAAATAGCGGGCAAAATTCCCGTTCCAGACTGATGTATAGTCATAAAACTTGTTGCAGATGATTTCGGGAGGCAAATTGTTATGGCCAGTGTATTGAAAACCACTCATCACGGCGGTTGTCCACATGATTGCCCTGATACCTGTTCGATGGTCTATGAAGTTGAAAATGGTCAGTTAATCTCTGTCCGGGGTAATGCTGACCATCCAATGACCCGTGGCGGCTTGTGCGTCAAACTCAAAGACTACGAAAAACGTCATTACCATCCCGAACGTGTTTTACATCCCATGCGTCGAACCGGCCCCAAGGGCAGTGGCCAGTTTGAACAAATCAGCTGGGATGAAGCACTCACCGAAATCACCGATCGCTGGAAAGCGATTATTGATGAATATGGGCCTCAGGCCATCATTCCTTATAGTTATCTTGGTAATCAGGGACTGGTTCATGGCCTGAATGGCGGCGATGCTTTCTTTAATAAAATGGGCGCGACCGTTTGTGAACGTACCTTTTGTGGTGAAGGCTCGTGTACCGCCTGGCTGTTAACCGTTGGTCCAACTGCTGGCGTGGATCCGGAAAGCTTTATTCATTCTAAATACATCATTATCTGGGGCTGCAATTCCGTCAGCACTAATCTGCATCACTGGCATATCGTTAAAGATGCTCAGAAACGCGGTGCCAAAGTCATTGTTATTGATCCTTACAAATCCAAAACAGCCAAAGAAGCCGATTGGCATATTGCCCCCAAACCGGGCACTGATGGTGCGCTTGCTATGGCAATGATGCACACCATCATTGAGGAAGGATTAGTCGATCAGGATTATGTAGATAACTATACTGTTGGATATGCCGAACTGGCTGAACGCGCTAAACAACGAACACCAGAATGGGCTGAAGATATTACCGGAGTAAGCGCTCACGATATTCGACAGCTTGCTCGCGAATTTGCCACCACTCAACCTGCAGCCATTCGTCTGGGGGTTGCCTTGGAACGTAATTATGGTGGAGGTCAGGCCATTCGGGCTATCAGCTCCTTACCGGCATTAGTCGGCGCATGGCGACATGTTGGGGGTGGCGCTTTACAATTCCCGGTATGGGAACACCCCTATAAATTTGATGTTATCTGTCGTCCCGATTTAATTCCGGAAGGCACTCGGGTGATTAATGCGATTCAGATTGGCCGGGCCTTAACCAATGAAATGAATCTTGATATTCCGATCAAATCGATGATGTGCTGGAATGCCAATCCTGTTACTCAGGCGGCTGAAACAGACAAAATCGTGGCGGGACTCATGCGGGAAGATTTATTTCTGGTATCGGCGGAACATTTTCTATCTGACACCGCTTCATTTGCCGATATCGTTTTGCCTGCATCAATGGGTGCTGAAATGGAAGATATGGTGTTGTCATGGGGTCATCTCTATCTCACCTACAATGAAAAATGTGTTGATTCGCCCGGTGAAGCCATTCCGAACAATGAAATCTTCCGCCGCCTTGCTGCCAAAATGGGCTATGAAGAAGAAAATTTCAAATGGAACGATAGTGAATGTCTGGAAAACTATGTGGACTGGGACTCTCCAGCCTGTGAAGGCATTGATTTAGCCTATCTGCGTGAACATGGTTTTGCACGACTTAATGTGGGTACCAGAGACAATCGGGCACCACATAAGGTCGGAAATTTTCCAACAGCTTCCGGCAAATGTCATTTCCGTATTGATGATGCCACCAACTTTGTTGCCGGCCCGTTCAGACAGATGTATGACGGCTTTCAACCTGGTGAACCGCTGGATAGCCTACCTGACTACGTGGCTTCAAGAGAAACGCCTCAGTCTAATCCTGAACTGGCTAAACGTTTCCCGCTGAATATCATTTCTCCGAAGAGTCATGGCTTCTTGAATTCCTGTTACGCCAATATGGATAATAAACTCAAAGCACAAGGCGATCAGTTTGTGATGATAAGTGCTGTAGATGCCGATCTGCGGCAGATCCAGCAGGGAGATACTGTTCGGGTATTTAACGACCGGGGTGGTTTTGATGCCAAGGCACAAATCACTGAAGATGTCGGCCCGGGAATTGTTGTAGCAACCCTTGGGTACTGGCGGCAACGAAATAACGGTACGGTAAACTGCGTCAGCTCAGCTGAGTTTGTTGATATGGGGCATGCACCCACCTTTACCGATAACCTAGTGCAGGTAGAGGCAATTAGATAAACCTCACCCTAGAAGTTCAGCGGATGTCCTGATTAGGATATCCGCTTTTATTTATTCTGTATCAGCATCCTGATTGGCTACTGTAATCGCTTCTTCACGTTGTTCGATAGCCATTGTTTCCAGCAGTTTTCCCATTGATTGCATCAGCCAGTAACAGGCATAAATCCGGTCATAATAGACTTCGGTATAGTCAATTCCGGCGCTAAGCAATTCATTCTCACTATCCAATAAATCCAGTAAGGTTCGTTGTCCTACGCGAAATTGAAGCGCATAAGCCTCACGGGTTTTTTCTGCAGCTTCAACACGCTGTTCTAATCCGGGTAACCGGCGTTCCGCGTTTTCAAGTGCATTCCATGCAAGACGAACATCCAGTTCAATTTCCCGTTTTGCCCGGTTAATCAGTTCTTTCTGCTGTTCACTTAAATGTTCAATTTGCTCAACCCGAGCCTTGTCCGCACCACCATTCAGCAAATTATATTGCAGCCGGAACATCGCATAGAGGCCTTTATCCTGGCCAGATACGCCATCAAGATTATTGTCTGCAGAAGCACCCAAGTCCAGATCTATTCGCGGATGAAACGCCGACTTTGCAGCGTTTTCCTGTGCCAGAGAAGCCTCATGATTCGCCAGCGCCGTCCGCAAGGTAGGATGTTGGTTAAAAGCAATATTAACCGCATCATCCAAAGTGGCTGGTGCTTTGTCACAGCAGTCATCACCCGGATTGGTAATATTTTCGGGCATCACGCCAACAACTCGCTGAAAGTTGGTTCTGGCATCTTCGATATTACCAAGCTGTGATTCGAGATTGGACTTTGACAGAGCCAATCGTGCCTGAGCCTGATCAACATCTGCCCGACGGCCTACACCACTCTCGGAACGCTGTTGAATTTGTGAAAAAATCGTTTCATGTGATTGCAGATTGGTTTGCGTCAGTTCCAATAGATCCTGCCGACGCAATACATCCAGATAGGCCCCAATCGCCTGCAAACTGGTTCGTTCGGAAATATCGGTTACCGCAAAACCCGCTGAATCAGCAGAAGCGGTAGTACGGTCAACTTCGCTTTTGGTATAAAACCCATCGTACAACATTTGCTTAGCTGTAATGCCAGCCTCACCACGAGTCAGTGTTTCGCTTCCCGGGCGTGTAGCAGGATTTTTGGTATATTCACGCCCATACCCCAAATTCAGGTCAACTTGCGGAGCGTAACCGGCACGGGCTTGATCAATCGTTTTATCAACACTCAGTCGTCGATTGGCTTCGGCCAGAATTTCCGGATTACTCTGTATCGTCTGCTCAACTGCCTGAACCAAAGTCTGTGCCATAAGTGGCGCGTGAAATACCGTCAAGCCGGTAAAGAAGGAAGTACAAAGCGCCAGTAATTTAAAGTTTTTGTTCATTTATCCAACACTCCATCAGCGAACGTCGATTTCAACACGTCGATTCCTTGCCTCAGCAACTTCATCGGCTGTTTCAATGAACAACTCTGATTCGCCCATGCCTTTAGTGGTAATAATATTTTCGGGTATACCCCGACGGATAAGCTCTTGCTGAACTCGTTGCGCGCGACGTTCTGACAAACCTATATTGTATTTTTCAGCGCCCATAGTATCAGTATGTCCGATTACAATCGCCTCAGCAATTTGGCGGGATTTTATTTCATCAAACACTTTTTGAGCAGCTCTTTCTGATTCCGGGGTAAACGTGCTCGTATCAAAAATAAAATATAAACGAGCTCGATATGGTTCTGCGGGTAAGGCCGCCATCGCTGGCGCCATAACAGGATCTGGTTCAACCGGTTTGGCGCAGAAAGGTGATTCTCCCTCTGCCAGCTCCAGTGGCGCTTCAATCTGCTGTCGAATTTCAGAGGTGGGCGTTTCAGGCCCAAATGTATTGACCGCACTACTGTATACGCTACACCCTGAAATCATTGCGTAAATGAACAGTAAACATAAGGTTCGAAATATATTTGTCAGCATCATGGCGCTTCTTTAATGAGTTGATTAACTTTTACGGATAATGTTGAACATGAAGCCGCCAGCATCGTGGTTGGAGTATGCACTTTAATGGCATCAAGGTTTTTTGCCGTTAATTTCCCTCCCACTAATGCGAGTGTTCCATTTTCTACAGATAAATCTGCCAGTCCCCTTTGGGTGACGTTATCAAACTGATAAACATCAATTGAGAACAGGGTATTTGGACCTGCACCCAGGCGGGTATCGTCGCTAAACAAAATCCCCACACTACTATCGCTGTCCGTTTGCAGTTTGTCAGCAATGTGGATTTCATCGCCCAAAACAACCTTAACCGGTTCACCCGCTCGGATCAGTTGTACGTTTCCCACTAATGTCTTTACGACTCCTACACTTTGCGCGTGCAATGCCGACGAAAATAGCAGTGAGCATGATAATAGAGTTAACGCTATTTTTTTTGACAACATCATTCTTTAACCATCCATTGGTCAAACCAGTTTGAGTTTTCAGCTAAAGCTTATGGCGAAACAAATCCCATTAATTTTATTGCTCAGCCTTGTATGAGGCCTATGGCTCGAAAGGCTATCGCCAACACTATGTGAACTCTGTCACATTTTTTAAGATTTGAACACATTCTAACAACAAAAATTAGCTTTGGATTTACTTGTTAATTTTGCGGCATCTTCTTATCTAGCAAAAAATAACTCTTTTGATTTGACTGCAACCAAATTGATCGGCATTAATAGACGCAGGGTGAAGAAAATACAATAAACAAATGTAGCTATAACGTTGGGAATGACTGAAAGCGATGTCCCACCGCTCGATCTATACATTAAAGATTGAACTTTGCTTCAGTCTTTTTTCAACTCCATTTCAATTGAATTAAGGAAATATGTATGAAAATTACAGCAGCATTTTTATCGTTATTTTTTATCTTCGGCTTATCGGCCTGCAACACCATCGAAGGTGCAGGTAAAGATGTAGAGGCAGCAGGCAGTGCAGTAGAAGAATCAGCAAGAGAAAATAAAAACTACTAGGTTTTGTATAATGATAAAGCCCGGCTGACACTTAAAGTTAGCCGGGCTTTTTTTATGATTGCTGATTAATGCTTCAGAATAACGTACAGGGCGTGAATAATGCCTGGAATGAACCCCAGCAGTGTGAGCAAGATACTTAACCAGAAATGCCCTTTAAAGCCAACTTCCAGAAATACCCCTAAAGGCGGAAGTAAAATAGCAAACAGAATTTTGATTGGATCGGTCGCGGTAAAAGCCATTGTGTTTCCTTTGATTTGCTTTGTTGATTACTCCATTGGGTTTAATTATAGACACACTTCAGTAATCCACCTTAACCTGTGTTTAATCAAAGCATAAATGACTTCCCACCTGGCTGTTGCTTAACCTATCATGATCAGATTTGTATCTGACAAATAAATGAAGGATTACCCCGTGGATAAACCTGAAGAAACACAAAAGCCTTCACTAGATGATGAAACTCTGGCACTGGCGCAACAGCTGTTTGACCTCGCCCGCCAGGGTAATGTCGAAGCATTAAGAAAACCGCTGGAACTGGGCTTGGCTCCCAATATTCGTGACAGAAATGGCAACAGCCTGTTAATGCTGGCCGCCTATAATGGGCATGAAACGATGACCCGACTTTTACTACAACACGGTGCCGATCCGGAACTGGCTAATTTACGCCACCAATCACCGCTGGCAGGTGTCGCTTTTAAAGGATATGTAAATATTGCTCGAATACTGATAGAACATGGTGCTGATGTTAATGCCACCACCCCAGATGGAAAAACATCTCTGATGTTTGCAGCTATGTTCAATCAAACAGCAATGATGGAATTATTACTCTCTCATGGTGCTAATGCTGATTTTCAGGCGGCCGATGGCATGACGGCCATGAGTCTGGCTCAATCAATGAATGCTCAGGACAGTATTCAGCTATTGTCCAATCGTTAGTCATTGTCCATAAGCATAACTTTTTCTTATACGCTTCATAAAAATATCTAACTTCTTTTTATCAAAAAAATATGCCTAAACTGCCTATGGTTTTATTCAGACAAGGTCGATGCTGACTTAAATTCAGTTTCAGCTCCAGTCCTCTTTAAGAAACCATCAGATTTGCAAAGATAAAAAGGTAGGCTTATGGCGTTAATATCAATGCGACAACTGTTGGATTATGCTGCTGAACAACAGTTTGCGATTCCAGCTTTTAATGTCAGTAATATGGAACAGGTCCAGGCTATTATGCAGGCAGCCGACGCCGTCGACAGTCCTGTCATTCTGCAGGGATCGGCTGGTTCACGTTCTTATGCCGGCGAACCCTTTCTGCGTCATCTGATTCTGGCTGCGATAGAACAATATCCACATTTGCCTGTGGTGATGCATCAGGATCATGGATCCGAGCCTGCAGTCTGTGCACGCTCTATCCAATCCGGCTTTAGCTCAGTGATGATGGATGGCTCTTTGATGAGCGATATGAAAACACCTTCGTCTTTTGACTATAACGTCGATGTTACCCGAAGAGTGGTTGAAATGGCGCATGCCTGTGGTGTTTCTGTGGAAGGCGAACTTGGCTGTCTGGGTTCCCTGGAAACCGGAATGATGGGTGAAGAAGATGGCCATGGTTCTGATGACAAACTGGATCACAGTCAGTTATTGACTGATCCGGATGAAGCTGTTGAATTCATCAGACAAACGCATGTCGATGCGCTGGCTGTTGCCATCGGTACCAGCCATGGTGCCTATAAATTCAGCAAGCCACCAACAGCTGATGTTTTAGCCATCAGTCATCTGCAAAAGCTTCAACAACGCCTGCCAAATACGCATTTTGTCATGCATGGTTCCAGTTCAGTCCCGCAGGACTGGCTGCAAATCATTAATAATTATGGTGGTGATATTGCTCAAACCTATGGTGTGCCGGTTGAAGAGATCGTCTCAGGCATTAAATTTGGCGTACGCAAAGTCAATATTGATACCGATTTACGTATGGCCACCACTGGTGCAATTCGACAGTATCTGGGCCAGCCGGAACATGCCAGCGATTTTGACCCCCGTAAATTCTATAAAGCCGCTACCACGGCAATGCAGGCTATCTGCCAATCCCGCTATGAAGCTTTCGGTAGTGCCGGGCATGCCAGCAAAATCAAAGTGATTTCACTGGAAAAAATGGTGAAACGTTATGCCTCCGGAGAGCTTTCCCCAAAAGGTATCTGATTTCTCTCGGTAACAAATCTCTGCCTTTTTACTTTGGCATTGGCAGTAAATGGCGTAACCGTTTTTTAAGGATAACAACCATGAAGCCACATATCAGCTTGACCCAATTTATCATTGAGCAACAACGCAGCATTCCCAACGCATCTGGTGATTTCACCATGTTACTGAGTGATATTGCCAGTGCTTGCAAGCGTATTGCACATGCCGTCAGCCGTGGTGCAATGACGGGTCAGCTTGGCAGTGCCGAGAGTGAAAATGTGCAAGGTGAAACTCAAAAACAATTGGACATTATTACCAACGACATCATGGTTGATGCGCTGGAGTGGACCGGCCACCTGAGTGGCATGGTCTCTGAAGAAATCGATGAGCCGATTGCCATACCCGGGCATTTCCCCAAGGGAAAATATCTTGCTCTGTTTGATCCGTTGGATGGATCCTCGAATATTGATATCAACCTGACAGTGGGCACTATCTTTTCAATATTAAAGGGTCGCGAAGGCTGTAATGCCAGCCTGGAAGATTTTCTCCAATCAGGCAGCCAGCAGGTGTGTGCGGGTTTTGTATTATATGGTCCTTCAACCCTGATGATTCTGACTACTGGACATGGCGTTAATGGCTTTACGCTGGATCCGGATATCGGGGAATTCGTGCTGACCCATCGCAATATGACCATTCCCGAAGATTCGCAGGAATTTGCCATCAATATGTCCAACCAGCGTTTCTGGGAAGCATCTGTGCAACGTTACATTGATGAATGCATGCAAGGCCGGCAAGGTCCCCGCGGCAAGGATTTTAATATGCGCTGGGTCGCTTCCATGGTCGCTGAGGCTTATCGAATTCTGACCCGTGGCGGCATCTTCCTTTACCCGCTTGATCAGCGTGAGCCAGATAAAGGCGGCAAATTGCGGTTGATGTATGAAGCCAATCCCATTGGCTTTATTATTGAGCAGGCCGGAGGTCTTTGCTCAACGGGTCGACAACGTATTCTGGATATTCAGCCTGAGAGTATTCATCAACGTGTACCAGTCATTCTCGGCTCAAAAAATGAAGTTGAACGGGTGATTGATTACCATCTGCAAAAGTAAACAGAACCATTGTTCAAAATCGTTTTATCTAAGGTGTAAACATTATGCGTAAACCACTGGTGGCCGGAAATTGGAAAATGAACAATCCAACCGAAAGCCCGCGAACATTACTCCAGAATATTTTACACAGCGCCCATATGCTCGACAGCATCCTGTCCAGCAGTGAGAACGCTTTACCAATAGATATCGCTCTGTTTCCGCCATCGGTGTATCTCAGAGAAGCACAGGAAGTCCTGTCCGGTTCCAGACTTCAATGGGGCACCCAAAATGTCTCAGCCTACGATGAAGGGCCTTATACCGGTGAGATTTCGGCTTCAATGATTAAAGGCTTTGGTTGTCACTACGTTTTAATTGGCCACTCGGAACGTCGTTGCCTGTATGAAAAGTTGGAACTCGATCAGTATGTTTTAGATCAGATCGTCGCTGAAAAGTATGCCCAGGCAATCAACAATGATCTCACCCCGATTATCTGTATTGGCGAAACCGAAGATGACTATGAGTCAGGCAAAACAGAAGAAGTGATTGCTCGCTTACTGGATGTTTTAATTGCTCATAAAGGTCCAAAAGCATTAGCCAATGTTGTGCTGGCCTATGAACCTGTCTGGGCTATCGGCTCCGGCAAATCCGCTACCCCGGAATGGGCTCAGAGTGTACACAGCTTTATGCGCCAACGAATTGCCAGACATGATGTAGCCAGCAGTGAAACTGTTCGAATTATTTATGGTGGTAGCGTTAAAGCCCATAATGCTGCAGCAATCTTCTGCCAAGCAGATGTTGACGGAGGCCTTATCGGTGGCGCCTCACTCGACGCTGAGCAATTTATTCAAATCTGCTTTGCCGCGACTCAATCCTACACTTGCCAGCCCGGCCATATTAGCATCCAATCAATAAAAAAGCCTTAGCGCTAAAATTAACGCTAAGGCTTTGATTTAATTGGTGGGCCCACCAGGACTCGAACCTGGGACCAAGGGATTATGAGAATTATGGGCCTAAACTTGAAATTCTTTGATAGTCTTTTAATATCATTCACTTAACTCATTTTCGCACGTAATCGAGTTTGACATTTTTTGCATAAAATCGCTATTATTTGAGCGCTACTGTCTACATAGTGTCTACATGGGGCCCAAAGGGATTTTTTACAAAGACTAGGATTCAAACACGTGCAAAAACCTTCATACACAAGCCATATCATATTGTTTTTAAATACAAATATCTCATGTAGACACACATGAGGATCACAAAATCATTTGTAGACAAGACGCTTCCACCCACACCAAAACCTGGTCAAGTGTCTACACAGAGCTTCTATCGAGACGATTCTATTCCTGGCTTTGCTCTGAGAATTACCAGTAATGGGGCTAAATCCTTCATCGTTGAAAAACGCATTAATGGCCGTGTTAAACGCATTACGTTGGGTCGCTACGGTAATTTAACCGTTGAACAAGCACGTACCCAAGCGATGAACATTTTAGGGCAAGTCGCCACAGGCAGAGATCCCCTATCAGAAAAAAGAGAAAAGAATGCTCGTTCCATTACCTTGATAGAAGTCTTTCGAGATTACTTAGCCACTCGTAAAGATCTCAGTGATAGCACTATTCATGATTACACCCGACACATAAATGCATCATTTGCTGATTGGCAGACAAAACCCATTGCTGAAATTACTAAAGATATGGTGGAAAAACGGCATAGAGAGTTAGGCAAAAAAAGCCATGCTAGAGCTGACGGATCTATGAGAGTTTTAAAAGCTTTTATCAACCATGCCAAAAACAAATTTGAAGATGCGAATGGTAACCCGATCATTTTGGTTAATCCGGTTGAACGTCTGAGCCAAATTCGAGCCTGGTACAAAGTTGAGAGACGTAAAACGCTTATTAAAGCTCATCAGCTATCGGCCTGGTATCAAGCCACGCTTCAACTAAACTATGAAACAACCAGAGATTATCTGCATTTTCTGTTGTTTACTGGCCTAAGACGCTCAGAAGCAGCAAAACTACAATGGCATCAAATTGATTTTGAAGACCTGACATTCACCATTGAAGAAACGAAGAATGGAGAAGCTCACACGCTCCCCTTATCTGATTTTTTAGAGGCATTACTTCGAAGAAGATACGAATCCAGACAAGGTTATTATGTATTTCCAAGTGACTCGAAAACTGGTTACATTCAAGATCCGCGTAAGTCTTTACTTCGCGTTTCTGAATTGTCAGGAGTAGACTTTACACTTCACGACCTTAGAAGAACGTTCCTTACGATTGCAGAAAGTATCGATATTCCTGCCTATGCTTTGAAACGATTAGTCAATCATAAAGATCCAAGAGATGTTACAGCAGGCTATATAATCAGTAATGTTGATAGACTAAGAGAGCCAATGCAAAAAATAACTGACTCACTCTTATCATTCATGAATAATAACCAGAATGGAAACCAAAAAAGAGGGATCTCTGATGACTTTTGATATTGCTTTTTACTCACTTCTAATTGGAATTGTTGGTTCGGTATTGGCTAAATATATTTCCCCGCCTATAGAGAAGCTATTGAGTAACCAATTTAAAAAGCTCAGAGGTAGGTTTATTGCTAAAAAGGAATTGAGAACACGACTAATTGAAGAAATTGCTTCTGATGGCACGCTTCTCCAATTGGCAGCCATGCGATCCTACTTCATAGATATGTTTTTTATGCTCGCATTCATCGCATATCTAGCACTCCCTCCGCTTAGTTTGGCTAACATGGTTGGCTCTCTTGGTTTTGGATTTATGGCTATGGCTGCGGCATATAAGGGTGGGAAATTACGCAAATTAGTAAATGAAGCAAAAAAACAATACCAAAAAAACCTTCAGGAAAGTAAGCAAGCTAATACAAATCTACAATCATGAATCCTTCATTAGAAGATCCTTTCCTAAACATTTTGTTCTTCTAAATTTTTGAGTGTTCTTCCAGAATCATCACACCAGTGATTTCGACCATTAATAGAATAGCCAACAATGACTGCCGCAGCTTGTGAAGGGCTAGTAAAAAGTTGATTCGAAGTAAAAATTAGTTTTCCGCCGTGTTCAGTAATTATTCCCGAAGAAACTAGCTCATCTCTAAGTTTTTTATAGCCATTACCAAGACTTTCTCTGGTATTACTGGATAACTGCGACCCTTTTAAGACAACAATTCCCTCATCACTAATTTCTGCGAAAGCTAATATTCCAGAAACATTCAATCTAAGTTTTAAATTCAAAATATCTTGCTCAGGCTTGGGAATAACAACTTGCTGAGCTTCATTTTCATGTCCTGCGGGAGCTTCGAGGACTTTGTGGCCAACCACTCCAAGCAGTGTTCGTAAATTACCGATAAATTCTTCCATCGAATCCCTATCACCACGAGGTAAAACTGGCAGTTGTGGGCCGTTTCCATTTTGAAGCACATATCGATTCGCTGATTTCGCAAGACTAAGCAACCTTGATTCGAGGTATTTCACATGAGCCTTAGTCAGATTTTCATCTTTGCTCGTGAAAAAAACTATTTCGTTCCAGAAGTCTTTATTAAGCGCATGGTTTTGTAGCCTGTCGTATACATTTTCAGCTTCTCCAATATATGCAGCCTGTCTACCTGATTCTTCGTCCACACCGAATAAGAAATAAACACCAGGCTTTTTAGATTCAGGCCACTCACTAAGCGTTTTAATTTGCGTTCTAGGAGATGAAATCGCTTGTCCTGTCCAATTCACAATCTCAGCATGCTTTATCCCCGTGATCGCACCATCGTCCAAATAAATTCTGATAGTACGTCCAATACCCATATTTTCTTCCTAGTGTCGAATTACTGCATATTATGCATTGTGCTAGTAGATCCCATTTTGCGCAAAAACATTTTCAAAATGGTCAAAAATTAACCAAAAATAAAAATAATTCCCTTATAAGAGATTTGAAAAATAACTGTTGGATCTAGTTGTTTTTCGATTGAGGATGTTTCCGTCAGTTTAATTCACACGGAGATAACCAGATGACAAATGAACAACTTTTAAATTCACAACAAGCAGCAGACTATTTAGGTGTTAGTAGAGCATTCTTAGAAAGGGATAGATGGGCAGGAGCAAAAATACCGTTTATTAAAATTGGAAGTAGAGCTGTTAGGTATCGTCAAAGCGATCTTGAAAGCTACGTTGAACAACAAGTTCGTTTATCTACCTCTCATCAAGGAGGTAAATAACTGTGCAGACCATGTTTCTTCATGAAATGAATGAAAGCCTGTTTAAGAAAGCTATAAACAAGCTACTTTGCTCATTTTTTCGAGTTGCTTATAAGCAAAATTTTCTTATAAGGGATTATTCCTCTCTAAAAGGGGGTATTTGTTATGCATTCCTTTAAAGAAAAGTCAGATGAATTTCCTTATATGGACTGGGGTGAACCTAATCCTATAGTGACCACGACACCCAGCGTGATGAGCATGACGGAAGAGCTTATGCCTGACGCTTTGAAAGATTGGTTAGTCGATGTGAGTCACAGAATGCAGACGCCTGCAGATTTTTCAACAATATCAGCCTTAGTTATTTTTAGTTCAGTAATTGGTTCCGGCTGCGGCATTAGACCAAAACAAGAGGATGATTGGGAGGTGATCCCAAATCTATGGGGTACATGTATTGGACAGCCTTCTGTTGTGCTCAAAACACCAAGTATGCAAGAAGCCTTGCGGATGCTTGAAAACCTACAAGCTAAACATGGTGAAAAATTTGAAAATGAGAAAGGCTTTTATAAGGCTGAAGAACTACAGAGGGAATTTGAAATAAAAGATATTGAAAAAAGAATTCAGAAGCTTTCTAAGGGAAACGGCGTCACCGGTACGGTAGATGCTGATGCAATGGCTGTATTAAAACATGATTATGCTGAAATTTATAAACAGTCTCAAGAACCACCTAAGAGGCGACTATTTAAGGCAAATGAAACCACCATTCAGGGCATGACCCTTATTCAGAAGCAAAATGAACGCGGTTTACTGGTTTTTAGAGATGAATTAACTGCTCTGCTTGTAAGATGGGATCGCGAAGAGCATGCAGATGAAAGGGCATATTTTCTAGAAGGCTGGAACGGAAATGGCAGTTACACCGACGTGAAAATTTCCAGGGGACTTACTGAGGTAAGCAATATTTGTATTAGCTTACTCGGAGGCATTCAGCCTGACAAACTTAAACGATACCTGTATCAAGCAACCCAAGGGAATAATGATGGGCTTTTACAGCGCCTTCAGCTAGCAGTATGGCCGGAATTACCTAAAACATGGATACTTGTCGATAGAAAACCTTATAAAGCAGCTAAGGATAAAGTACAGAACATTCTTGAAAAACTTTCTGAAATCAATTTTAGAGACCTTGGAGCATGGGCTGACGATGATGAAAGTAGACCGTATTTTCGTTTTGATATAGAGGCACAATCTGTATTTAACAAATGGTTAACTCGCTTACAAACAGAAAAAATTGCTAATGAAGATAATCCTTTAATGCAAGAGCATTTTGGAAAATACCGTTCTTTAATGCCCGCCTTAGCTCTTGTATTTCATTGCATAGATTGCATCGATAAGGGGTTTAAGGGCTCTATCAAATCAGCCACAGCTGAACTTGCTATTAATGTGTGTGAGTATTTAGAAACTCATGCAAGAAAAATATATGCAGTAGCTGAAAAGCCTGAAGTAGCTGCAGCAATTAAGTTGTGTGGCAAGATCAAAGATAAAGCTTTACCCAGCCCATTTACTGCAAAAAATGTATATAACAAAGGTTGGTTTGGATTAAAAGACAGAGAAGAGGTTGAAGGTGCTTGCCAGATATTAATAGAAAATAACTGGATTGCGATTGAAGTTCGTGAAACGAGTCAGCAAGGTGGCAGACGACCTCTACCATATTACAAAATTAATCCTGTATTTTTATAACCGACTCGAACGGGCCATCTAAACCATCAATACTTATTTAGGAGGTTTAGATGGTTTTTTTTGTCATCTTAGAGAATATTTTGTTCGATTTTCTTAACAACTAATTTCAATGAATCATTAAATTCACGAAAATCCTTCGCATGGTGTGCTCTCCTATGACAATTAGGGCAGAGTCCAATGACGTTAATAGGATGATCTGGTCCTCCATCAGCGAGCCTATGCAGGTGATGACATTCAATATATGGACCTTTTTTGGTATGGAAAGGAGATGGCATAGTACACCCTTCACAGAAGCCTTTTGACCTTCTACTAATATACAGCTTTAAAGCTTTTGCACGGTAATATGCTGATTGCCGCTTTTCTGATTTACTCGCTGATCTAGATGGCTTTTGAAGTGCTGCCTCCCTGAGCTCTTTAATAGACTTTTCTCTTAGGTCGCTTGGAGACCATTCCTTTTTAGAAACTGCTTTTCCAGGGATTTCGTTAAGAGATGAGTCAATATCTAGATGAAAAATTATGGCCATCCTGTCCTGGCCAAATTTATCTGGCCTAGTTTCTTCGTGGTAGCCTAAGCACTCTGCTTGCCCCAAGAACCTCACATATGCTTTTCTAGTGTACTCGAATGCATAAATGATTTTTCCGTCTTCTTTATGTTTTAATATTGCTCGATTACCACTTTTCATCTGCATATCCCCAACCTGTCCTTCGCCGGTATACCAAAATGTACCGTCAGGTCGATATTCATCCATGTAGCCGTTTTCTTCGCCCTCGGATGTAAAGATGAAAAGCAATCTATGATCTTTAGGGGTTGAAATTCCACCTTGAGCTTGCCCCTTGAACCGTTCATGGATTTCAGATTTTCGGTGATACTCTTTGCCTATCTCAAACATCAAACTTCTACATCTATATCAATAAGTTGTTCAAAAAATATTAGTTTAATTGTTCCCTCATATGGCTTGTTAGTTGTCACTCGAATTGAAGTACCATCCGATACTATGTTTAGGCCTACTGGAGAGCTTGTAATAAATGTGCAGATAGGATTATCGATTAAGTCATCCAGATTAACGATATATTCCGTTAAACCAGCATCAGTTACTGAACTACATCCCTCACTTTCAAGTATTGCGACGGTACCCGCAGTATCAAAGGTAATAAAGCCTCCAACTTGGTGAGCCCTGAAGCTTTCAGTCTGATCGACATAAACCTTATTTTCGTATAGATTAGGGGTGTCACCATAATAATTAGAGGTCCTGTTCAACTCACTGATAACAGATTGAGTGCTTAGCTGATTTATACCACTCATTGTGACTTGATATGAGACTGCTAATTCTGAAGCTGTCATTATGGATAAACCGATAATTGTTGAGAGTTTCGTGGGGTCAAGTTTCATAACAGGTAGCTCATCTATTTATTCAGCCTACTCAAAATAAGTACATCAACAAAGTAAGCCACTATTTGGCTGGTTCAGCTTAAAAAGCGTTCTCTACACTTTGTACAAGCTCCAGTATTTGTTAAGTAATTGCCGCATATTACACATTGGCCGTGCTCTTTTGATACGGTGAAGTTGTTTATCTCTTTCTTCGCTGCATCTAAAATACCAAGCTGACTCAATGCTAACTCGACGGCTCTGGAGGCCTCTGATACTGAACAACAAAATACTTCTCCAATAGGAGCAAGCTTATCGAGGCTCTCAGCTAGTATTTGATGAGTCTCTGACTCAACCTGTTCAGGGCGCTCAGTGTAATAAGCAGTGCTGAATTGCCACATACCTTTAGGCTGAATGTAATGTCTATAAAGACTAACTCGCTTCTCAAGAGAATTAATTTTTCTAGAGACTGACCCTTTTTCATTACCAGTAACTTTATTAATAAGTTTTTTGAGATCCCCCAGATACTTTTCAGCAAGCCTTACATCTCTCTCAATCGGAAGCCTATCGCCCCCGGGACATCCAACGCCACTTACTGCATGTTGAGGAACAAGCCCTTTGGAGTTGATGAAACGTCGACCTCCACAAACCTGACAAGTGACTTTTCTCCCCAGCCACATGTTATTGACATCCCTGAGTCGATCTAGAACATTTGTCGTGCTTAGAATTGTCATACCCACTTTTACACGCCGAGCTTTAGCGTTTTCAAAAATATATACAGCCCCGCGAGGATAACTTAATTCATGCATCCGTAGCATAACCGATGGTTGCTTTAGCTGGCCAATAAACAAACACAACCTTTCGAATAATAATGATGTTTATCTTTGAAATTAACCGTTTCTGTAGGGCCATGACTTGGAGTTCTTTCAATAACTGTACGAAAATGTTCAACCTAGAAAATGAGTGGTTCTTAAGATAATGATGTGAATAAACTTTTTTATATTCAAAGCAAACGATCGCTGATGGGCCGAAGAAGTGAATGTAGATTAGCTCTATCAACTTCACTATCTAACAACATTTTTCTTACCGCCTGCTCATAGTGAGACTTCGACTGAAAACACAATGCTCTGGAGACAGCTTCAAGTGCTGGTGTCTCTCGAACTGGATACCTAGAAATCAGCTTTGCGAGATCTTTTTCTAATATCAAGCTTTCGATATATTGGGCTTCTTCTTCATATATTTGTGCTGTTGAAAAGCCTATCTCAACGTTTCCAGATTTGATTTTTTGCCAGTTTGGCGCTTCAAATAGAAGCCGATCCCTAACCTTCCTCTCTACAATTCGTGCAGCCATTCTCTCTTTGTGTACGTCGATTGCTCCCACCGCTGCTTCAGTCAGGGCTTCCATTGTTGCGGCTGCATCTAAACCGTGTATTTCTGACACACGACTCAATACCCCCGATATAACAACTGGATGATAGTAAATCGATTCAACGGAATATTGTTCGATCGCTATGATTCCCTGAGCAGCAAGCATCTCACACTCATCCTGATCTCGGTTATCTCTATCGATTAAACCTATAGCGGTCAGCCAGTGCCCTCCTTCTGATAGGCATACCCCCTTCACTATCCGTTCAACATCTACACAACTACCTACGGGCTTAATTGATATTGAAGGAAATAAGATTTGATATATCTGCAAATCTAGGCTTGTTGGAGCCCCCTCAATAAATAATATTTTCTTTCTTGAGCCCAGAATTGCTTCAGCAATTTCCTCATCAATTTGATCAATGTCATGTAGGTAATCTATCTCCCAAAAGCGAGGATTGTGCCTGTAATTTCTTACTAAGAGTACCGATGCATTATCTTGATCTAAAGGTAAAAGGACATCATGAGTTGAAATTACGAATGCACAATCTGATCTATTTGCCAAGAGCGTGCTTATAAGTGGGGAAACAATTGATCTATGAAGGTGCCGCTCTGGCTCATCAAGCAAAATCAAGCTATCTTGTGGAGCTGTTAAGACACTTGCAATTATAAGTATTGCGTTTCTCTCACCATCTGAAAGCTCAGCTATACTATATTCAGGAACTCCATCCCTGGTAGCCATTAACTTTGTACCAGATGAAACTCGTATTTGAATCCCCAAGTTAGCTATTCTCAATATTTCATTAAGCTTTGAGAGTGGTGACTGGAGCATAGCTAGTCTTTCAACTCTCTCCATATCTCCAGCACGAGCAGCATTTGCTATCTCTCTTGCTTCAACATTTTCTGAGTCAATGAGATCAAATATTGTTATTTGTGACCGTGTGCTTGCGTTGTCATCCCTATAGCGTGCATCTTCTCTCTGCTCACTGGCGATCATGCTTCGTTCATGGTCATGCCTTCCCTGTGGGGTCAGGTCCATCGTGTTTGAATGAAACCACACTTGCCTGTGGGCAGTAATTCGACGGAATTTGCCTTGGTTAAGGGTCGCGAATCTATGCATCAGTGTTGACTTGCCAGTGCCGTTGGCACCAACCAAAAATGTCAGTTCACCAGAACTTATTGTCTTCGCTTCATGTTGTCCTTCAGCTACAGGGTAAGTCAAATTGAAGTCGCTCATACAAATCCTTTTAACGCTTTAAGAAATCTCATACAGATGATGAGAATGAAGACCTTTTCCATGAGAATCAATACTGCGTAATATTTTTGATGCGAGAATATAGCAGTCCTTATAGGCATCTCCGCTATTTTTTGTCTACATAGTGTCTACATGAGATAAAAACAAAAAAGCCTCAGCGCTAAAATTAGCGCTAAGGCTTTGATTTATATGGTGGGCCCACCAGGACTCGAACCTGGGACCAAGGGATTATGAGTCCCCTGCTCTAACCAACTGAGCTATAGGCCCGATTTTGTAATCAGCTATCTGAGTCGAGGAAGCTTCTCAGTTGATCCGAGCGTGATGGGTGACGCAGTTTACGTAACGCCTTGGCTTCGATCTGACGGATACGCTCACGGGTAACATCAAATTGTTTACCGACTTCTTCCAGTGTGTGGTCGGTATTCATATCAATACCAAACCGCATACGCAATACTTTGGCTTCTCGCTCGGTCAGACCGTTCAGAACGCCCTGAGTGGCTTCTCTGAGGCCTTCGATGATAGCGGAGTCTGCTGGTGACATCACGTTGATATCTTCAACGAAATCGCCCAGATGTGAATCTTCATCATCACCAATTGGTGTTTCCATCGAAATCGGTTCTTTGGAGATCTTCAGCACTTTACGGACTTTGTCTTCCGGCATTTCCACGCGTTCTGCCAGCTCATCAGGAGTTGGCTCACGTCCCATTTCCTGCAACATCTGACGGGCAACACGATTGAGTTTGTTGATAGTTTCAATCATGTGTACCGGAATACGAATAGTACGCGCCTGGTCGGCAATAGAACGGGTAATTGCCTGACGAATCCACCATGTTGCATAGGTAGAGAATTTGTAACCACGCTGATATTCAAACTTATCGACTGCTTTCATCAGACCGATATTGCCTTCCTGAATCAAATCGAGGAATTGCAGACCACGGTTAGTGTATTTTTTGGCAATAGAGATAACTAAACGCAAGTTGGCTTCGACCATTTCCTTCTTGGCACGACGCGCTTTGGCTTCAGCAATCGACATTTGACGGCTGATTTCTTTTATCTCTGAAATATCCAAGCCACGTTGTTCTGAAATTTCGGCCAATTTTGTTTGTGCCGCCAGAATTTCATCCAGATTTTTCTTAATGGTGGACGAATAATGTTTTTTGGCCCGAACAAATTTATCTGACCATTCGAGGTTGCTCTCATTACCCTGGAAGGCATCGATGAAATCACGGCGATTCATTCCTGCCTGCTGAACGACGATGTCCATGATAATTTTTTCTTGTTTACGTACTTCGGCAATGGTTTCTGCCATTAAATCGTTCAGGAAAATCAGCGTTTTTGGTGTTAACTTGAATTCCATGAACAGGTTACTGGCCTGTTCACGCGCTTCAATCATGGCATCGCCTTCGGCTACCAGGACATTATTGTAGGCTTCACGTAACGCGGTAAAACGGGCACGGGCTTCTTCCGGGTCAATTTCACCAGAATCATCTTCGTCATCGCTTACACCATCAACATCATCGTCGTCATCGCTATCACTGTCAGAGTCATCAGTATCTGTGCTGCTGGTCACATCATCGTCATCGTCATCCTCGGCAACGAGTTCTTCAGGAGCCACGAAACCACGAATCAGCTCATTCAGTCGCATTTCGCCCGCTTCTACAGCATCATAAAATTCAAGGAATGATGAAATAACGGGTGGATAGGTGGACAGCATTAACAGGCTTTCGCGCAAGCCAGCTTCAATGCGTTTTGCAATGACAATTTCACCTTCGCGGGTTAATAACTCAACAGAGCCCATTTCGCGCATGTACATGCGTACAGGGTCAGTAGTACGACCAAACTCTCCATCTGAACTTGCCAGAACGGCAGCCGCTTCATCATCAGAGACTTCATCATTTGATGAAACTGCCTCGGCAAGGCGCTCCATCTCATCGGTATCCATGCCATCTTCATGGACCATGATACCCAGATCACTAAACATACTGACGATGTCTTCGACCTGATCCGCATCGACCAAATCTTCTGGAAGGTGGTCATTGATCTCGCCGTAAGTGAGATAACCGCGCTCCTTTCCAAGGGCGATAAGTTCTTTAACGCGTGATTGCTGATCTTTCATTCGGCCTCTTTATGCATGGTGACGCTGTTTTTGGCGGTAACACTATATTATAGTGAAAGCACTTCGTTATTGCATCATTTTTGATTACAGAACACTTACTTAAAGGATTTTACTTCCATTTTTTCGGCCTCAGTTAATTGACTGAGCGGCTTACTCATCAGATAAGTTAAACGTTCATCTCTTGCTTGCTTGTTTAGACGACTCACAATCCCAATGAGTTCATGCTCCAGTTGTTCTGGCGACAAATTCAGCGGTTGCATTGCAAGTTTTTCCAGATATGGGGCTTGTTGAGTTTCTCGCCAACGCTCCAAAAGCTGTGCGGTTTTAAGATGGGGATGCTCACGCATGGTTTCAAGTAGCTGAATTAAAATCGCCAAACCTGGCATATCCAGCTGATGCAAATTATCTGTATCCGGAACAGCCTCATACAACTGTGGATGCTGTAACAGAATCATCACGGCCATACGCACAGGCGTCATATTGGCCATTGCATTTTGCTTGGCGTTTTTTGCTCGTGGTGGTGACGCAGGCTTTTCCAAGTGTTTGTTTAACGTGACAATATTGGTTTTAGCATGGTCTGCCAGCTGCTGCTCCAGCATATCGCGATACAAGCCTGCAGGGATATGTCTTAGATAGGGTTTGGCAATTTCAACCAGCCTGGCGCGGCCATCCATCGATTGACTATCCACCCGGGAAAGCAAGGTGGCAAAGAAAAATTCAGAATAACTTTGTGCCCGATCGACTAACTGATTAAAACCAGCGGCCCCCTGCTCCCTCACCATGGTATCGGGATCCTGCCCTTCAGGCAGAAACATAAATTTCAGCTCAAAATTGCCACCCAGTATTGGCATCGCATTTTCAGCCGCTCGCCAGGCGGCTTCTTTACCGGCACGATCGCCATCAAAACAAAAAACAATTTCCGGCGCGCTGCGCGTCAAAAGTCTTAAATGTTCGGATGTTGTCGCAGTACCTAATGTGGCCACCGCATTGTTAATACCAAACTGCGCCAGCGCGATCACATCCATATACCCTTCTACTATCAGGATCTTTTCCAATCGACGATTGGCTTTACGGGCCTGATACAAGCCATACAGTTCCTGGCCTTTATGAAAGATGGGCGTTTCGGGTGAGTTCAGATATTTTGGCGTGCCGTCGGCATCAATAACGCGACCACCGAAAGCGATAACGCGGCCCCGACGGTCACGGATAGGAAACATTAGTCGATCACGAAAACGATCGTAAGTACGCCCCTTGTCATTTTTAATCAGCATTCCGGCTTCGAACAGTTGATCCTGGGATTGCTGATTATTGCCAAAAGTGCGTAATACATTGTCCCAGCCGTCTGGTGCCATACCAATGTCAAAAGCGGCTACGGTTTCGGGACTGAGACCACGTTGTTGAATATAGTCCTGAAAGGGTTGGCGCTGCGGATGATTTTGCAGTTGATGAACGTAATAACGACTGACCTTATCCATCAGGTCATAAAGGTTTTGTCTGGCGGGGGTTAGTGCAGCTTGTTGTGTGACCGGGACTTGCATACCAACGGTATCGGCAAGCTCCTGAATGGCTTCCGGAAAGCTGAGTTGATCGTACTCCATCAAAAAGCCAATCGCCGTGCCGTGCGCACCACAGCCAAAACAGTGATAAAACTGTTTATCAGGACTGACTGTAAATGAGGGGGTTTTCTCGTTGTGAAAAGGACAACAGGCGTGCAGATTTTTACCGGCTTTTTTCAGCGGTACACGCGCATCGATAATATCAACGATATCGACTCGTGAGAGCAATTCGTCAATAAACTGTGGAGGGATTTGTCCGGCCATAAATCAATTATGGCCGAAGTCTGTCTTGAATGTTAACCACGTCTGAAAAAAGACCTGGTATGCTGGCTTAGGAACTGAGCGCGGCCTTGACTTGGCTGCTCACTGCGCCCATATCAGCACGTCCCTGAACTTTCGGACGCAACACATTCATCACCGCACCCATGTCTTTCTGGCTACTAGCGCCTGTCTCTTGAATTGCATCTGCGATAGCTGACTGCAATTCTGCTTCACTCAAAGCTGTTGGCAAAAATTCTTCAATAATAGCCAATTCAGCTTTTTCGATGACCGCCAGGTCATCACGGCCAGCTTGCTCAAACTGCGACAAGGCATCTTTGCGCTGCTTAGTCATTTTGGTCAGCACAACGATAATGTCATCGTCTGACATATCCTGGCGATTATCGACTTCAACTTGCTTGATGGCAGCGGTGATTTGGCGCAAGGTGCCAAGACGATCTCTGTCTTTGGCGCGCATTGCGTCTTTTACGCTATCTTGAATTCGAGCTTTGAGTGGACTGGCTTCTTGAGGCATTAGAATGAGATTCTAATCAGCAATTAGTACATGCGAACGCGGCTAGCGTTTTCACGAGACAGTTTCTTTTGGTGACGTTTAACAGCGGCAGCTGCAGCACGTTTACGAACAGTTGTTGGTTTTTCATAAGCTTCGCGAGCGCGAGCTTCAGCAACCGTACCGGCTTTTTCACAAGCACGTTTGAAACGACGTAAAGCTACGTCAAATGGTTCGTTTTCTTTAACCTTAACAGATGGCATTCAATACATTCCTAAACAGACAATTACGGAAAAGCCCTTAATTGTACGAGATCTATTTCGGAAAGAAAATACTAAATGCGAATTAGTTGGATGAGACCACCCCCAGCAAGGCATAATAATTGGCATTAATTTAATGCAGTCAGAATAAATTTATGCGTGTTTTAGGAATTGAATCATCTTGCGACGAAACCGGTATTGCACTTTATGATACTGAAAAAGGATTGTTAGCTCACGCACTTTTCAGTCAGATAGATATGCATGCCGAATATGGCGGTGTGGTGCCGGAACTGGCTTCCCGTGATCATATTCAGAAGGCGTTACCCTTAATGCAACAGGTTCTGGATGAAGCGGGTCTGCAACGTAAAGATATTGATGCAGTGGCTTATACCGCGGGTCCGGGTCTGGTAGGGGCTTTACTGGTGGGCGCGGCAATTGGCCGCAGTCTGGCCTGGGCGTTAAATATTCCAGCCTTGCCAATCAATCATATGGAAGGGCACCTTTTATCGCCGTTACTGGAAGCGAATCCACCGGCATTTCCATTTGTATCTTTATTAATTTCCGGCGGCCATACCTTACTGGTTGATGTTAAGGGCGTGGGGGAATATGAATTAATGGGCGAATCCATTGATGATGCGGTGGGTGAAGCGTTTGATAAAACCGCCAAAATGTTGGGGCTGGGTTATCCGGGCGGCCCGGCCTTAGCGGCTTTAGCGGAAAAAGGACAAGAGGGCGCCCATATCTTTCCCAGACCGATGACCAATCGTCCGGGTTTGGATTTCAGTTTCAGTGGTTTGAAAACATTTGCTTTAAACACCTGGCATAACAGTGATCAGAGTGAACAGGCCAAAGCCGATATTGCGCTGGCGTTTCAAACAGCGGCGGTGGAAACCCTGGTGATTAAATGTCGCCGTGCATTAAAACAAAGTGGTCATAAGCGTTTGGTCGTGGCCGGTGGCGTCAGTGCCAATAAATCTTTGCGCGCGGCTTTAGATGCATTACCGAAAGTGCAGGTTTATTACCCGCAATTACAATTCTGTAGCGATAACGGAGCGATGATTGCATTTGCCGGTGCTATGCGCCATCAGGCGATGCTACTTGAAACCGATGCTACGTTTAATGTGCGTTCGCGTTGGCCATTAGATGAGTTAACGCCGCCAGCTTCAGCCTGACTTCTTCTCTTCACCGGCCAGCAAACGCTGGATATTGCTACGATGCCGCCATAGCAACAATAAGGCAATGAACAGAATAACCGTACGTGCAAACACCGTATCAATAAGCCATAAGCTATAAACCGGTGTCATTGCCGCAGCGGCAATGGCGGATAAAGACGAAATCCGGCTAATGGCAAAAACCAGAATCCAAGTCAGTAACGCCGCTCCAGCCAACGCAGGTGACAACGCCAGAAATGCACCTAATGCTGTTGCGACACCTTTGCCACCTTTAAACTGGAAAAAGACAGGGTATAAGTGCCCAAGAAATGCAAAGAAAGCGATTAAAGCCAGGATATCAATATCAAAGCCTAACATTCGTCCGATTAATACCGGGATGACGCCCTTTAATACATCAATAAGCAGAACCAGTGCTGCGAGCTTTTTGCTGCCCATCCGCAACACATTGGTCGCGCCGGGATTGCCTGAGCCCTGAGTTCTGGGGTCAGGTAAACCTGAGACCTTGCAAAGCATGACAGCGCTCGATAATGAGCCTATAAGGTAGGCGCCGAGCAATGCAAGCAGCGCGATGGCAGTTAATTCAGGCATGTTATGATGCGACCTTTGAAAATGTAGCGGTATTATTCAGTACCATTACCACTTTTGCCAACATTGAAGCGACATCATGGATAAAATTTTTCTAAATGATTTGAAAATTGACACGATTATCGGCATCTATGATTGGGAGCGCGAAACACTACAAACATTGCGCTTTGATTTTGAAATGGATTGGGATATCCGTAAAGCCGCTGCATCAGATGATATAACCAATACATTGGATTATGGTGCGGTTGCCAATGTCGTTGTCGAGTTTGTCAGCAATAGTCGATATCTGTTAATTGAAAGCCTGGCTGAAGAGGTCGCGCAACTTTTACTCAAGACCTTTGCCATTCCGCGACTCAAACTCACCTTAACCAAACCTGTTCAATTGCATGGTAAAAACCAGGCACAAATTGTGATTGAGCGCTCCAGCGAATGAAACAGCGACAAGGTTATCTGCTTGGTTTAGGCAGCAACATAAATCCTCAGCAAAATACCGAAAAAATGGTCATTGCGCTGCTGCAAGAGTTTAAAGAACTAAAACTAAGCCGAGTATTAAAAATCCCGCCGGTGGGCATGAATAGTCATCGGGATTTCCTCAATGCCATCGTCTTCGTTGAAACCGATTTGTCCGAGATAGAATTAAAGCGCTTCTGCAATCAAATTGAAATTAGTTTAGGTCGGGATCGGGATGATCCGTTAAGCAAAACCAAAGATCGACCAGCCGATATCGATATTCTGAAAAAGCTGAGTTTGCCAGAAGAAGCTGATATCCCGGTCAGCAGTATTACTGATGAGTATTTTCTTTACCCCATTATTCGAGAGCTGCTCAGTTATCTAACTGACACTGCAGAAGTCACGCCTCCTGCAGGCGTTTTGATACAAACGTCTGACTTACGCTTTGGAGAGACGGCGACCACCATCTACCGGGATAGTCGCACCGGTAATAAAGGGGTTCTCTAGCAAGCTTTTTATGGCGAGATAAACTGGCTCGGCACCACCTTCACGAGCAAGCGGGGTTTCAGACAACATCTTCTGTCTAGCTTCCTGTGTATGTGACTCGGTGAATAAAACGGGTCCCGGAGCCACTGAATTCACCTTGATCTGCGGAGCAAGTTTTTTTGCCGACACCAGCGTCAGGTTATGCAATCCCGCTTTGGTTGTGCCATAAATATCAAAACGTGGGGTAGGGTTTTCAACATTGATATCGGTGATATGAATAATATCGGCCGGATCATTGCCTGGTCCCTTTAACAGCTTTGATAACGCCTGATTGATCAGAAACGGCGCTAACATATGTATGTTAAAAAAATGTTGATATTGCTCCGCAGCCTCAATCAAATCATCTGCTGTCGGTGTAAATGCTGAGGCATTATGCACAATGCCTCGATAAGCGGGACTGAATTGCTGCAGTTTGTCGATAAACCCCATAATGCTGGCAGTATCCTGCAAATCCGCCTGAACAGTCTGTATGCCTAATTGTTTTAGTTTTTGGACATCATCCGTTTCAGTACGGTAATGTGCCAATACCTCATAACCATCCTGCTTTAGCCTGGAAGCGATATGAAATCCGACTCGCTTTCCGGCACCTGTTACTAAAATGGGATTATTCACTGATATTACCGACTAAATGAAACATACCGCCAAGTTACCTGCACCTGACCCCATTGCGCAACAGCATAGCGATCAACTGTTGCAACTGATTTTTCAGACCATAGAAGACCGTAATGGTTGGCTGAGCTTTGCTGAATTTATGCAGATGGCTTTATACCAACCTGGACTCGGTTATTACAGCAGTGGATTAAGCAAGATCGGCGAAGCAGGGGATTTTATTACTGCTCCCGAAATAAGCCCGTTATTTTCACAGGCGCTGGGCATTCATATTGCTGATGTGCTCAGACAAATACCGGGGGCAGATTGCCTGGAATTTGGTGCTGGCAGTGGCCAGATGGCCGTGGATCTGTTGCTCTATCTGAGTGAGATCGACTGCCTGCCAAAACATTACTACATTATTGAAGCAAGTGCTCACTTACGTGAAGTACAGCGTCAAAAAATAAATAAAATTTTTGGTGTCCAGCAAAACCGGGTTGTCTGGCTGGATCAGCTTCCCAACAAGTTTACCGGCGTTATCGTTGCCAATGAAGTCTGTGACGCGATGCCGATACATCAGGTTCTGTTTGAAAAAGATCAGCTGCATGAGATCGGAGTAGGGCTCAAAAATGCAAAGCTTGATTGGCAGACACAACCCTTAACCAATACCCATTTAAAGTCTCGTTGTGAACAAATTCATCCTTTACTGGAACAATTCCCCTATCAGACTGAAATAGCGATGCAAGCAACTGCCTGGCTTGCAACTATTGCCGATATGCTTGAACAGGGTGGCATTTATATAATTGATTATGGTTATGAGGCCAGTGATTATTTTCATCCACTGCGTCATCAGGGCATGTTGCGCTGTCACTACCATCATCAGGCACATAATGATCCGCTGATTTTAGTGGGTTTACAGGATATCACTGCTCATGTTGATTTCACTGCGCTGGCTGAAACTGCTTATGAAAAAGGACTTCAGCTAGAAGGTTATCAAAGACAGAGTGATTTCCTGCTGGCAGGTGATATTCTTAATCTTAGTCAGGATAATGCAAATCCAGCCTTTCATCAGATGCAGCAGGCTGCAGCATTAAAACGCTTATTGTTGCCAGAACAGATGGGGGAATTGTTTAAAGTGCTCAGCATGGCAAAAAATATTGAAATGCTCCGTTCAAAATCCGCTGATCTGCGTTATCGGCTTTAGGGCTTATTGATTTATTCATAGCAGATGTCTTGTCCTGAAATAAGTT